>RFGL01000377.1 GCA_003697015.1 Acidobacteriota bacterium | reverse complement strand
TTGCGCCCGCGGACGACGAATTGGTTGCGGGCGTGCTCGACGGTGAGGTCGACGCCGCCCCAGAGGGTGAGGCGGAGGCCGACGTCGAGCTTCTCCCAGGTCCAGCCGAAGCTCGGCGAGGGGGTGACGGCGGGGATGGGGAAGTCGGGATCGAGGCGGGAGAAGCGCACCGCCGGCTGGATGGCGGAGAGCAGCTGCTTGCCGCCGGCGGCCCACAGCAGGGGGAGCTCGAAACGCCACGCCAACTCACCCTCGAAGCCGCTGCGCTCGAGGCCCGCCAGGTCCTGGTCGACGTACTGGCCGAAGAAGGAGAAGCCGCCCCAGTAGAGCCACAGGTTGGCCCCCACCTCGCGCTTGTCGTCGCCCGAGACCGGGAAGGGGAAGCGGTTGAAGGGGCCGCGCAGGAAGTCGAGGTCGCCGCCGTAGAAGCTGCCCTCGATGGGCACCGACTCGGCGAGGTTGCGGCGGTAGCCCCAGAGCAGCAGGTCGGCGGCGCGGTTGCCGGCGGCGTCGCCGAAACGCAGGCCGAGGCCGGCGCCGAGCTCGGGCTGGTCGAGGTCGAAGCCCTGGACGTCGGCGTCGTAGACGATCGCCAGGCCGCTGCCGTGGCGCGGCCCGCGCTGCGGGTCGAGGGTCTCGGGGGTGCCGTTGTCCCCCGCCAGGGCGGTGGGATCGCGGAAGAAGACGGGGTTGCCCTGGGTGGCTTGCAGCTTGAGGTAGAGGTGGCGGCTGAGGTCGACCCCGAGCTCGAGACCGACGTCTTCCTGGCGGTTGAAGGCGGTGCTGAGCAGGCCGTAGCTCTCCAGGTGGCGGTCGTCCTGGCGCTCGAATTTGGGGAATTTGCCGATCTTGAGGTAGACGCCGCGGCCCTCGGGCAGCTCCCCGGGCTCGACCTCGCGGCCGAAACGCACCCAAGCCTCGTCGACGTCGAGCTCGTCGCCGGTAGCGGTGGGGTTGCGGTCGTAGCGGTCGATGAGGTCGATTCTGGTGTGGGCGTGGATGCGGTCGGCGGCGTCCAAGGCGACGTCGACGAAGAGGGTCAAGGCCGACGCCTCGAGGTGATCCCCGGGATCGACCGTGCGCAGGCGGACGTTCTCCTGCGGCTTCACCGGGTTGGCGAAGCGGGTGCCGAGGACGACGTCGTCGCTGCTGCGCAGGTGGGCTTTGGCCTCGACCGCGATGCGCCAGCGCTTCTCCACCGCCGGCTCCTGTCCCCAGGTCGCACCCGACGCCAAGACGAGCATCAAGGCCATCGCTACCGGCGATTTGCGGGCTCGCTTCTCCTCGGCCATCACAGCCTCTCCCTCTCGTTCGGCGGCTCGCGTACCCAGCTGACGAGCTGTGCGATCGCGGCATGGTACCACGCCACCGGCCGCCGCGGGCTGACGCGTCATGGCACCGCCGGCGGCGGCGCTGACATGCCAGGGACACCGCCGGCGGCGGCCGCCGCCGGTCTCCCGCCTGGCACGTCCCTTGCTTTTCTCATTCCCCCACGAAGCAGCCGCGGCATGGCGAGGATTAAGGTTGAACGGACGACGACATGAGGGGCGCTGGCCAGCATCTCGATCGCCAGACCACCGACGTGGGTCGCTTTCCCCTTTCTGCGACCCCGCGCTGTCGCCGCCGCCGACCGTCCGTCGGGGCTCACGGACGGAGAGCGCGGTTGTGCCCGCGGGAGGTGCGCCGATTCTCAGGGTCGGCGCACCTCCCGCGGGCCGGCGGCGTGGACGCACGGCGGCGCTGTTGCGTACAAAAGGCGACGCGATACCATCGGGCGCGCGGCGCGCGCCCAGCGCCTTATCGATCCCGTGGAGCAGCCTATGTCGCCAGCAGCCGATTCCAACGCCGCCCTCGCCGAACCCCCGACCGCCGACGCCCCGGCCGCCGGCCTGCGCCCCTGCGAGCAGATCCGGCCGCCGGAGATTCTGCAGGAGCTCGAGCGCGGCGTGCTGGGGCAGGACCGCGCCCTGCGCTACGTGGCGGTGGCGATCTTCAAGCACACCACCGGCAAGGTGCCGGGCAATCTGTTGATGATCGGCAACTCGGGCACCGGCAAGACGACGATCATGAACAACATCCAGCGGCTCTACAACGAGGTGCCCGAGTACCAGCCCTTCCGCGCCGTCACCATCATCAACGCCAACCTCCTGGTCGATGCCGACCGCTTGGAGTTTCGCCCCGATCGCCTGCTCAAGGCGGTCGAGCAGCGGGCGCGGTCGGTGGCCGGCCCCGAGCCCAGCCCCGAACGGCTCAAGCAAGCGATCGAGCGGGCGACGATCTGCGTCGACGAGATCGACAAGATGTCGTCGGTGCTGGCCGGCAAGCCCAACGCCCTGGGGGTCGTCCTGCAACAGGGCCTGCTCACCCTGATGGAGGGGGAGCAGCTCGCCTACCCGGTCCACGCCTGGGTCGACGGCGAGGAGAAGCTGGTCACCCTGGAGATCGACACCAAGCACATGATGTTCATCTGCGGCGGCGCCTTCGAGGGGCTCTACGACCAGGTCTACGCCCGGGTGACCAAGCCGGGCAGCGGCGAGAAGCTGAAGACCAAGACCATCCGCACCGCCGAGGGCCAGGTGCGGATCGAGACCTACTTCTCCCTCGCCGAATCGCTGAAGATGCGCGATCTCTTCACCTTCGGCATGGTGCCCCAATTCATGGCCCGCTTCGAGAAGGTGGTGCTGCTCGACGACCTGTCGATCGACGTCCTGCGCCAGATCCTGCTCAAGTCCTTCGACTCCCCCCTGGTGCGGGCGCAGGAATTCTTCCGCGTGATCGACATCGAGCTGACCATCGACGACCTGGCGGCCTCGCTGATCGCCGAGCAGGCGGCCAAGGACAGCCGCACCGGCGCCCGCGCCCTGCGGCCGATCGTCAGCGAGATCATCAATCCGCTGGAGTTCGATCCTTGGAACCACCCGGCGCTCGAGAGGCTGGACGGCGGCGGCTACCGCATGACCATCACCGCCGACATGGCACGCGCCGTGATCAAGAAGTAGGTCCCCTCCACCCGCTCCGCCGTCGTAACGGGCGCTGTTATGCGCCGTCGGCTATCCTCGGTACCATGCGGCCAGGCCGCAATGAGAGCAGAGGGTGATCGCGACGGCGGTCGAACGGCGCCGGACGCAAGGGCTCCGGCGCATTCGCCCGCGATGAGCGTGCGATGAGTTGGTTGGACCAGATACAGGCTGACCGAGCGATCTCCGCCATCCTCAAGGCCCCCGGTGCGAAGACGCCGGAGGTCCGCCAGGCGGTGCAGAGGATCGGGCAGATCGGAAGGCCGGCGATCCCCAAGCTGGTCGACGCGCTGGCCCGCAATGCCCAGCGGCCGGTGATCGAGGGGCTGCTCGCCGATCTGGTTTCCGACGACGCGCTGCCCGCCTTCTGCCAGGGTCTGTGCCATCGCGACGCCGAGGTCGCCCGGCGGGTGGCGCAGGTGCTCACCCGCTCGCAGCGCTACGACCCCAACCTGCTGCTCGACCTCTTCCGCGATCCCGAGTGTCCCAAGCCGCTCCTCGGCCAGCTGCTCGCCCAACACGCCGGCAGGTTGCGCGGCGCCGAGCTCCTGCGCCTGCTGGAGCAGGTCGACGAGGAAGCCAAGAGCGCCGTCCTCACCCTGATCTACCAGGCGGCGACGCCGGCCCTGGTGCCGCAGCTGACCCGCTGCCTCGACGACCCCGACCCGGCGGTACGCGCCGGCTTGGTGAAGACCTTGGGGCGCTTTCCCAGCGACGAGGTGCAGGCCAATCTGGTACGCCTGGTGCTCGGCGACGGCCATAAGTCGGTACGCCTGGCAGCCCTCGCGGCGCTGATCACCCAGCCCCTCCCCACCCCGGTATCGGCCCTTTTCCAGCTGCTGCGCGATCCCGACATGGTGATCCAGGGCAAGGCGCTCGAGGCGCTGGTGGCGAGCGACGACCCGCAGGTGAGCGAGCGGGCGGTGGCGCTGCTCGAGGAGGGCAGCGAGAGCATCCGGCGGGCGGCGGTGGAGATCCTCAATCGCCGACGGCCCGATCCGCAGGCCCTCGACGCCCTGATGGCGACGCTCCACGATCACGACTGGTGGGTGCGCGAGCGCGCCGCCGACGCCCTGGCCGCCTTCGGCCCCAGCCCGGTGCTCGATCGTGCCCTGCCGCTCCTCGCCGAAGCCGAGCCGGAGCTGCGCCAGACCCTGATCACCCTGCTGCGCCGGCTCGACGATCCGCGGCTCTTCGACCTCGTGCTCGGCCGCCTCGAGCACGGCGAGCCGGCGGCGCGGGCGGGGGCGGTGGTGGCGCTGGGGGAGCTCGGCGACCGGCGGGCGCTGTCCACCCTCGTCGGTCTGCTGGCGGGCGGGGAGCTGGAGGCGCCGGTGGTGGCGGCGCTCGCCGCTCTCGGCGACCCGCGGGCGGTGCCGGCCCTGGTCAATTGGCTGGAGAGCGGCGCCGCCGGCGACCCCGCCGCCCTGGTCGACGTCGCCGTCGACCTCGCCGACCGGCGTCGCGCCCTCGATCTGGCCCGCGCCCTGCGGCGTTTTCACGAACGCCTCGACGACGCCGGGATCGAACCCAGGGTGGCCGGCGCCATCGCCCGCCTGGAGGAGCGATTCGAGCACGTGCGGCAGGATCAGACGCCGTCGTCCTTGACCGTTCCGGCGGTCGCGCCGCCCGTGCCGCCGGGCGACTCGGCCATCCTGGCGGCGACCGGGCCGTCGATCAACCCGCACGACCTGAAGGCCGGCGAGCTGCTCGCCGGCCGCTACCGGGTGATCCGCGAGATCGGGCGCGGCGGCTTCGGGGTCGTCATCCTGGTCGAGGACGAGATCGTCCAGGAACGGATGGTGCTGAAGTTCCTCGCCCCCCACGTCGCCCAGGACAAGGTGGCGATCGAGCGCTTCAAACACGAGCTGCGCTATGCCCGGCGCATCACCCACGAGAACGTCATCCGGATCTACGATCTGCTCGCCCTCGGCGGCACCTTCGCCATCTCGATGGAGTACTTCGCCAGCCACTCCCTCGGCGCCGAGCTGCGCCGGCAGGAACGCCTCGAGCGGCGGCGGGCGCTCGATCTGGTGCGCGCCATGTGCCGCGGCCTGGCGGTCGCACACCGCGAGGAGGTGGTGCACCGCGACCTCAAGCCGGGCAACGTCCTGATCGGCGAAGGCGACCAGCTGAAGATCGTCGACTTCGGCCTGGCGGCGGCGGTGGTGCGGGTGACCAACCGGCTGACCCGCAGCGGCCTCCTGGTCGGCACCCCGGCCTACATGGCGCCGGAGCAGATCCGCGGCCGGGAGATCGATGCCCGCACCGACGTCTACAGCCTGGGGGTGATGATGTACGAGCTCTTCACCGGCTCCCTGCCGTACCACAACGACGACCCCCTGGCCCTCTTGCTCGCACACCTCGACGGCGAGCTGGTGCCGCCGCACCAGGTCGAGCCCAGCCTCCCCGAGAGCCTGGGGCGGATTATCCTGAAGGCGATGGCCCGCGACCCCGCCGACCGCCACCAGGGGGTCGAGGAGCTGGCGCGGGAGCTGGAGACGGTGGAGGTGGTGGAGGACTGATGGCGCGCCTCGACGCCTTCCTGCAATTGGCGCGGGAGACCGACGGCTGCTCCGACCTCCACCTGGCGGCGGGCATGCCGCCCCTGCTGCGCCTGCACGGTACCTTGAGCCCGATCCGTTTCCACCCCCTGAGCCGCGACGAGGCCGGCGACCTGATCGACGAGATCCTGGCGGCGCCGCTCAAGAGCCGCTTCGCCGCCGGCGAGGACGTCGACTTCACCTACGACGGCGGCGAGCTGGGGCGCTTCCGGGTCAACGTCTTCCGCAAGGTCGGCGGCCCCGGCGCCGCCTTCCGGGTGATCCCGAGCAAGATCCCCGGCCTGCTCGAGCTCGGCCTGCCGCCGGTGGTCCAGCGGCTGACCAACGAGCGCCAGGGGCTGGTGCTGGTGACCGGCGCCGCCGGCACCGGCAAGTCGACCACCCTGGCGGCGATGATCGGCCACCTCAACCGCACCAAGAAGCTCAACGTCATCACCCTGGAGGATCCGATCGAGTATCGCCACGCCAGCGAGCGGGCGCTGATCGTCCAGCGCGAGGTCGGCAATCACCTGCAGACCTTCGCCGACGGCCTGCGCGCCGCCCTGCGCGAGGATCCGGACGTGATCATGGTCGGCGAGATGCGCGACCTCGAGACCATCGCCCTGGCGCTGACCGCCGCCGAGACCGGCCACCTGGTGCTGGGAACCCTGCACACCACCTCCGCCGCCAAGACCCTGGACCGCATCATCGACGTCATGCCCGGGGAGCAGAAATCGCAGAGCGCGGCACTCCTCGCCCACCACCTGCGCGGGGTGATCAGCCAGCGCCTGGCGCGCACCCGCAACCGGCGGGGGCGGCGGGCGGTGGTCGAGATCTTGGTCAACACGCCGGCGATCGCCAACCTGATCCAGAACCGCAAGATCTTCCTCATCCCCGACCAGCTGCGCACCGGCAAGGCGCAGGGCATGGAGCTGATGGACCAGGCCCTGGAGCGGGCGGTGAAGGCGGGCGAGATCGATCCTGACGAGGCCTTCCTCTTCGCCGAGGACAAGCGGCGCTTCCGCCGTTTCGTCACCGACCCGTCGATGCTGCCGCCGCTGGCCGTCGGCGGTCATTGAGCTGGCGGCCGGAGGACGTCATCGTGGCCCGCATCGACACCTTCCTCAAGCTGGTGGTGGTGCAGGGAGGGTCCGACCTCCACCTGATCTCCGGCAATCCGCCGCGCCTGCGGGTGCACGGCGAGATCGTACCGGTCCAGTACCGTTCCCTGACGGCGGCGGAGACCGAGGAGCTGCTGGCCGAGATCCTGCCGCCGGCGGCGCGCGAGACCCTGGCCGAGAAGGGCCAGGTCGACTTCTCCTACCAGGCCGAGTCCCTGGCCCGTTTCCGGGTCAATGCCTTCCGCCACGCCGGCGGGCTGGGGGTGGTGCTGCGGGTGGTACCGGAGGCGGTGCACACCCTGGCGGAGCTGCATCTGCCGCCGGTGCTGGAGAGCCTGTGCCGCATGCACAGCGGTTTCGTCTTGGTCACCGGCCCGACCGGCTCCGGCAAGACCACCACCCTCGCCGCCATGGTCGACCAGATCAACCGCGAGCGGGCGGTGCACGTCATCACCATCGAGCAGCCGGTGGAGATCGTCCACCGGTCGCGCAAGAGCCTGATCAGCCAGCGCGAGATCGGCCGGCACTGCGCCAGCTTCTCCGGCGCCCTGCGTTCCGCCCTGCGCGAGGATCCCGACGTGCTGGTGGTGGGCGAGATGCGCGACCTGGAGACCATCCGCCTGGCGGTGACCGCGGCGGAGATGGGGGCGCTGGTGCTGGCGACGCTCCACACCGTCGGCGTCGTCGCCACCGTCGACCGCATCATCAACGCCTTCCCGGCCGGCGAGCAGGCCTACATCCGCAGTATGCTGTCGACCTCGCTGACCGGGGTCGCCTCCCAGGTGCTGATCCCGCGCGGCGACGGCGACGGCCGGGTGGCGGCGGTGGAGGTGCTGATCAACAACGCGGCGGCCGCCAATCTGATCCGCGAAGGGCGCATCGACCAGCTGGCCAACGTCATCCAGGCGGGTGCCCTTCAGGGCATGCAGAGCTTCGACCACGCCCTGCGCAAACTGGTCGACGAGCGCCTGATCACCGTCGAGGAAGCCTACGCCCGAGCGCGGGATCGCGGGCATTTCGCCCGCCTGCGGCGCGCGCTGGCCGACCAGCGCGAGGCGCCGCCGGTCGAGAAGAAGACCCCCTGACGGCGCCCGCCGGGTGCGATGGGAGAGAGGAGAGCCTATGTCGGCGCAGTGGAAGATCCCCAAGAAGCTGAAGGAGGTCGAGCTCTGGATCCATCCCCACGGGCGGCTGGTCGGGGCGCTCTTCGTCCATCTGCAGAGCGCCCGCTTCCCGGGCGAGCAGCAACCCCTCGAGATCCTGAACGAGGACCGGCCCTTCGTGGTGGTCAAACGCCGCCGGCCGGACGAGGTCCGCTTCTACAAACGCTCGGCGATCGTGCGGGTGGAGTACCGCGAGGACCCGCCCCTGCCGCACGAGGGAGCCACCGCTCTTTCCTGCCAGCTCCACATGATGGACGGTTCGCTGATCGAGGGCACGATCGTCAAACCCCTGCCGCCGGATCAGAGCCGTCTCTTCGATCTCTTGAACGATCTCGAGGAGCAGTTCCTCAAGATCGACGGCGACGACGGCCGGGTGTGTCTGGTGAACAAGGCCTACGTGGTCTACGCCACCCAGCTCGGCGGCGAGGACGGCTAGCCGGGCGTCAGGCGTCGATGCCGCCGTGCGCCTGGTGCTGGTCGTAGAACTGCTGCACCAGCTCGCGCACCCGCGGATAGGCGGCGGCGATGCCGTCGAAGGTGATGCGGTCGAGCTCCAGCAGCTCGCACTCGGTGGCGGCGGTGACGGTCACCGTGCGCGGCGCACCGCGCAGCACCGAGGCGGCACCGAAGAATTCCCCCTCCTTCAAGATCGCGATCTGGCGGTTGTGGCCGATGGCGTCGCGGCGGTAGACCCGGGCGGTGCCGGTGGAGAGGATGAAGAGGCTGTCCCCCGGCTCCTCCTCGGTGAAGATGATCGCTCCGGGGTACTTGACCAGCAGGCGCAGGCCACCGATCACCGCCGCCAGCTCGCTGCGCGAGAAGTCGCTGAAGAGGGGCGACCAGTGGAAATCGTCGCGGTGGGTCGCCGCCTGCTCGAACCAGCGCTCGGGCAGCACCATCTCGGAGGTGCCGGGAAGCGGCGTCGGCGGGGCGTCGCCGGCGGTGCCCGGCACCTGGCTGACCAGCTCGCCGTCGGTCTCGACGGCGCGGATCAGCGGGACGTCGGGATTGGGCATGGTCGCCACCTGCTGGCCCTGGACCAGAGCGGCGAGCTGGTCGGCGATGTCGCCGCGCTCGGGCTCGATGCGCTGGATCTTCTTCAGCACCGCGATCGCCTTGGCGACGAAGCCGTCGCTGACGAACTCATCGACCATCGGCCGCAGAACCTCCACCGCCTCGTCGTCGCGCTCCAAACGACTCAGCACGTCGGCCTTGAGCAGCCGCAACTGGACGCTGCGCGGGTTCTCCCTCAACTGCCGCTCCAGCAGCTTGAGCGCCCGCCGGTAGTGCTTCTTGGCGATGAGAGCGTTGACGTCGTCGCCTTGCAGCCAATTGAGCATCGCTAGCAATCCCGCACGAAAATCCCCTCGGCGGCCACCGGCCGTTCCGCAAAGGATAGGCCGAGGGCGCAGCCCAGGTCAAACCGGCGCCGTCGCGGGCGGCGGAATCCCCGCCGGGCGCCGCCGGGACCAGCGGCTCGCCGGCCTCCCGCTCGCCGCCGGAACCCCGGGACCCTCAGCCTGACGCGACGAGACAAAAATGGCGGGCCGTCCGCCGCCGACGGCCCGCCAATGCCGGAGGACGCCATGCCCATGGCTGCGGCAGATCGCGGTGTGCTCCGGCCCTAATCCCACTCCAAGGTGGCGCCGATCTGGTATTCGGTGACCCGGGTCTCGAAGAAGTTCTTCTCCTTCACCAGGTCGGTGGCCTGCGACATCCAGGGGAAGGGGTTCTCGTGATGGAAGCGCTTGGGCAACCCGAGGCGCTCGAGGCGGCGGTCGGCGATGTAGTCGACGTACTGGGCGAACTGCTCGGCGGAGAGGCCGAGGAGGCCCTTGGGGCAGGCGTCGTAGGCGTACTTCTGCTCCAGCACCACCGCCCGGTCGATCAGCTCCGCCACCTCGGTCCTGAACTCGCTCGTCCACACCTCGGGGAATTCCGCCTTGATGGTATTGATCAGGTCGCAGCCGAAGGCCAGGTGGATCGACTCGTCGCGCATGATGAACTCGAATTGCTCGCCGATGCCGACCATCTTGTTCTGCCGCTTGAGCGCCAGCATCATGGCGAAGCCGGCGTAGAAGAAGATCCCCTCCATGATGACGTAGAAGCCGATCAGGTCGCGCAGGAACCGCTGGATGTTCTCCGTCCCCTCGGTGGTGAAGGCGGGATCGAGCACCGACCGGGTGAGGTCGACGACGAAGTCGTCTTTTTCTTTGATCGAGGGGATGGTCTGATACATGTTGTACACCTCGTCCGGGTCGAGCCCCAGGGTGTCGCAACAGTAGATGAAGGTGTCGGTGTGCACCGCCTCCTCGTAGGCCTGGCGCAGCAGGTACTGCCGCGCTTCGGGGTTGGTGACGTGGTTGTAGACCGCCAGCACCAGGTTGTTGGCGGTGAGGGATTCGGCGGTGGAAAAGAAACCGAGATTCCATAGAATCAGACGTCGCTCCTCCTCGCTCAGCACGCGGCCGGACTTCCACTGCTCGACGTCTTTCTGCATCGAGATCTCTTCCGGCGTCCAGTTGTTGCTCACCCCCGCCTTGTAATGCTCCCGCGCCCACAGGTACTTCATCGGCAGGATCTTGTTGGGATCCGTCTTGTTGTTGTTGATGATCGTCATCGCAGTCGATCTCCTCGTTCGCGGTTTCTTATTGACAAGCGTCGCATTCCGGATCTTCGACGCGGCAGAGGTGGGGTTCGGCCACCGCCACGGCGGGCGGACGGGCGTTGCTGCGGGCGCCGATGGGGGGCGCGGCTTCGACCCGTTCGCCGCCGGCGGCCACCGGCTTGGCATAGTCGCGCTTCTGGGTGTAGCCGTACTTGGCGGCGTCCAAGGTCGCCTTCTCGATCTGGGTCTTGGCCAGGGTGCGCAGGTAGTACGTCGTCTTGAGCCCGAGCTTCCAGGCGGTGAGGTAGATCTCGGATAGGAGCTTGCCCGAGGTGCCCTTCATGAAGACGTTGTGGGACTGGCTCTGATCGATCCACTTGCCCCGCGCCGCGGTCATCTTCAAGGCCCAGATCGGATCGATGTCGAAGGCCTCCTTGTACTTCGCCTTGAGGTGCTCGGGAAGGCCGGCGATGAGCGACAGATTGCCGTCGTAGTACTTGAGCTGCTCGAGCATCTCGTCGTTCCACAAGCCGAGGCGCTCGAGGTCGGCGACCAGGTAGTGGTTGACGACGGTGAACTCGCCCGAGATGTTGGCCTTGACGTAGATGTTCTTGTAGATCGGCTCGATGCACGGAAAGCAGCCGCTGATGTTCGAGATGGTGGCGGTGGGGGCGATCGCCATGACGTTGGAGTTGCGCATGCCGTGCGCCTTGACGTGCTCGTAGACCGGCCCCCAGTCGAGGCGCCGCCGGCGGTCCACCGGGACGTCGACGCCGCGCTCCTCGGCCAGCAGGTCGAGGGTATCGGGGGGGAAGATGCCGCGTTCCCACTTCGAGCCCGGGTAGGACGGATAGGGACCGCGCTCCGCCGCCAGCCGCGAGGAGGTGAGGATGGCGTGGTAGGCGATGATCTCCTGGGTGCGGTCGGCGAGCTCCAGCGCCCCCTCCGATTCGAAGGGTAGGTCGAGCTCGAAGAGGGCGTCCTGAAAGCCCATCAGGCCGAGGCCGACCGGGCGGTGCCGGCGATTGGCCTTCTCCGCCTCCTCGGTGGGGTAGAAGTTGATGTCGATGACGTTGTCGAGCATCCGCACGGCGGTCTCGACGGTGCGCGCCAGGCGCTCCTCGTCGAGCTTGCCGGCGCGGACGTGGCGCGCCAGGTTGATCGAGCCCAGGTTGCACACCGCGGTCTCGTCGGCCGAGGTGTTGAGGGTGATCTCGGTGCACAGGTTCGAGCTGTGGACGACGCCGGCGTGATCCTGCGGCGAGCGCACGTTGCAGGCGTCCTTGAAGGTGATCCACGGGTGGCCGGTCTCGTACAGCATGGTCAGCATCTTGCGCCACAGCTGCCGCGCCTTGACCGTCTTGCTCAAGCGGATCTCGCCGCGCCGCGCCCGCTCCTCGTACTCCTCGTAGCGCTGCTCGAAGCGGCGGCCGTAGAGGTGGTGGAGGTCGGGCACCTCGTCGGGGGAGAAGAGGGTCCAGTCGCCGTCCGCCTCCACCCGCTTCATGAACAGATCGGGGATCCAGTTGGCGGTGTTCATGTCGTGGGTACGGCGGCGCTCGTCGCCGGTGTTCTTGCGCAGATCGAGGAAATCCTCGACGTCGTAGTGCCAGGTCTCGAGGTAGGCGCAGGTGGCGCCGCGGCGCTTGCCGCTGCGGTTGATCGCGTTGGTGACGTCGTTGGCGATCTTGAGGAAGGGGATCACCCCCTGGCTCTCGACCTTGGTCGACTTGATCGGCGCGCCGGTGGCGCGGATGTTGGACCAGTCGTTGCCGATGCCCCCCGACCACTTGGACAGCTGGGAGTTGTCCCCCAGGCACTTGAAGATGTGCTTGAGATCGTCCTCGACGGTAGTCAGGTAGCAGGAGCTGAGCTGCGGTCGCGGCGTGCCGGCGTGGAAGAGGGTGGGGGTCGAGGGCACGTAGTAGAGCTGCGACGTCAGCTCGTAGAATTCGATCGCCCGCTCTTCGCGGTCGTCCTCGTGCAGGGCCAGGCCCATCGCCACCCGCATCCAGAAGATCTGGGGCAGCTCGGCGCAGCGGCCGTCGCGGCGGATGAAGTAGCGCTCGTGCAGGGTCTGGATGCCGAGGTACTGGAAGAGGAGGTCGCGCTTCGGCTTCAGCGCCCGGGCCAGCCGCTCGAGGTCGAAGCGCCCCAGCTCCGGGTCGAGGTCGCCGCCGGCGACGCCGGCACGGATGCCCTCGACGAAGGCCTCACGGTAGCGCCGGTCGAGCTCCCGGGCGCGGATCGAGCGACCCAGGACCTCCTTGTAGATCCCCTGCAGCAGCAGCCGCGCCGCCAGCCAGCTGTAGGCCGGGTGGCGTTCGATGAAGCTCGCCGCCGCCAGCACCAGGGCGCGGTCGATGTTGTCGGTCGACACCCCGTCGTGGACGTTCTTGATCACCTCGCGGGCGACCAGGTCGACCGATATCGCATCCCCCAGGCCGGCGGCCGCCCGGCGGATCGTCTCGTCGACGTTCTTGAGATTGAACAGCTGGCGCCGGCCGTCGCGCTTCTTCACCGTCAGCTTGCCGAGTTTGGCGTTCTCGATCGCCCGCTGGCGGGCGTATTCCCGCGCCTTCTGGCGCTCGGCGCGGTAGAGGATGTAGGCCTTGGAGATCTCGTAGAGCTGGCGCCGGACGAGGTGCTTCTCGACGATGTCCTGAATGTTCTCGACGTTGGGATAGAAGTCGGTGAAGCGCCCGCCGATCTCGTCGGTGACGTCGGCGACCAGCTGATCCAGCTCGCTGGCAGGCAGGGTGGCGCGCACGGCCTTGACCGCCTTGGCGATGGCGCCCCGTATGCGTTCCGGATCGAAAGCCACCACCTCGCCGGTCCGTTTGACGACTCGCAGCTCCAGCATCTGTACTCCTCCAGGTCGCAAATGAAGATCCGATGAAGGCCCGGATCAAGCCGTTCTCCTGGGTATGGTCGCTCGCCAGCTCGATAGAATTATGGCAGTAAGCAAACGTAACTTCGGGAGCCTCCGGCGGCGTCGGTCCGGTGGTTTGACGTCGGCGCCGGGGGCGCGGCCAGTACCGGATGACGGGCGAAGGCTCGCTCGAAGCCCGCTCGCGGTCGTCCAGGTGGCGTACGGTTGAACCTACTAGATGTTGGTGTGCGTGTCAACCCCGCCCCTAGATAAAGGGGCAGATCGACCGGCGGCCCGATTCGCCGGCCAAAGCGCCTGAGGGGATTGGCTTTGCCGCCGGCCGGCGGCGTTGCCCGGCACAGCGTCGTGGGCAGGAGCCCCGCCGCCGGTCGCCGGCGCTCAGGCGAGCAGGCGCAGGAGCTCGCGCTGGGGCTCGCCGCCGGTGATCTCGGCGGCCTCCGGGGTGAGGGCGACGTTGATCTCCGAGCGCACCCCGAAGTCCCCCGGCAGGTAGATGCCGGGCTCGATCGAGAAGCCGGTCATCGGCAGCAGGCGGCGCACGTCGTGGGTCTCGAGGTTGTCCATGTTGGCCCCCTGACCGTGGTCCGAGGTGTCGATCGAATGGCCGGTACGGTGGATGAAGCGCTCGCCGTAGCCCGCCTCGACGATCACCCCCCGGCAGGCGTCGTCGACCTCGTAGCCGTACACCGGCTGCTCGGGATACCGCGACGCCACTTGCTCGTAGCCGGCATCCCGGGCGGCGGCGACGATGCCGAAGATCTCCTGCTGGCGGTCGCTGGGAGCGGCGGCGCACACCCCGCACCAGGTGATGTCGGCGTAGATGCTGCCGGGCTGCTTCTCCTTCGCCCACAGGTCGATGAGCAGGAAGTCGCCGGCGCGGATCGGCGCGCTGGCGCCGGCGCTCGGCTGGTAGTGGGGGTCGGCGCTGTGGTCGTTGACCGCCACGATCGGTGCGCTCTCGGTCCACAGGCCGCGGGCCTCGAACTGCTCGAGGATCCGTTGCTGCACCCGGTACTCGTCGCCCTCCTGGCCGGCGCGCAGCTGCTCGCCGACGTGACGGAAGGCACCGCGGACGATCTCGTTCAGGTGACGGGCGGCGCGGCGATGGCTCTGCAGCTGCTCGTCGCTCCACACCGCGGCGAAGCGCTGCACCAGGTCGGCGGAGGAACACAGCTCGCAGCCGGCGGCGCGCAGCAGGTCGGCGGTACCGGCGTCGAGACGCGAGACCGACGGCAGCTGGTTGCCCGGGCTGTACTGCACCGCCAGCCGGCGGCAGCCGGCGAGCAGGCGGAAGAGCTCCCGGCGGTGCTCGCGCCAGGTCAGGTAGCGCGCCGCCTCCCCCGGCAGGTGATCGAGCATCGCCGGCTCGAGGGCGTGCAGCAGCTTCTTCGGCGGCCCCTGCCGCGGCACCAGGTAGTAGCAGCGGCGGGTGACCAGCAGGCCCTCGCGGTCGAGGCCGAGGAAGGACAGGCTGATCGGATCGTTGCCCTGAAAGCAGGCGAAGAGCCAGCCGTCGAGCTCGGCGGCGGCGAGGGCGTCTTGGATCGATTGGAGACGGTCGGCGATCATCGGCGGGCTCCCGGGTCGTGGGGGGTGGCGGGGGATCCTACACCAGAATCCCGCCCGCCGTCAGGGGGGCTCGAGCAGGCCGCGGGCGCGCAACTCCCCCTCCAAGGCCGCGGCGGCGAGGCGGTGACCGCGGGCGTTCCAGTGGTTGTTGTGGGGCAGGGTGATCGGCCCGTTGGCCTGGGCCAGCACCGGCGCCAGGTCGACCCAGGGGATGCGGTGCCTATCCAGTCGGCCGGCGAGCTCGGCCAGGCGGCGGGCCAGCTCGACGTCGGTGGCGGGGATGAGGAAGACGCCGAAGTCGGCGCCGGCCTCGCGGCAGTGGCGCGCCATCTCCACCATCAGCGCCGCCGCCAGCTCCGCCGCCGGCGCCGCCGGAGGCGGAGGGGGCGGCGGCGGCGGCCCCTCGAGCAGCAGCAGCAGCTGGCGCGGCACGTAGGTGCGGTAGCGCACGAAGCTCGCCGCGCGCTCGACCAGGCCGGGGGCGGGAACCGGCACGCCGTGCAGCTCGAGGGCGCCGCGGCGCAGGCGGAAGACCGGCTTGCGGTAGCCGTACTGCTCGCCGGAGAGGTTGTTGGCGAAGTCGTTGGGATGGAAGAAGAGCATCACCGCGTCGGGCCGCCAGCGCAGGCCGCGGCGCGCGAGGTAGAGCAGCTCCTGGTCGTTGCCGTAGCCCGCCACCGCGGCATTGATCAGCTCGAGGTGAGGGTAGCGGCGCTCGACCAGCTCGTCGACGGTCTCCTCGTGCTCGACGCCGTAGCCCCAGGCGAAGGAATCGCCGAGGAGCAGGACGCGGCGCGTGCCCGGCGGTCGCTCGACGGGGTAGTCGCGATCGCGCAGGCCGTGGCGGTTGATCGCCAGGCGCACGGCGAAGCCTTCGAGGGCGAAGACGCCGCTGCTGCCCGGCCGCTGCGACCAGCCGAGCAGCGGATCGTGGCGCATGATGCCGGCGGCGGCGATGCCGCGCGCTCCCCACTGCGGCGCCAGCCAGCGGGCGGCGAGCTCCGCCCCCGCCAGGGCCACCAGGATGGAGCCCAGGAGCAGCAAGAGGTCGAGGGGACGCGGCGTCGTTCTCATGGCGTCGGCCGGCGCCTGCCGCAATGCGGCGAGCGGATGCGAGCTGGGATATCATAGCGGGGCGCGCGGCCTCGCCCGGCCGCACCTCGCACGCACCTTGACCGGCCGTCGGGGCGCCGGTATGCTGGCCCGGGCTTCGGGTCGATAATGATTCCGTCCTGGTGCGGCGCCGAGCCGCAGCGGCGACGGCTGGAGAGCTCGATGAGCGCGTCCCCCGCTTTCACCCCCATCGAGGAAGCGATCGAACGCTTCCGCGCCGGCTCGGTGATCATCGTCGCCGACGACGAGGACCGGGAGAACGAAGGCGATCTGATCGTCGCCGCCGAGAAGGTGACGCCGGAGATCATCAACTTCATGGCGCGGGAGGCCCGCGGCCTGATCTGCTTGGCGCTGACCGAAGAACACTGCGAACGGCTCCAACTGCCGCTGATGGTGGAGGACAACACCACCCCCTTCGGCACCGCGTTCACCGTCTCGATCGAGGCCAAGGGCAAGGTGTCGACCGGCATCTCCGCCGCCGATCGGGCGGCGACGGTGCTGACCGTGGTGGCCGACGACGCCCGGCCCGAGGACCTGGTGCGGCCGGGGCACGTCTTCCCGGTGCGCGCCCAGCGCGGCGGCGTGCTCAAGCGCGCCGGCCACACCGAGGCCGCCGTCGACCTCGCCACCCTCGCCGGCCTGAAACCCGCCGGCGTGATGTGCGAGATCATGAACGACGACGGCACCATGGCCCGGGTCCCCGACCTGTTGGCCTTCGCCGCCAAGCACGACCTGCCGCTGATCACCATCTCCGACCTGATCAGCTACCGCCTGCGCCACGAGACCCTGGTCGAGAAGGTGGCGGCGCCGCGCATCCCCACCCTCTACGGCGAGCTGCGCGCCCATGCCTACCGCGCGCCGGTCACCGGCGAGGAGCACGTCGCCTTCGTCCGCGGCGAGATCGATCCGCAGAAGCCGATCCTGGTGCGGGTGCACAGCCAGTGCCTGACCGGCGACATCTTCGGCTCCGAGCGCTGCGACTGCGGGCCGCAGCTGCACCAGGCGCTGGAGATGATCCAGCGCGAGGGCAACGGCGTGCTCCTCTACCTGCTGCAGGAGGGGCGGGGCATCGGCCTGTTCAACAAGCTCAAGGCCTACGAGCTGCAGGAGGAAGGGCACGACACGGTGGAGGCCAACGAGAAGCTCGGCTTCCGCGCCGACGAGCGCAACTACGGCATCGGCGCCCAGATCCTGCGCGATCTCGGGGTGCGCAAGATGCGCCTGATGACCAACAACCCGGGCAAGTACGTCGCCCTCGACGGCTACGGCCTGGAGATCGTCGAGCGCGTCCCCCTGGAGGTCCCCCCCACCGACTCGAGCGCCGCCTATCTGCGCACCAAGCGGGAGAAGATGGGCCACCTGCTGAAGCTGGTCTGAGGTGGAATTTGACAACGCCCCCCTCAGGTTTCTACTCGGGGGGTTGACAAGAGCCGGCCTCCCGTGTACGCTTTGTCAGCACTCGCGGCGGAGGAGTGCCAAAACCCGCCGGAGTGCTCGCAATCCACAACCCAAGCAAGAGTTCAGTCACACCAGGAGGTGAGAGCTGTGGCAGTCAACATCCGTCCCCTTCACGACCGGGTAGTCGCCCGGCGGATCGAGCCTGAAGAAGAGGTTCGCGGCGGCATCATCATCCCCGACACCGCCAAGGAGAAGCCCCAGGAGGCCGAGATCATCGCCGTCGGCCCGGGCAAGATCGGCGAGGACGGCAAGCGCGCGCCGATGGACGTCAAACCCGGCGACCGGGTGCTGATCGGCAAGTACTCCGGCAGCGAGGTCAAGATCGGCGACGACGAGCTCGTCATCCTGCGCGAGGACGAGGTCCTGGCGGTCATCCAGTAAGTGGAGGAGGAATACATGGCCAAGAAAGTCACCTATTCGGAGAATGCCCGCGCCGCTCTGCTGCGCGGCGTCAACAAGCTCGCCGACGCGGTCAAGATCACCCTCGGGCCGAAGGGCCGCAACGTGGTGATCGAGAAGAGCTTCGGCTCGCCGACCATCACCAAGGACGGAGTCACCGTCGCCAAGGAGATCGAGCTCAAGGACGAGGTCGAGAACCTCGGCGCCCAGATGGTGCGCGAGGTCGCGTCGAAGACCTCGGACGTGGCCGGCGACGGCACCACCACCGCCACCGTGCTGGCCCAGGCGATCTTCCGCGAAGGCGCCAAGAACGTCACCGCCGGCGCCAACCCGATGGCCCTGAAGCGCGGCATCGACCTGGCGGTCAAGGCGGCGGTCGAGGCGATCGACCAGCTGGCCAAGCCGGTCGGCGGTGAGGAGATCGCCCACGTCGGCACGATCTCGGCCAACAACGATCCGGAGATCGGCAAGATCATCGCCGACGCCATGGCCAAGGTCGGCAAGGACGGCGTCATCACGGTGGAAGAGGCGCGCGGCCTGGAGACCACCCTCGACGTGGTCGAGGGCATGCAGTTCGATCGCGGCTACCTGTCGCCCTACTTCGTCACCGACGCCGAGCGCATGGAGGCGGTGCTCGAGGACTGCAAGATCCTGCTGCACGAGAAGAAGATCAGCTCGATGAAGGACCTGCTGCCGATCCTCGAGCAGATCTCGCGCCAGGGCAAGCCGCTGCTGATCATCGCCGAGGACGTCGAGGGCGAGGCCCTCGCCACCCTGGTGG
>RFGL01000376.1 GCA_003697015.1 Acidobacteriota bacterium | reverse complement strand
GAAGAGAACCTCTTCGGCCACCTGGTCTACGGCCTCGCCGCCGCCCCGGTACGCCACACCGTCGCCCGCGGCCGGGTGCTCTACGAGGACTTCCGGCACCGCACCGTCGACCCCGAGGCCCTGGCCGGCCGTGCCGGAGAGCTCGCCCCCGAGCTCTGGCGCCGCTTCCACGCCCTCGGCTGGGGCACCCCCTTTCTGGGCGACTGAGGCTGACGGCGGAAGCGGGGACGGCTTGCATGCCGCCTCTTTGCCTTGTAGATTCGTTCGAATGCGTACGCCGGTCACAAAGCGCGGACAAACGGTGGTGCCCGCCGCCATCCGGACGCATCATCAGATCGCGCAAAGAGATCGCCTCGTCCGGCTTGATGATGGCGCGGTGCTCCGCGTCGTCCCGATAAGCGGCGATCCGAGCGAGGCGCTACCCGGTCGCGGCAAGGGCGACGGGCTGATCGAGCACCTCTCGGCCGAGCGGGCGCGGGACCGCGGCCATGGCTCGTGAGCGGTTCCTTCCCGACGGCTCGGCGCTGCCGGCGCTGATCGCCGACGAGCCTCGAGCGCAGCGGGTAGAGCTTCCACGTCACCACGAGACCTCGATCCCTTCGAACGCGCTGCTTGGAGTGCGCTACCCCACCCACCAGGAGCAGGGTCCCGACCAAGCCGAACGACGGCTCGCCATCCCGCAGGGTTCGGAATTCGAGGCGCTTGCGGGCCGGCTGGCGCCAAAGCGGCTGCCTTCCCCGAGCTGACGATTCCGAGAGGCACAGGCGATGATGGGCCAACACGTACGAGAACGCGCCCTCGAGCGCTGCCGCGAGCGCGGGGTGCTGATCCCGACCCTCGAAGAGATGCGCCGCCCGTCGCTCGTCGACGCGGCGGTGCGCGACGCCCTCGCCGGCGTCGACATGCAGGCCGTCGATCCGAAGAACCTCTTCCGCATCACCTGGCACAACGATCCGGCGAGCGGCGGCTTCGGCCCGGTCAACGCCCTCGAGCTGCCGCCGCAGCTCACCGGCGTCCCGGCGCGCATCGTCGGCCTGATCGGCAAGCACTTCCCGACCGGCGCGCACAAGGTGGGGGCGGCCTTCGGCTGCCTGGCGCCGCGCCTGGTGGCGGGGGAATTCGACCCCACCCGCCAGCGCGCGGTGTGGCCGTCGACCGGCAACTACTGCCGCGGCGGGGTCTTCGACAGCGCCCTCCTCGGCTGCCGGGCGGTGGCCATCCTGCCCGAGGAGATGAGCCGCGAGCGCTTCGCCTGGCTGGAGTCGATGGGGGCCGAGATCATCGCCACGCCGGGCTGCGAGTCGAACGTCAAGGAAATCTTCGACGCCTGCTGGCAGATCCGCGAAGAAGACCCAGAGGCGGTGATCTTCAACCAGTTCGAGGAGTTCGGCAACTATCTCTGGCACTACGGCGTCACCGGGCCGGCGGCGGAGGAGGCCTTCCGCGACCGCGCCGGCGGCGGCACCCGCCTCGCCGCCTGGGTCGCCGCCACCGGCTCCGCCGGCACCCTGGGGGCGGGGGACTACCTGAAGGCCCACCACCCCGGCTGCCGCATCACCGCCGCCGAGGCCCTGCAATGCCCGACCCTCCTCCACTGCGGCTTCGGCGGCCACCGCATCGAGGGCATCGGCGACAAGCACGTGCCGTGGATCCACAACGCCCGCAACACCGACGTCGTCACCGCCATCGACGACGAGGCGACCCTGCGCCTGCTGCGCCTCTTCAACGAGCCCGCCGGCCAGGACCACCTGGTGCGCCGCGGCGTCGCCGGCGACGTCGTCGCCGGCCTGCCGCTCCTCGGCATCTCGTCGATCTGCAACCTGCTCGCCGCGATCAAGACCGCGCGCTACTTCGAGCTCGACGACGACGACGTGGTGTTGACCGTCTTCACCGACTCGGTCGACCTCTACCGCACCCGTCTCGACGAGCTCACCGCCGAGCGCGGCCCCTACCGCCGGCTCGACGCCGCCGTCGACTGCGAGCGCTACCTCCTCGCCGCCACCACCGACCACCTGCGCGAGCTGCGCCATCCCGAGCGCAAGGCGATCCACAACCTCAAGTACTTCACCTGGGTCGAGCAGCAGGGCAAGACCGCCGAAGACCTCGACGCCCTGTGGAGCCCCACCTTCTGGCAGGACCTCAGGGATCGCCTGCCCGCATGGGACGAAGCCATCACCGCCTTCAACCGCGACTCCGGCGTGGCGGACCGCTTGCGCCTGACCGGCCGGCCCGGCAGCGCGCGATAGCCGTGTAGGCGTCGAAGGGTCGCTCAACGGTCAATCTTGACTCGTGCGGCACCTGTCACACTTCGACCTTGGGAGCCGTCTCAAAACCTGTCGCTGCCCCCTACCCCCACAGCCAGTGCCTGATCTTCCACCACAAGCCACGCTGCTTCTCGAGCAGGATTCTCATCTTGAGGTAGTATTCATCCTTCGCCATCATGCCAAAGAAGAACCGATCCGTAAGCTCCCTCAACGGATCGATCCTGGTCCCTTCGGCGACCCCCTCCATGGCCTCGTAAATGCTCGCAACGTCGGGCTCATCGAAGATCGCAAAAAGTCGTTCGAGCTCGCGGAGCGCTTTGTAGACGGCAACCTCGATCCCTTCGTAATCGTCGAATTCGTAATCCATTTGGAAGACCTTTAGTATGTTAAGGATCACGGACAACGTCTACGCCTTGACCGGCGGCCCGAAGGGCCAAGTCAGGGCTCCCAGAACCGCTTGAACGACAACGCCTGATCCGAGAAGGCGCCACACAGACCCCGCAAAGCACCCGGTTCAAACGAGTGACCCTGGCTACCTTGACTCGATCGGAGCCTCGTCCGGTTTTCTCGACCACGCCGTCCAACGCTCTGCCTTCCCAGCCCCTCCCGGCCGGCGTCACCTCCGCCAAGCCTCGCTCCGCCGGTAAGGCCTTCGATTTCTGCCGCAGCATGACAGCAGTTTGGGTCCTTCGTACGGTCTTGCACACGCCGCCGGTTCCTGCGACGCCTACAGGCGTTTGCGGAAGCAGACCAGGCGCTCGACCTCCCGGTAGCCGAGCGCTCGATGGGCGGCGTGGCTTGGCTCGTTGACGAGCTCGGCGTCGCTGGCCATCTCCACCAGTCCGCGCGCACGCGCCCAGGCCTCGGCCGCGGCGATCAGGCGCCGCCCGACCCCGGTGCGGCGCAGGTCCGGATCAACCCACCAGCCCTCGACGTACCCCACCGGTGAGGTCGAGCAGCCCTCGGCGTAAGGTCGCGGCGACGCTTCGACGAAGCCGCCGAGGCGACCGTCGCTTCGCATCGCCACAAACACCGCGACGTCTCCTCCTCCGCCGGTGAAGAAGCGATCGATCTCGAGTTCGTGATCCCGCCTGGATCCCGGCCACAGCCGGTCGCGCATCCGCAGCCATTCGGCCCGATCCCGGCGGACGACCCGACGGATGATCACTTGCCCCACGTCGACGCTCCAGCGAGCTGACTTCGCATCCGTGCGGCCGCATTATAGGGCACGCCGGCACCAGGCCGCGCCGCACTCCGGTAGAGTGCGCCATGGCTTTCTTCGCCTCCGATCGGGAACGGCGCCTCTGGCTGTGGGTGCTGGCGGTGGTGGTGGCGATCTACGCCTCCCTCGGCTACGCCCCGGTGCTGGCCGGGGTGCTGCGCCAGCGCGGTCTGCTGGAAGCCACTTTCGTCTTCTGCTTTCTTCTGGTGCTGGCGACCATCGTCACCAAAGCGTTCGACGCCCGGCCGCGCGGGGTGGAGATCGCCATCGTGCTGGGGGTCGTGGCCGCCTTCCTGATGGTGCTCGTGCGCATGGAGATGCCGGAGGAGCGCACCCACCTGATCGAGTACGGCGTGCTCGGCCTCTTCATCCACGAGGCCCTCAGCGAGCGCGCCCGCCACGGCCGCCGCGTCCCCCTGCCGCCGCTCCTCGCCATCCTCGCGACCGCCGCCCTCGGCACCCTCGACGAGGTCATCCAGGCCGTCCTGCCGAGCCGCGTCTTCGACCCCCGCGACATCCTCTTCAACGTCCTCGCCGGCACCATGTCGATCACCGCCGGCGCCGCCCTGGCGTGGACCCGCCGGCGGGTCGAGGCGCGCTCAGCGGCCGGGTGAATTCCCGTCTGTGCCGGCGGAGATGCCTCGCACCCCTCTGCTATCGTTGCGCAGCGCGGAGGACGGCACATGCTCAAACGACAGACCAGCGGATCCGTGGTTTGCCCCAGCTGCGGGCGGTTGGTGGGAGTCAACGACCAGCGCTGTTTCAGCTGCGGGCGGTGGAACCCGGGATTGTGGGGCTATGCTCCCCTGCTCACCAAGCTGGGCGGCGACGCCGGCTTCGCTCAGCTCGTCACCATCGGCTGCGCGGTGCTCTATCTCGTCACGCTGCTGCTCGATCCGAGCCGCATCCGCCTGCCGGACAAGCCTTCCCTCGGAGCCCTCTTCGGCTTCCTCTCCCCCGGCCTGCCCCAGCTTTTTCTCTTCGGCGCCAGCGGCGCCCAACCGGTCTTCGGCTACCAGCGCTGGTGGACGGTACTGAGCGCCTCCTGGCTCCACGGCAGCCTGCTCCACGTTGCGCTCAATCTCTACTACGTGCGCATCTTCGCGCCGCACGTCGAGGCGCGTTTCGGCTTCGGCCGACTGGTGATCATCTACACCGCAGCCTCCGCCGCCGGCTTCGGGCTGACCTCCGTGGCGGGCCTCCTGCCCTTGCCCGGGCTGCTCGCCGGCGCACCGTTTACCGTCGGCGCTTCGGCGCCCCTCTTCGGCTTGCTCGGCGCGCTGGTGGTGGGTGGCAGCCGCGCTCAGGTACAGCAGGTGGTGCAGGTGATCGTCATCCTCGGGGTGATCGGATTCCTCGGCGGTCTGGGCATCGACAACTGGGCCCATCTCGGCGGCTTTGCCGGCGGCTACTTCACCGCCCGCTGGCTCAATCCCTGGCGCCCGGAGACCCAGGGGCACGTGCTCGCCGCGCTCGGCTGCCTGGCCCTGACGGCGGCGGCGATCCTGCTGTCGATCGTCACCGGCCTGCGCTACCTCGGCTGAGAACCGCCGCCGTCCCCCGGCCGGGGACCGGCGGCCAGGTCCCGGGCCACGAGACGGCCGATGGCTTCGGCCAGAAGAGCGTTGCCCTCGCCGTTGAGATGGCAACAGACGTCGGCGTAGAGCGGCCGCTCGGTATCGGCGAAGATGCGGGTCAGATCGTAGAAGGCGACGCCCCGGCGGCGCAGTTCCTCGCCGGCGGCGATCAGCAGGGGATAGCCCTGCTCGACGATCGGGCGGTGATGGATCTCCGGATCGAAGGCGCGCTGGCGTTCGGCGCGGCCCATGGGCTTGCTGCCCGGCAGGTATTGGTTGGGCTGCAGGACGTGGACGTAGCGGGCGCCGAAGGCCCGGGCCAAGGCGTCCATCTGCAGCGAGCAGCGCGCCCAGAAGTCGACCAGCTGGCGGTAGCGGGCCGCCGTCTCCATGGGGGTGATCGCCGGCCCGTGGCTGGCGAACGGCCGTCCGCCGAGGCCCGGCGCGGCGAGGGCCTGACGGCGCTCCGCCAGGCGGCCGGCGAGGCGGCGGTCGGCGAGGCGCCAGGCGAGCTGCGCCACCGCGCTGCGGGCGAGCAGCGGCGACGAGAAACGCTCGGCGTGCGCCAGCCGCCGGGCTTCGAGGTAGGCGATCTCGCCCACCAGCCGCTGGCGCTCGGGGTCGGATAGATCCCCGGTGAGCACCGACCAGGTCATCGGGTAGAAGGGGTAGACCTCGGCCCGCAGGTTGTCGAAGGGCAGCACCAGATCGTTGAAGCCGTCGACGTTGATCACCACGTCGAAGCGCTCGCCGAGGGCCAGGAAGTAAGCCAAGACGTTCAGTTGCTGCGGCTGCTTGTACCCCCCCATGGCGAAGCTGCGCACCCGGACCGTCCTGCCGGCGAGCGCCGGCGAGCCCTCGAGGACGGCGGCCAGGCGCTTGCCGGTGGAGATGGCGAGATGGTTGGCCAGCGAGCCACCGAAGACGGCGACGGTGAAGGGCTCGGGCTCGCCGGAGGGCTCGCCGGAGGGTTCGGCGGACGGCTCGGCGTCCGCCGACGGCCGGCGGACGAAGAAGCCTTGGTCGCTGATGCCGCGGCCGAACGAGTCGGGCACCGCGGGATCGCGACTGACGCCGAAGAAGGGGTGGACGACCACCCCGCGGCTGCTGAAGACCGCCGCCGCCGTCTGCTCGGCCTCGGACGTGCCGGCTGCGCGTTCCTCGGCGATGGTCTCGATCAGAATCCGCCGCTCCGCCGCCCGTTCGCCGGGCCAGGTAAAGCCCCCCTCGACGACGAAAAGTCCGGCGTAGGCGAGGAACTCCGCCACCAGGGCGAGGGCGGCGAGACTGAGCAGGGCGAAGACGATCTGCTGGCGGGATCTGGGCTGGCGCATCGCGGTTCCGGCCGTAGCCGGCCGACTATACCCCATGCGCCCCGCCGGCGCGGGCTCATTCGGCTGCGTTGGATGAGGGTGAGTCTCAGCCGCGTCCGCGCCGAGATGCGGT
>RFGL01000375.1 GCA_003697015.1 Acidobacteriota bacterium | reverse complement strand
TCTACCGCCGCGGCTGAAGGGCCGTGGAAGGGGGGATTTCGTCCGCGGATGGCGTCGCGCGGGCGGTGGCGTCGCGTCGGCCGCGTCGCCGGCGGGGAGGGGGCGGCGCGTCGGTGGTTCTTGGGATTGAGTCGGCAGGCGTATTCGTTTGTGAATAAACGACTTGCGAAGACGGTGGCACCTTAAGAGAGGCGGCGATCCAGGGCGCGCGCCAGCTCCTCCAGCCGCACCGGCTTGGAGATGTAGTCGTCCATGCCTGCGGCGAGACAGCGCTCGCGATCGCCCTGGACGGCGTACGCGGTCATGGCGACGATCCGCGGCCGGCGATCGGCCGGCCACCGGGCGACGATCCGTCGCGTCGCCTCGAGGCCGTCCATCTCCGGCATCAGCAGATCCATCAGCACCACATCGTAGCGCTGGCGCTCGAGGGCGCGCAGCACCTCGTGGCCGTTCGACGCCACGTCGGCGCGATGGCCCAACCGTTCGATCATCTGCACCGCCACCTTCTGGTTGACCGCGTTGTCTTCCGCCAGCAGTACCCGCAGAGAGTACGACGGCGCCGGTCGCACCGCCGCCTTGTCCTGCGCCGGCACCTTCTGGCGTTCGACGGCGCGCACCAGAGCGAGACGCAGTTGGCGCTGCTTGACCGGTTTGGTAAGGATGGCGGCGTAGGCCGGGTGGGGTCGGTCCTGCTCCAGGGGCAGGAGACCGCCCAGCGGCGACAGCATGATCAGCGGCAGTTGGGAGAACGGCGGGCCGAGCTGCTGGATCTCGGCCGCCAGCCGGTGGCCGTCCAGGTCCGGCAACTCGAGGTCGATCACCGCCGCCGCAAGCTCCCCGCCGAGCTCCCGCAGTCGCTCGAGAGCGGCGGCGGCGGACGCCGCCTCGACGACGTCCACGCCCCAGGATTCCGCCAGCCGCCGCAGGGCGGCGCGATTGGCGTCGTTGTCGTCGACGAGCAGGATGCGAGCCTGCAGCAGGCGGCGGATCAGGGTGACGGTCTCGTCCGACTCCGGCCGCCCGGCGAGGGCGCTCGGCAGGCCGATGGTCAGGGTGAAGGTCGAGCCGCGACCGACCTCGCTGGTGACCTCCAGCCGGCCGCCGAGAAGCTCCGCCAGCCGCTTGCTGATCGCCAGCCCGAGGCCGGTTCCGCCGTAGCGCCGGCTCATCGACGAGTCGACCTGACTGAAGGCGGTGAACAGGCGGTCCAGTCGCTCCGGTGGGATGCCGATTCCGGTGTCGCGGACGGCGAAGGAGAGCTCGTAACGGCCGTCCTCCTGGCGGTGAGCGGACACCGCCACCACCACCTCGCCGCGCTCGGTGAACTTGACCGCGTTGGAGAGCAGGTTGACCAGGATCTGGCGCAGGCGGGTGACGTCGCCGAGCAGACGCCGCGGCAGATCGGAGGCGATGTCGGCAACCAGCTCGATCCCCTTCTCCGCCGCCGGCTGCGCCACCAGGTCGAGGGCCTCCTCGACGCAGTTGCGCAGATCGAAGGGCTGCGACTCCAGCTCCATGTGGCCGCTCTCGATCTTGGAGAAGTCGAGGATGTCGTTCACCACCGCCAGCAGGGCGTCGCCGCTGGCCCGTACCGTCTCCAGGTACTCCCGCTGGCGCGGCTCGAGCTCGCTGTCGAGCAGCAGGCCGGTGAGGCCGATGATGGCGTTCAAGGGGGTGCGGATCTCATGGCTCATGTGGGCGAGGAAGTCGCTCTTGGCCTGCGCCGCGGCCTCCGCCTCGCGCATCGCCTTCTCCAGCGCCTGCTGGTGCTCCTCGATCTTGGCCAGCATGTCGTTGAACGCCGCCGCCAGCTGGCCGACTTCGTCGCCGCTGCGCGGACTGGCGCGGACGGTGTAGTCGCCGGTCGCACTCACCGCCCGCGAGGCCTCGGCGAGCTCGACGATCGGCTTCGACACCAGGCGCTGGAGCCACTGTGAGAGGCCGAAGGCCAGGGCCAGCACCGCCAATAGCAACGCGGCGAGAACGGCGGTGAAGCGCGCCAGGCGGCCGCCGGCGCCACCGAAGTCGGCGCGCAGGCAGAGCGTGCCGACGGTCTCGCCGTCGAAGGTCGCCGGCACCCACAGATTGAGCTCGCCGCCGGCGAAGCGGTGGCCGCGGCCGGCGTTTGGCGGGCACGGCGGCAGGAGCTCCCCTTCATGCCGCCGGTAGCTGCCGAGCTGGCCGTGCTCGCGGCTGACGATCCGGGCGCCGAGGATGCGCGGCTCGGCCGCCAGCCCGGCGAGAGCGGCGGCCGTGGCCTCGGCATCGCCGAAGAACACCAGCGAGCCAGCGTCGGCGGCGATGACGTTGGCCACCGCCGAAACCTGCTCGACCAGGGTGCGGCGCAGGCCGAGGGCCTCGTAGATCCAGAACACGACGCAGACCAGGAGCAACGCCGCGCCGGTGGTCACCATGACGATGCCCTGCAGCTTGCGCTGGATCGGAAGGTCGGCGAGGGTGCCCATGAGCGTGGTGCCGCAGCCGCGGGACGAGCCGCGGTCTAGTTCACCTGCAGCGGGTAGTCGGGATCGTCGATCCTCTTGCCACCGACCGCCAGCACCTTCAACCCGCGCTCGCCAGCCGGCAGGTCGGCGGCGGGCACGACGGCGATCGGGATGCGCGAGCGGAAGACCGCCCGCAGGGTCGCCGGGGTGGTGGCGAGGGAGAGGGGCTTGCGGTTGTTCACCCCGCGGAAGACGTTGCCCCGCCAATGGCGCCAGTACTCATCCGGCGGCAGGCCGAGGGTCTGGCGCAGGAATCGTTCCACCAGCTCCGGGCGCTCCTGCGGCGGCAGCACCCCGTGCACCGGCGTGCCGTCGCCCCAGAAACGCTGCTCGCCGAGGAAGATGCGGCGCAGCTGGGCGACGGAGACGTCGGTCTCCGGCCGCTCGCCGTTGACCACCACCGCCAGGCGGACGGGAGACGGCGGCCGGCCGCGGCGCGGCGTCACCGGCGCGGCGAGCAGCAAGGCGACCAGCGCCACCCCAAGGGCCTGCCCCAAGCCGAGCCCAGGCGGCGCAGCCGCGCGGCGGCGGGGGACGGTCGGGGGGCGGATCTCTGCCATGCCGAAAGCTCTAGAATCCGAATGCCAGTTGCACGCGAACGAGGTCGCCGGCCGGCGACCGACCGACCTCCTCGCGCCGGTACTCGCCTTTCACCGCCACCCCCGGACGCAGATCCCACCGCACCCCCAGGGACAGGGCCCGGGCGTCCTCGGCCCCGGCGAAGAAAGGGTCATCCTCCTCGACGTCGACCTCTTCCACCAGCAGGTAGGGGCGCAGACTGCGCTCGATGCCGGGCAAGCGGTAGGAGAAGAGGACGTAGTAGCCGCTGGTGGTCAGGCGCTCGGCGTTGCCGGGCCGCCGGTGCTCGATCCGCGACCACTCGCTGCGCAATTCGACGCCGCGGGCGAGGTAGCGCGCCGACAGGCTCCAGACGCGCTCGCGCAGGGGCGCCGGCGAACGCGGGATCTCGTCGCGGTAGCCGGTGGCGGTCAGCCGCAGGCCGGGCACGGCCGGCGGCGCCACCCCGAGGGAGAGCACCACCGCCTTGTCGCTGTTGAGGTCGCCGCCGACCTGGATGTCGTCGAGGGCGGCGCCGCGGCCGTTGGCCACGGTCAGCTCGTAGTGGAAGCCCATCGCCTCGTGCACCGTACCGGAGGCTCGAGCGCCGACGACGTGGACCGGCCACAGGCCGCCGTCGTCCTCCCACTCGGTCATCAGGGGCTTGGTGGCGGTGGTCTGGAGATAGAGCCCGTGGTGCTGCTCCACGTTCCACTGCACCAGAGAGTTGTGCAGCCGGCCGAACTCGAGGCGCAGCAGATCCGAATGGTCGTAGGCGGCGCGCAGGCGCTCGAGGTCGGCGATCACCTCATTGCTCTCGGGCTCGGTCTCGAACACCAGCTCGACCAGGAACGACCAACGGGGGGAGATCTGGGCGGTAAAGAAGAGATCGAGGGCACCGTTCTCGAAGCCGCTGCTGGTGCCGCGCTCGGTCTCGCTCGCCAGGTCGAGGTTGCCGAAGACGGAGAGCGTGACGGGCAAGTCGCCGAAGCGCAACAGGCCCTCGCCGCCGGCGGTGGCGAAGGGATCGCCGGCCTCTTCGGGCTCGTCGGCGGCGGCGACCGGCGCGCCCGACTGGCCGCCGGCGGCGTCGCCCGTTGCCGGCGCAGCGGCGGACGGTGCCCCGCCGGCGAGCGCTGCGGGCGGGGCGAGCGGATCCTCGACCGCGACCACGTCAGCTGCCGGACCGGCTGCCGCCGCCCCGCTGAGGATGAGAGCCCCTAGCCCCCACCATGCTCCCTTGCTCACCTGACTCCAGCTCACGGGACCTCACCCCCGGCATCGGTTGGAACCTCGCCGTCGAATGGTAGCCCCCGGCAATCCCCGCCGCAAGGGCGGCGCCGGCCGGCGCCGCCGGCGACGCCGCGATCGACCCGGTGCACCCGAGCCGGCGCTCTGCGATAGACTCCTCGCCTCGCGCGGGAACGAGGGAACGAGCATCCATGCACCACGTCGTCGTCGTCGGAGGAGGCATCGCCGGTCTGACCGCGGGCTGGGAGCTGGCGCGCCGGGCGCGACGGCAGCACCACGACGTCGAGGTGACGGTGATCGAGGCCCGCGGCCGCTGCGGCGGCAAGGTCGTGACCCGGCGGCGCGGGGACTTCGTGCTCGAGGGCGGGCCCGACGCCTTCGTCGCCCGCAAGCCGGCGCTCTACGAGCTCGCCTGCGAGCTCGGCCTCGAGGGGCGGCTCCTGCCGTCGAACGACGACCGCGGCGGCGTCGCTCTGGCGGCGGGGAAGCGGCTGGTGCCGTTGTCGCCGGGCCTGCTGCAGCTGGCCCCGGGCGGCTGGCGGGAGATCGCCGCCACCCCCCTCCTTTCCTGGTCCGGCAAGCTGCGCTGGTGGGCCGAGCGCTGGCAGCCGGCGCGGCGGGCGGAAACGGACGAAAGCGTCGCCGACTTCGTCCGCCGGCGCTGCGGGCGGGAGGTCCTGGAGCGCATCGCCGAGCCGATCCTCGCCAGCCTGCACGTCGGCGACGTCGAGCGCATGAGCCTCGCCGCCACCTGCCCCCACCTGCGCGACCGCGAGCAGCGCCGCGGCCGCCTCGGCGGCGGCCGGCCGGCACC
>RFGL01000374.1 GCA_003697015.1 Acidobacteriota bacterium | reverse complement strand
TCCCGGGGCGGCGTCGCCGCCGGTCGAGCCGCCGCCCTTCGTCGCCTCGCCGCCGCCCCAGCCCTGGCCCGGCCGTCACCCCGCCGACCCGCCGCCGGCGGACGCGGCGCGGGCCGCGCGCGCCTGGCAGGCCCTGCAGGAGGGGGAGGACCAGATCGCCGCCGGCCTCTACAAGCGCCTCGCCGACGCCACCCCCCGTTCCTGGTCCCTGCGCTACAACCTGGGCATCGCCCTCCTGCGCTCGGGCCTCTACCGCGATGCGGCCCGCGCCTTGGGAGACGCGGTCGAACGGCTGGCCGAGCACCCCCCGGTGGGCGGCGAGGCGGCCCACCGGGCGATGGTGATCGCCACCCGCTACGCCGCCGCCGACGCCCTGTCGCCGGACGACTGCCCGGCGGCGATCCAGCATCTGAAGCTCGCCGTCGGCGAGCTCAGGCGCTACCTGGCGGCGAGCGACGAGCCGGCGTTCAACCGCGACCTGCCCTTCGCCGTGGCGCCGTCGGCCCTCTCCAGCCACCAGGTGCGCAATCGCCTGGCGCAGGAGTACCTGAGCTGTGGGACCTACCCGGAGGAGTACTTCCGCCGCCGGCTGGGGAGCCACGACTTCCGCACCTCCGAATACCGCGACGCCACCCTCGCCGAGGTGCGGGAGGGGCCCTTTCCCCAACAGCTGGCGGCCTGCGTGGCGTCGAACGGCGCCACCGCCCGCTGCTGGGCGCTGTCGAATCTGAACCGCCTCTACTGGGCCAACCGCGACCTCTACCCGCGGGAGGACGAGCCGCCGGCGGCGGCGTATGCGGCGCATTGGGACGATCTGGCGCGGCTGGCGATCAACGTCGCCATCCTCGCCGCCGAGAGCCCGGAGGAAGAGGAACGCCGCGGCGCCGGCCGCTACCTGCGCCAAGCGCGGCGGCTCGACCGGGCGAGCGACGAGATCGACCTCGGCTCGCAGATCGACGTCCTCGGCCGCGCCCTCGCCGGCATGGGGGACAACTCCGCCCTGGCCGAGCCCTACCGCGGCCTGCCGCTCGATCGCCTGCCCTTTGCCGAGGCCGATACGATGGAGGAGATCAAGGGCCTGGCCCAGGCCTTCCGCGAGGGCCTCGAGAACGAGCTCGCCGGCGGCCGGCCGGAGCGCCTGCCGGCGGCCTTCGACGCCGCCCGCGCCGCCCTCCCCGGCCCCCACCTCGAAGCCCTGGCGCGCTACCGGCGCGAGGTCGAGACGGCCCTGCAGGAGGCCCTCGCCAGCGCCCTCCGCGACGCCCGCCGGCGCGGCGACCTCGAGACCGCCCTCGCCCTGCGCCGGCTGCGCGCCCCCTACCTGGGGGAGGGCTGGCCGGCACGCGCCCAGCTCGCCTGGCTCGCCGGCGGCGCCGGCTGGCGGGTGACCCTCATCGCCCTCGCCTGGCTGCTCTTCACCGCCGGCCTGGTGCTGCTGCGCCGCTACGTCGTCTATCCCTACCTGCTCTACACCGCCGACTACTACCGGAGCGAGTGGCACGAACGCTACCGCCGGCGCCGCGAGGCCGGCCTGGCGATGACCGGCGACGAGGTCCAGCGCCGGCTGCGCGCCCGCGCCCGGCGCTGAGCTCAGGCGGCGCGGCGCCTCAACGGATGACGGTGACGCGGTTGATGGTGAGCCCTTGCGGCAGGGCGAGGTTGCCGAGATAGAGGGTGCGGCCGCTGACGCCGTCGAGCACCCAGGCGCCGCTGGTGACGCCGTCGCCGACCTGCCGCGGCACGGCGGCGAGGGCGCGCGGCCCGTCGCCGGGCAGGCTGTCGTTCAAGTCGCGTTCGAGGGCCTCCAGCGAGGGCTCGGCGAGGGCGCCGTCGACGTCGGCCAGCCAGGCGAGCCGGCCGCTGGCGGCGTCGATCAGCAGCACGTGGCGGGTGACCTGACCGGCGATCTGGACCGGCACGGCCAGGAAGCGCTCGGCGACCGGCCGCGCAGCTTCGCGGGGGAAGACGTCGAAGAGGTTCTGCGGCCGGCGGCGGCTGGCGGCGATCGAACCGTCGCCGGCCAGGGTGACGTGGTAGATGGCGCCGCTGCCCTGGTCGATCACCAGGTGGCCGAGGGTGCGCCCGCCGCCGCCCTGCAGGTCGACCGCCAGCACCCGCCCGTCGAGCGCCGGCAGGCCGTCGGCCGAGCGCACCTCGGGCTGGATCGGCAGCTCGTCGACCCCGAGGAGGGTCAAGGCCCTGCCGTCCGTCGCGCGGTAGAGGGTGACGGCGACGGTGCGGCCGCTTCCGAGGCGGCGCGCGAGCAGGGCGAAATTGCCCCCCGCCGCCCGCAGGGACTCGAACGGCCGGCCGGCCGGGGTCTTGATCTCCCCCAGGTTGCCGCCCTTGCCGAGTTGCTCGAAATACGCCACGTAGCCGGTGGAGGTCTCGACCAGCAGCGCCTCGCGCACGCTGTCGTCGGCGCTGTGAAGCGGCGCCAGGAGCAGCTCGCCGGGCACCGCCGCCTGGCTCGTCGGCCGGCCGATGAGCTCGAAGAGGTTTCGTCCCAGGCGGCTCTGGCGCACCTCGAGGGCGTTGCGCCGCACCCGGTCGACCTCATAGCCGGTGCCGCCGTCGAGAGCGAAATAGAAGAAGCTGTCGGTGGCGGAGGTGGCGTCGAGGCGCGGCAGCACGAGCAGGGCACGCGGCGGCGTCTGGGCCGCCATCGGCAGCGCGGCGAGAAGCCCCGCGAGGAGAACGGAGAAGGCCCGCAGATGGGATCGGCTCATGGCTGCCCTACGATACTACTACGGCCGGAGGCGGCTGTTGGCCCCGGCATAGCCAATCGATCTATACTGAAGGCATGATGAGCGAGCCAGCCCGCATCTCCCGCCTGCTCCGCGCCCGCGGCGCGGTGCTCGTGGCGGCGGCGGCCTTGGCCGGCGTCGCCGCCGGCGCCCCCGAGCCCGAAGACGCCACGCCCGAAGAGGTACGCTCCCCCCGGCCGGTGGTCCACGCCGCCGTCGATGGGATCATCCACCCGCTGACCGCCGAGTACATGGCCGAGACCATCGAGCACGCCGACCAGGTCGGTGCCGCAGCGGTGGTGATCGAGCTCAACACCCCCGGCGGCCTGCTGGACTCCACCCGCGACGTCACCCAGGCGATCCTCGGCGCCAGGACGCCGGTGGTGGTCTTCGTCTCCCCCAGCGGCGCCCAGGCGGCGTCGGCGGGCTTCTTCATCCTGATGGCGGCCGACGTCGCCGCCATGGCCCCGGGCACCAACACCGGCGCCGCCCACCCGGTCGGCGGCCAGGGGGAGACCATCGAGGGCGACCTGGGGGAGAAGATCGAGCAGGACGCCGCCGCCACCATCCGCTCCCTGGCGCAGCAGCACGGGCGCAACGTCGAGCTGGCGGAGAAGGCGGTGACCGAGAGCCTCTCCTTCTCCGCCGAGGAGGCGTTGGAGAGGGGCTTGATCGACGTCGTCGCCGACGGCGTGCCATCCCTCCTGCGCGCCATCGACGGCCGCAAGGTGGACAAGGTGAATACCGAGGAGATGGTGCTGGAGACCGCCGGAGCGGTGGTCGAGCGGCGCGAGATGCGCCGCATCCAGCGCTTCCTGGCGGTCATCGCCCACCCCCAGATCGCCCTCCTCCTGATGAGCTTCGGCATGCTCGGGCTGTACGTCGAGATGACCCATCCGGGGCTGATCTTCCCCGGCGTCGCCGGCGCCATCTGCCTGATCCTCGGCTTCTTCGCCCTGTCGGTCTTGCCGGTGAGCTACGCCGGGGTGGCGCTGATCCTGCTGGCGCTGGCGCTCTTCGTCGCCGAATTCTTCGTCGTCAGCTACGGCCTGCTGACCGCCGGCGGCGCGATCGCCATGATCCTCGGCGGCCTGCTGCTCTACCGCACCCCCGACCCGGCGCTGCGGGTCGATCTGCGGTTGATCCTCGGTCTTACCGGCGGTATGGTGCTGCTCGTCAGCCTGCTGCTGGTGCGGGCGATCCAGATCCGACGCCAGAAGGTGCTCACCGGCAAGGAGGGGCTGATCGGCGAGATCGGGGTGGCGCGCAGCGAGCTGGCGCCGGCGGGCAAGATCTTTGTCCACGGCGAGCTCTGGCGGGCGCGCAGCGAGCAGCCGATCGCCGCCGGCACCGAGGTCGAGGTGGTGGCGGTCGACGGATTGGAACTACGGGTCCGACCGGCCGCTGCCACAAGCCGCGCCCCCGAGGGGCCCATCGAATCACCGCAGCATGTGGAGAACGTGTGATGACGGGATACTTCGCCATCGGCTTCATGGCCTTCCTCTTCGCCATCGTCGTGCTCAGCAAGTGGATCAACATCCTGCGCGAGTACGAACGCGGCGTGACCTTCTGGCTGGGCAAGGTCTCGCAACGTCCCAAGGGGCCGGGCCTGGTCTTCGTCTTCTGGCCGATCGAGACCATGGAGGTGGTCTCCCTGCGCACGGTGGTGCTCGACGTACCGCCGCAGGACATCATCACCCGCGACAACGTGTCGGTGAAGGTCAATGCGGTGGTCTACTTCCGGGTGGTCGAGCCGGTCAAGGCGATCATCGAGATCGAGAACTACCTCTTCGCCACCAGCCAGCTGGCCCAGACCACCTTGCGCTCGGTGCTCGGTCAGGCCGAGCTCGACGAGCTGCTCTCCGAGCGCGACAAGCTCAACGAGCGGTTGCAGGAGATCATCGACGCCCAGACCGACCCCTGGGGCATCAAGGTGTCGGCGGTCGAGGTCAAGCACGTCGACCTGCCGCAGGAAATGCAACGCGCCATGGCGCGCCAGGCCGAGGCCGAACGCGAGAAGCGGGCCAAGGTGATCCACGCCGAGGGCGAGCTGCAGGCTTCCCAGACCCTGGCCAGGGCGGCGGACGAGGTGTCGAAGAACCCCGTCACCCTGCAGCTGCGCTATCTGCAGACCCTCTCCGACATCGCCACCGAGCGCAATTCGACCATCCTCTTCCCGCTGCCGATCGACCTCCTGCGCGCCTTCGGCAAGAAGCTGGGGCTGGTCGAGGACGGCGGCGGCGACCGCGGGCCGACGACCTCCGGCGCTTGAGGTTACGGCACGCGACCGAGCGAGGAGCTGAGCGACCGCCGTGAGCGATTCCCACGAGCCCAGCTATTACGAGATCGCGCTCACCAACCGCCAGGTGATGGTGGCCTTTGTGGCGCTCTTGCTGTGCCTCCTCGCCGCCTTCGTCGGCGGCGTGTGGTTGGGTCGCGAGGGCTGGGATCCGACCCCCGGCGGCCCGGCGCCCGCGGTGCAGGCCGAGGGGCCGGCCAGCCCCACCGACCTCGAGGGGCTGGAGGAGTTCAAGTTCTACTCCGACGCCCAGCCCGAGGCCGAGGCCGACCGCCCCCTCGCCGAAGACGTCGGCAGCGCCCCCGCCGGCTCCACGGCGGCGCCGCCACCGCCGCGGACCTCGCCGCCGCCACCGCCACCGC
>RFGL01000373.1 GCA_003697015.1 Acidobacteriota bacterium | reverse complement strand
TACGTCGAGCAGCGACGGGGCCGGATGACGCCGCAGATTCGGCCGGCGATGGCCTTGCGGCAGGAGGCTGGTGAATAATGCAGGCTGGCTCAGGAGGTACCGAGATGAGCATTTTCCGCAAGCTGTTCAAGATCTTCCAATCCGAGGCCCACGCCGCGGTCGAGGAGCTCGAGGATCCGATCAAGCTCACCGAGCAGGGCATCCGCGACCTCAAGTCGCACCTGCGGGAGGCCCTCGCCAGCCTGGCCCAGGTCAAGTCGGTGGCGGTGCGGTTGAAGAAGGACGCCGAGCACGCCGCCGGCGAGAGCGCCGACTACGAGCGCAAGGCGATGCTGCTGCTCAAGCGCATGCAGGCCGGCGAGCTGGAAGCCGCCGAGGCCGAGCGCCTGGCCAGCGCCGCCCTGGAGCAGAAGGAGGCGGCGGCGCAGCGCGCGGCGAGGATCCGCAAGGACTACCAGGTGCAACAGGCGGCGGCGGACAAGCTGCAGGCCAAGGTCGAGAAGCTGCGCCGCGACGTCGAGCGCTGCGAGAACGAGCTGGTGACCCTGCGGGCGCGGGCCCGCACCGCCGCGTCGATGAAGAAGATCAACCAGCAGCTGGCCGGGGTCGACGAGACCGGCACCCTCGCCATGCTGGAGCGGATGAAGGAGCGGGTGCTGGAGGAGGAATCCCTGGCCGAGGCCTACGGCGAGCTGGCCGGCGACGCCGCCTCCCTCGACGACAAAATCGACGCCGCCCTGGGGCCGGTGGCGGCGTCGGAGGCGGGCGATTCCCTGGCCGACCTCAAGCGCAGGATGGGCATCGAATCTTGAGCCGGATTGTAAGGCGGATCGAAATGCAGTAGTCTTAGGCTATGCACATAAGGACGTGTAGGGGGAGAGGTCTAGGACGTCGCCGCCAGCGGAATGAGCCGGAACGAGCCGGCCGGTGACGAGGAGCGAAGGAGGAGCATGGTGCGGACGATGCTGACGATCTTGGTGCTGGCCGTGCTGGGGCTTGCCGGCGCCGCACCCCTCGCGGCCCAGCGGCCGGGGAGCAAGCCGCTGGAGGTCGAGGTCGAGCCGGTGCCCTGCATTCCGATCGGCGACAACGCCGTGGCCTGGGCCCAGGTCTACAACAACGTGCCGGACACCACCGTCCGGCTGTATTTCCGCCGCCTGCACAACGTGGTCGAGGACTTCTACTACGTCGAGATGCACCCCGAAGGGGGCGGGCGCTATTGGGGCGTCTTTCCCAAAGCCGAGGACCGCGCCTTCGACCGCCATGAGCTGGAGGCGGCGCGGGAGGCGGTGCGCTGGTCCGACGACGACCGGGACGATCAGTACCGCTGGGCCGAATGGTGGCGGGCCAAGGATCTGTCCGAGGATCGCGACCCCAACGACGACCTCGACGACGAGCTGATCCGCGAGCGGGCGTCGATCGGCCGCGCCTTCCGCCGCGACTGGATGTACGAGATGAACGACGAGCAATTCCAGGAGTGGCTCGAGTCGCAGGTCAACGAGCCGGCGGAGTACTTCGCCGCGGTGGTCGACGGTCAGGGCCGCATGCTCGCCCGCTCGGCGGTGCGGGTGACGGAGGTGCTGCCGCCGGAGGAGTGCGAGGTCACCTTCACGCCGCAGCAGGACGGCGAGCGCGAGAATCTGACGGTCGGCGAATCCGGCGACTGGCAGCGCGGCAAGGAGGTCTTCCACTGGCTGTGCGACGGCGTGGTGACGCGCATCGATCCCTACCTGGTCAAGCGCGGCGACGAGGTGTGCCGGGCTTGCGTCATCGCTTGGCAGCAGAAGCAGGACCTGCTGCTGCCCAAGTTCGTGCCGCCCTTGATCGCCATCCCGCCGCTGGTGGTGATCACCGAGACCAGCCCGACGCCGGTCTCACCCTCCATCCCCCAATAAGCGCGGTGCGGCCGCCGCCCGCGCCCCGCCTGGAGCGGCGCCGGCGGCGGGCCGGTCCTCAGGCATCCTCCGGCTCGTCCTCCGACAGCACGAAGGGCGGCAGCTCCATGGCCTCGGTGCAGCCCGCGTCGAGGCCCTCGACCGCACCGCGTTCGAGAAAGCGGGCGACGACGCCGTCGATGCAGTCGCCGCCGACGCCGTGGGCGCCGGGGACCACCAGGTGGAGGCTGTTGGGCAGATGCCTCGCCGCCTTCTCGCCCCACTCCGGCGGCGTCACCGGATCGAGGGTGCCGGAGAGGATGAGGGTCGGCACGCCGACCGCCACCGGCTCCGCCCAGTAGGTGGGAAGGCAGCTGCGCGGCCAGCCGCGGCAGGCCGCCTGCTGGGCGCGGATGCGCCGATCGCCGAGAAAGGTGCCGGCGGTCTCGCGGGCGATCTCCTCCTCGCTGATGCGGTCGACGTCTTCGGCGCAGGTCACCGACAGGAGCATCCCCCAATGCAGGATCTCCTGGATGGCGCGGGTGCTGCCGAGGGCGGCCTCGAGCAGGGGCTCGTAGTGGCCGCCGGCGGCACGGTCGAGGATCAGGGGCACGCGGCGGGTGCCGCCGGTGCCGTACATGAAGACCCGCAGCCCTTCGTAGAAGGTCGCCTCGTCGAGCTCGAGGGTGACCGGGGCTCCCGACTCCGGGTGGGAGATGGTCACCTTGGCCGGCTGCCGGCGCAGCTGCTCGACCACCGCCCGGAAGTCCTCCGCCGGATCGCCGAAGGCCCGGCGGCAGGCGTCGTCGGCACGGCATTCGGCGAAGATGGCGTCGAGCGCCCGCTGGGCGCCGCGGGCGTGAAAGAGGGGGTTCTCGAAGGCGATCGGGGCGACGCCGTTCAGCACCGCGGTGCGCACCCGCTCGGGGTACTCGCGCATGTAGACCAGGGCGGCGCGGGTGCCGTAGGAACCCCCCATCACGTTGATCTCACGGTAGCCGAGGGCGGCGCGGACCTGGTCGAGATCGTGGGCCGCGGCGACCGACGAGTAATGGCGCAGGTCGGCCTTGGCGGCCAGCTGCTGGCGGCAGCTGCGGAAGGCCTCGGCGGGCGGGAAGGGGCCGCTGAGATAGCCCTGGAGGTTGTCGCCGTCGCCGGGCAGCTCGCACTGCAGGGGATTCGAGCCGCCGGTGCCGCGCTGGTCGACCAGCAGCACGTCGCGGTGCCGGCGCAGGGGCGAGTCGGCGACGAAGGGGGCGAAGGTGGTCGCCGCCTGGCCCGGCCCGCCGGCGAGGAGGACGATCGGATCGGGCGCCTCGGGCTCGCCGGTGGCCGGCAGCACCGCGATGCGCAGGGGGATCCTGCGGCCGGCGCGGGCGTTGCGGTCCTCCAGCACCTCGAGGGTGCCGCAGAGCATGGTCTCGCCGTCGCGGCCGGGGATCGGGCAGCTGTCGAGCTGGAGGGTGGGCGGGGGGTCGCGG
>RFGL01000372.1 GCA_003697015.1 Acidobacteriota bacterium | reverse complement strand
GGCGTCGCTGGCGGCGCGGGCGGGCGAGCGGCGGCTGAAGGCGGCCGGCGAGGTGGGCCTGACGGCGCCCCTCGAGCACGCCAGCCTCGCCCTCGAGCTGTGGCGGCCGGTGGCGGGCATCGAGCATCTGCCCGCAACCCTCGAGCTGGCGGCCGGCGTCGCCCGCCTCGAGGTCCCGGGGGCGACGACCGGCGCCGGTCCGGCGCGTCTCGCCGCCAACGTGCCGCTGGCCGCCGCCGCCGCCCTGGTGCAGCGCGCCGGCGGCCCGGCGGAGATCCTCGCCGCCTGGCCCCTGGCGCGGGCCGGGGGGCCGATCGAGCTCGATCTCGAGGCGCCGCAGCTCGACAGCGGCGCCCTCTACCCCCTGCTCGGCGCGGGCCAGCGCCGCGAGCGCTGGAGCGCCGGCGTGAGGCTCACCCTCGCCGTCGACCCCGCGGACCCGGTCGCCGGCCGCGGCTCCCTCGAGCTGACGGCGCCGCGTCTCGATCTCGGGGATCGCAGCTTCGCCGCCGGCGAGCTGCGTCTCTCCCTCGCCGGCGGACGCCTCGCCCTCGAGCCCCTGCGCCTCACCGCCGGCGGCCTGGAGCTCGAGCTCGCGGGGCACGCCGCCCTCAGCCCGGAATGGCGGCCGGGCGATCCGGTGGCGGAGCTGCTGGCGTCGGTCGACGCGCGGCTGGCGGCCGGTCCGGCGCTCGAGCCGGCGGCGCCGCGGCTCGAGCTGGGGCGGCTGCTGGAGCTGCTGGGGTTGCCGCCCCTCGGCTTCGACGCCCGCGCCGGCCTCGAAGCGTCCTTCGCCGCCGACCTCACCGACCCCGCCGGCGGCCGCGCCGAGGTACGTCTCGCCGAGCTCGAGGTCGATCTCGAAGGGGGGACGGTGACGTCGCCGCAGGTGACCCTGCGTCTCGCCGGCGGCCGCCTGGAGCTGGCGCCGGCGCGTCTCGCCGGCGGCGGCCAGGAGATCGAGCTGGCGGCGTCGGCGCCCCTGCGCCGCTCCTGGCGGCCGGGGATGCCGCCCGCCGAGCTCTTCGGTCCGCTCGCCGTCGAGCTCGCCGCCGGGCCGCAGGCCCTCGAGCCCGGCGCCCCGCCCCTCGACCTGGGGGCGCTCTTCGCCCTCGCCGGCCGCCCGCCGCCGGCGCTCGGTCTGCGCACGGGTCTTGAGGCGGGTCTCGAGGTCGACCTCGGCCGGCCGCCGGCGGGCCGCGGCACCCTCGCCCTGGCGGATCTCGAGCTCGAGGTCGAGGGCACCCGGGTGGTGGCGGAGGAGCCCCTGCGCCTGCGCCTCGCCGGCGGCCGCCTGGAGCTCGAGGCGACCCGCCTGCGCGCCGCCGGCGAGCCCCTGCGGCTGGCGGCGACGGCGGAGCTGGCGCCGGCCTGGCGGCCGCAGGACGGTGCGGCGGCGGCGGTCGAGAGGCTCGCCGTCGACGCCGAGGGCGGTCTCGACGCCGCCCTGCTGAACCCGATCCTGGGCGGCGGCGTGGCCCGCGGGCCGCTGCGCCTGACCCTCGCCCTCGCCGGCCCTCCCGGCCGCCTCGAAGGCCGCGTCGTCGCCGACGGCCCGGCCGCCGAGCTGATCTGGCCGAGCCCCTACGTCAGCCGCATCGAGGCGCCGCGGGTGGAGCTGGGGATCGCCGACGGCGAGCTCGAGATCCGCCGCGCCGAAGGGCGCCTGAACGACGGCACGATGGTGCTTACGGGCCGTCGCAGCCGGGACGGACGGTTGGTGATCGACGGGGTCTTCGACGACGTCAGCTACCGCGTCGACTACGGCCTGAGCCTCACCGGCGACGCCCGCCTGCGCCTCGCCCTCGACCCCGCCGGGCAGGGCGAGATCAGCGGCTCGATCACCGTCGAACGCGGCCTTCTGCGGCGCCACGTCGATCCCGATCGCGAGCTCCTGCGCCAGCTCCTGGTCCCCGCCGAGCTCCTCGCCGGCGACGACGACGCCGGCGCCGGCGTCGAGCTCGACGTCGACGTCGGCACGGTCGACGGGGTGCGGATCAAGAACAACCTCGCCGACCTGCGCCTTCTGTGGAGCAACCTCAGGATCCGCGGCACCCTCGCCGAGCCCTTGCCGGTCGGCCGCCTGACCGCCGAGCCCGACGGCTACGTCTACCTCTACGGCCAGACCGTGCGCGTCGACCGGGCGGCGCTGACCTTCCCCGGCGAGCCCGGGGTCGAGCCCCAGCTCGACGTCACCTTCACCACCTCCCTGGAGGATCCGGAGGTGCGCGACGCCGCGTCGCGGTTCCCCACCTCGCTCTACCACGAGGAGGCGGCACAGCGCGAGCGCACCGAGCTCACCGCCGAGCTGGGCGCCGGCCTGGGCGAGACCCTGGCCAGCCGCCTGAGCAAGAGCCTGGGGCCGATCGAGCTCGGCGTCGGCAGCGATCTCCTGGTCTTCGGCGAGACCGATCCCGGCACCCGCCTGACCATCGGCCAGGACGTCTCCCCCAACGTCTCCCTCGCCGCCTCCTTCAGCCTGAGCGACGAGGGCGCCACCACCTACGTGCTCGATTTCCACGACTTCGATCGCTTCCCGCGCTTGGTGGCCCAGGTCTTCACCACCGATCAGGACCGGGAGGGAGCCACCCTGCAGCAGGTGGTCGAGCTCGCCGGGCCGCGGCAGGACCGCCGCCAGCCGCGCATCCGCGAGCTGCGCTTCGTCGCCCCCGCCGGCCTGGTCGATCGCCGGCTGCGCCAGGCGGTGGGCTTTGCTGCCGGCGATCGCCTGCCCCCGGGGGTCGACTTCGACGTCGAGATCGACGTCGCGGAGGAGCTGCGCCAGCGCGGCTACCCCGACGCCCTGGTGGAGGTGGCGCGGCAGCCGGTGGAGGAGGGCAGGGTCGACCTGGTGATCCGCATCGCGCCGGGACCGCGGGTGCGCTTCGTCTTTACCGGCGACCGGCCGCCGGCGCCGGCGCGACGGGCCATCGCCTCGATCTACCGCGGCGGCTACCTCGAGCCCTCCACCCTGGAGGAGATGCGCCAGCAGACCGTCCGCGCACTGCGCGCGCTGGGCTACGTCGCGCCGCGGGTGGAGGTCAGCGCCGCCGACGATCCGACCTGGGAGGACGGCGATCGCACGGTGACCATCGCCGCCGGCGGCGGCCGCCGCC
>RFGL01000371.1 GCA_003697015.1 Acidobacteriota bacterium | reverse complement strand
GGCGTCGGGAGAGGTGCGTCTACCGGAGCGGCTGAAGGGCCGTGGAAGGGGGGATTTCGTCCGCGGATGGCGTCGCGCGGGTGGTGGCGTCGCGTCGGCCGCGTCGCCGGCGGCGAGGGGGCGGCGCGTCGGTGGTTCTTGGGATTGAGTTGGCAGGCGTATTTGTCTGTGAATAAACGACTTGCGAAGACGGTGGCACCTAGAGCAGAGCAGAGCGGCACCTTAGAGCGTGATGCCGCGGCGGAGGACGTCTTCGACGGCGTCGGCGAAGCGGTCGATCTCCTCCACGGTGGTGTAGACGCTGGGGGAGACGCGGATGCCTTGTACGTCGTCGTGCTTGATGCCGACGACGATGATGCGGTGTCGGTGCCACAGGTGCTTGGCGAGATCGACCGCGTCGACGCCCTCGATCTCGACCGTGGCGATGCCGCAGGAGAAGCGCGGGTCGAGGCTGGTGTGGAGGCGCACCCGGTCGTGCTCGAGCAGGCGCAGCGCCCAGCGATCGCGCAGGTAGCGCAGGCGCGCCGCCTTGCGCTCCGGGCCGATGCCCTGATGGAAGGTCAAGGCCTCGGCGATCGCCAGGTAGTTGGCCGCCGGGTGGGTGCCGATCTCCTCGAATTTGCGCACGTCGGAATCCATCGCCTGCGGCGCCGCCATCATCGGCCACAGGCCGGGGATCTTGTCGCGACGGACGTAGAGCATGCCGGTGCCATGGGGGGCGAAGAGCCACTTGTGAAGGCTGGTGGCGTAGTAGTCGCAGTCCAGATCGGCGTGGTGGAAGGGGAAGTGGGCGAAGCTGTGGGCACCGTCGACCACCACCGGCACCCCGCGCCGGCGCGCCATCTGCACCACCTCCTTCACCGGCAGGATCTGGCCGGTGAGGTTGATCATGTGGCACATGAGGATGAGGCGGGTGCGATCGGTGATCGCCGCCTCGAAGCGGCGCACCACCTCCGCCGGATCCTCCGCCGGCACCGGGATCGGGAAGCGCTTGAGGACGATCCCCTCGCGCCGCTGGCGCTGGAGGAAGGTGGTGATCATCCGCGGGTAGTCCTGGGTGGTGGTCAGCACTTCATCGCCGGGCTCGAGGTCGAAACCGAGCTGGCAGATCTGCAGGCTCTCCGACGCGTTGCGGGTGAGGGCGATCTCCTCGGCGTCGCAGCCGAAGTGCCGCGCCAGCCGCGCCCGCACGGTCTCGCGCTCGGGTTCGAGCACCTGCCACATGGTGTAGGTCGGCGCCTGGTTGGAGTAGGCCAGGTAGCGCCCCATCGCCTCCTGCACGTAGGCCGGCGACGGGCTGACGCCGCCGTTGTTGAGATTGACCAGGCTGCGGTCGACGGTGAAGGCGCGGGCGACGTCGAACCAGTAGGCTTCGTCGTCGCAGCTCGCCTGCGGATCGCGGTCGTCGTCGGCCACCGCCGCCGCGGCCGCCGCCCGCCGCGGGTCGAGGGTCGCCACCGCCGCCGCCGCCACCGGGGTAAAGAGCTGGGCCAGGAACTGCCGCCGGTCGGGCATCATCGCCGTCTCCTCCGCACGTCTTGGGTGGAGTCTACCAGCCTCAGGGAGCGGCCGGCTTGCGGGCGACGATCTGGAAGGCCGAAGCCAGCTTGGGAGACTGCAGGGTGGAGCGGCGGGCGACGAGACCGAGCGCCGGCAGCAGCACCACCCGCAGCAACTTGAACGCCCAGCCCGCCCTGCCCCGCCCCTTGAGCACCAGCCATTCGTAGAGGATCCAGTGCAGGGTGTGGTAGACGCTGAACAGGGGCTTGACCGACACCACCTCGAAGCCGTGATGGGCGAAGAGCCGCGCCAGCCCGTCCCGGGTGTAGCGCTGGAAGTCGGTGGGGATCTTGTGCTCGGGCTGGAGAAAGGGCACCGAAGCCACGACGTGGCCGCCGGGCTTGAGCACGCGGAAGAATTCCGGCACCACCTCCTCCGGGTTCTCGACGTGCTCCAGCACCGCGATGCAGACGATGGCGTCGAAGTGGCCGTCGGGTACCGGGATGTCGTGGATCGGCGAGTAGACGTCGACGTCGGTTCGCTGCTCGTCCTGCCACCGGATGTCCTGATTGATCAGGGTGCCGTCGACCAGATGCGACAGATCCCGCACCCCGGCTCCGGCGTTCAGCACCGTGCCGCGCAGCAATCCCTGCTCCTTGGCCTCGAGCAACTCGTAGTCGATCGGCGGCCAGATGAAGCCCTGCGATGCGATGCGCTTGACGAATCCGATCAACGGCCCTCCCTCCCCCGCCGCCGGCGGCCCGCGGGCGCCTCCTACGCCCGCCGCGCCGCCAGGATGGCCTGCACCAGCTCCTCCGGCACGTCGCAGTCGTCGTCGGCGAAGGCCTGGCGCTCGAGGGCGACGGTCCGGCGGTAGCTGTCGAGGTAGCTCTCGCAGGCCGGGCAGGCCGCCAGGTGGTCGGCGAAGGTGCGCGCCTGGGCGGCGGGCAGCTCGCCCTCGAGGTAGTCGAGCAGGAAATCGGCCAGCTCGCGGCAGGTCAGGTCGCTCATGCCGCTCCCTCACTCAGAATCGGGTCGAGCAGCTCGCGCAGGGCCTGACGGGCGCGATGCAGGCGCACCTTGACGGCGCCGGGGCTGATCCCCAGCCGTTCGGCGGTCTCCGCCCCGTCGAGCTCCTCGATGTCGCGCAACAGCAGCACCGTGCGGTAGGTCTCCGGCAAGCGATCGATCGAGCGCCGCACCAGCCGGCGGGTCTCGGCCCGGCCTAGACGCGCCTCGGCATCCTCCGGCCACGGCCGGCGGACCGCGGCGAAGTGGCCGTCGTCGAGAAAACGCGGCAGCAGGGGCTCGAGGGATTCCTCGCGCTGCATCGCCGGCCGCCGCAGGCGCATCAGGCTGGCGTTGACCACAATGCGGTGGAGCCACGTCGCCAGCTGGGCGCGGCCGTCGAAACGGTCGATCGCCTTGAAGGCCGAGACGAAGGCGTCCTGCACCGCGTCGCGGGCGTCCTCCTCGCGCAGGTAGCGACGGGCCACCTGCAGCAGGCGACCTCCGTACCGTCGCACCAACTCCTCGTAGGCCGCCTCGTCGCCGCGCTTGAGACGTGCCACCAGCGCCGCCTCGCCGGCGGCGGTGAGCGGTGCGAGCTGCCAGGTCCGGGTCATGGTGGTCGATCGTTCTTTCGCCGGACGGCGCCGGTCTTATCAGCATAGACCGCCGCCGCCGGGCGAGCGTGCTAGGATGATCCCATATTCATGTCGAAGCGTGCATCTCGATGCCCGTCGACGCCCCGCCGCCGGCCGTACAGAGGAGGACTTCACCCCGTGCTCGACACCCGCTACGCCCCCGCGGCCGCCCTCGCCCTCCTCGCCGTGCTCTCGGCCGCCGCCGCCGGCGCCCAACCGATCGTCCGCGTGCCGGGGGACGCCCCCGACCTGACCAGCGCCATCGGCCAGGTGCCCAACGGCGGCATCATCGAGCTCGCCGCCGGCACCTACGCCGCGCCGCAGAACGGCTTCCGCATCCGCTTCGTCGGCAAAGACTTCACCATCCGCGCCGCCGCCGGCGCCGAGGTCGTGCTGAGCGGCGAAGGCAGTCACACCATCATGCTGATCGAAGACGGCCCGCTGCGGCAGATCGTCCTCGAGGATCTGATCTTCGACGACGGCGCCGGCACCCAGGACGGCGAAGCCGGCGCGGTGACCGTCATCGGCGCGCGGGCGATCTTCCGCCGCGCCACCCTGCGCAACAACCGCGCCCCGGCGCCGCCGGCGGCCAGCACCGGCGGCGGCGCCGTGCGCCTGTCCGGCGGTGCCGACGGCCGCTTCGACGACTGCATCTGGCACGACAACTCCGCCCAGACCCGCGGCGGGGCCCTGGCGGTGGTCGGCGCCAGCGCCATCCTGCGGCGCAACCAGCTGTTCGACAACCGGGCCGACATCGCCGACGGCGTCGCCGGCGCGCCGGTCAACGTCGTCGGCGGGGCGATCTACGTCCTCGACGCCAAGATCCGGGTCGAGCGCACCCGTTTCAGCGGCAACCGCGCCGCCTGGGTCGGGGGGGCGCTCTACGCCTTCGGCACCTGGAGCGTGCCGGAGGAGGTGCCGGCGACCGACGTCACCGTCGTCGGCTCGACCTTCGTCAACAATCAGGCGATGAACGTCGCCGCCAGCGCCCAGCCACCCGGCGTGAGCGGCGGCGGCGCCCTGCACGTCGAAGACCACGTCACCCTGCGGGTCTACTCGTCGCGATTCGAGGACAACCACAGCCAGTGGGCGGGAGCGATCAACGCCTACCGCACCGTGGTCGAGGTCCACGACTCGGTCTTCCGCGGCAACAGCGCCGACGTCGACGGCTTCTTCGGTCTGCCCGCCGCCGGCGGCGCGATCAACCAGACCTCCGCCGACTTCAACGATCCGTCGACCGCCTTCGGCGCCATCAATCGCCGGCCGGCGTCGATGCGGATCACCGGCAGCTTCTTCCAAGGCCGCCACGGCGGCACCACCACCACCGCCCACCAGGGGGGCTGCATTTTCTCCGACGGCGATCGCAACCGCCTGCTCGGCAACGATGCCCTCAACGTGCCCCAGGACGGCGGCCTGTCCGACAATCGGGCGCAGCTCGAGATCCACGACTCGGTATTCTTCGACTGCGACGTCGAGGTGCCGTCGTTCAACGTCGGCATGGGGGGGGCGATCTTCGCCAACCTCACCGAGCTCGAGCTGGAAGACTCGCTGGTGATCGAGTCCGACGCCCTGCTCGACGGCGCCCTGGGGGGCGGCGTGGCGATCCTCGGCCGCTCGCGGGCGGTGATCGACGGCACCACCTTCGCCCGCAACAGCGCCGAGGGCTCCGGCGGCGCCCTGCACGTCACCGGCTCCCAGCTCGAGGTCGACGACTGCACCTTCCTGGAGAACGAGGTCAGCCCCGGGGTGGCGGAAGGCGTCCTCCAGTCGACCGGCGCCGCCATCTTCTCGATCCCCCAGGGCAGCGACGACGGCAGCCCCTTCTCGCGCGACGTCACCGGCGTGGTGGAAGACTCCTTTTTCCTCGACAACGTCGGCTTGCCGATCCGCGAGGGGGACAACGACGACGGCCCGATCAACGACCTGCGCTACGACGGCAACAGCTTTCGCAACACCACCTTCGGCAACGACGTTTTCGTCAATCGACTCGATTTCGCCAGCCGTACCGTCCCGGCGCTCAACAACCTGGTGATCAACCGCGCCGACGGCTCCAGCACGAAGAAGAGCCAGGTCGCCAACGTGCTCTTGTTCAGCACCCCGGACACCGGCATGGCGCTGGCAGCGCCGCCGTCGATCTTCACCGTCAACGCCAGCGGCGACGACCCGCCGCCGACCACCGCCTTCGTCGGCTACGCCTGGAGCGGCTCGAACGCCACCCTCGGCGGGGTCCCCCTGCCCGACCGCGCCGGCGTCGTGGAAGTGACCACGGCCGGCAGCCACAAGCTGGTGGTCGACGGCGTCGAGCGCGACGACGCGCCGGTCGGGCAGTCGGACGGCCTCGTCGCCTGCCACCCGGACGAGCAGACCCTGTGCCTGAACGACGGTCGCTTCCGGGTCGAATTCGACTTCCGCTTCCGCAACGGCACCACCGGCGCCGCCCGGGCGGTGCCCTTCGGCACCGTCGACTCGGGACTCTTCTTCTTCTTCAATCCCAACAACTGGGAGATGCTGGTCAAGGTGCTCGACAACTGCAACGGACCGACCAACCGCTTCTGGGTGCTGGCCGCCGCCACCACCAACGTCGAGTACACCCTGCGCGTCACCGACGCCGCCACCGGCGAGATGAAGAGCTACTTCAACCCCCTGGGAACCGCCTCGCCGGCGGTGGTCGACACCGACGCCTTCGCCACCTGCGACGCCCTGCCGCCGCCGGCGGCACGCCCGGCGGCCCGCCTCTCCGCCGCCGGTCCGGGCATCGTGCGCACCGCCGGTCGGGTCAAGGCGGGCGGCGCCTGCGTGCCGTCGCCGACCAGCATGTGCCTCAACCAGGGCCGCTTCATCGTCGAGCTCGACTTCCGCTTCCGCAACGGCACCACCGGCGCCGCCCAGGTGGTCGACGGCGGCACCGTCGACTCGGGGCTCTTCTTCTTCACCAACCCCGACAATTGGGAGATGTTGGTCAAGGTGCTGGACAACTGCAGCGGGCCGACCAACCGCCTCTGGGTCTTCGCCGCCGCCACCACCAACGTCGAGTACACCCTGCGCGTCACCGACGCCGAGACCGGCACGGTCAAGGAATACTTCAATCCCCTGGGCAACCGCGCCGCCGCCATCACCGACACCGACGCCTTCGCCACCTGCCCGTGAGCGGCCGGAGGATTCCGCGCCGCTCAGGCCACTTTGAACGTCCGACCGAGGGGCTCGAGATCATCGACCTCGTTGCGCCGTAGCTTGTCGCGCAAGCGCTCGAAGCGCCGGACCGTCTCCGGGTCATAGAGGCGCTCCCCGCAGCGCAGACAGACCTCCGCGCGAACGTGCAAGACGGCCGGGCCGTCGCCGCCGCGCAGAAGTTTCTCGACGACTTTCTCTACCGTCTCTCCACCGCACACCGGGCATTTATCAAGTGACGTCATGCCCACGTACTCAGGGTTCTATGGCCGTCACGGCCAACATCGTATCGTCGCCCAAGGAAATCAGTAGCTCACCTCGCTGGGACATTCCGGCAAGAATCCGAGCTCGCTCTTGAATCTGCACAGGGTCGGCGCTAACCTTCAAATCTCTGCTCAGCGAGTAGCGTGCCCCACCCACATGAGCCCGATAAAGCCGCAGGTCTTTGAAAATATAGACCTCATTTTGTCGGCGGAACGATACACACGGGTCGAGAAGGTCACAGCGCAAGGTGCCCCAGGTGGTAATGTATTGCGCATCCCCCAGAGTCACCGCATGAAGCGTGCTGACGTCTCTCGCAGCTGCCTGCAGCTCAGCCATGGGTCGCAACGGCAGCGACTCCGTTCTGGTGTTGGAAAACTGCATTTTTTCGAAAAGGCCGTCGTAATTCATCGCCGCGCGTGCTATCTCCACCTTGGTTTCAGGATCATAGATTCGCAGCAAGTAATAATATTCACGTTTTCTTTTCTCTGCGCATCGCAGCGGCGTCCAATTCGTTACTTTCAGTATTTCAAACCTCGCTTCTCCGCTTCGAATGGAATCCAAGACCTGATCTTCGTCTGAGGTCGTTGAATCGTGCGCCGAGCTTGGCAGAATACTAGTGAGTTGGTATACGAAGTCTTCGACGATCTCCGCCTCATCCCTGGGAAAGGGCTTCGGCACATAGATTGGAGAGCCTGGCTTTGCCTCTCTTACTGCTTTCTCGAAGGCCTGCCAGCTAGTCTCGTTATCGGCACCACAGGAGGCGAGCGTCCAAGGAGTAGCAGGTGCTCCCGTCAAGGTCAACAAAATCAGGATGGCGATGAGTTTCCGCATCTCGTTTCTCTATCTTGCGTCTTCATCCATCTCACACGATCCAACGAAATCTAAGGATCTATCGGTCCGCCGCCCGGTGAGCCGCTACTTCCTCGAACTCTGATGGCCGGACCGAAGGTCGTTAAGTTGAACTGCGCCAGGCCCGACGCCGATACAGAGATAATCTGCGAGCATGGCGTGCCGGGTGCGCAACTTGCATCGATCCAAGCGGATGCACTGAATACTACGTTGGGCCCGAGATCAGGATCGTGGAAGTAGACAGAATCCCATTGATAAAGTCCCGGCTCGAGCTGGGACCATATGCCACCGTTCACCACACCCGCGTGAAAGCCACCGTTGATAATAGCAATGACTGGCGTGAGTGTGTCAATAGAAGTTATCTGTCGGCTCATGAAGCCAGCGGGATCAATTCCGCTTGAAAGATCCCAGATCGCATCTCGAGTGAGTGTGAATTCGTTTACGGCATCAGCAATTTTTTGCTCGCTCGTGCCAAAGCACGTACCTCCCATCGACTCAGAGATTACACTCTGTGATATCTCCGACAGGCCGTCGTAGAGACGCCACATCAACACTGACGCAGGCCCGCAATCTAAAGATCCTCTTTCTTGTGCGCGATATGGCACTCGAAGGAGAAAGCGCTGCTGGGAACCTATATTGCAGGCAACACACGGGAGCAATGTAATGCAGATAAGCATGAATACTCGAATTCTATGCATCCAGCTTCCTCCTTGCTTGGTCCGAGTCAATTCGAGTATACGCGCCTCATCTGAGCGGTCCGCCTAGCTCCACAGTCGCTGGTGCCACCACCACGATCGCGGATGCCCGGCCCACCCTCACCAAGCTACTAGGAGTAGGTGCCATCAGTGATTGAACGACCCACTTCCTGATCGCCATGTTATACTATAATAGCTCCCGATCTGGCCACTGTCAAGCGCCCTTGGCTTAGCACACGGCCAAGTGCTGGACGGTGGCGGCGCGGCCCGTCAGGTGGTCACGGGGCGGCGCTCCGCGATCGTGCTGCCGGCGCGGCCCGCGTCCAGGGCCAGGGCGCGGGTGGCGAAGGAGCCGACGATGAAGAGGGACGACAGGGTGCCGGATACGGTGCCGGCGATCATCGCCCAGGCGAAGCCGGCGAGGGGGCTCAGGCCGACCACCAGGATCATCAGCGCCGGCACCATGGTCGACAGGCTGGTCAGGCAGGCTCGGCTCAGGATGCGGTCAACGCAGTCGCTGACCACGCGCGCGGGGGACTCTCCGCCGCCTTCGGCACGAGCGGCCGCCCAGCGATCCTGGACGTGGCTCCACAGCACCACCGAATCGTTGACCGAGTAGCCGACGATGGTCAGCAGGGCGGCGACCACCGGCAAGCCGATCGGGATCCCGAGCCAGGCGAGAGCCGCGAGCACCACCGCGACGTCGACCACCAGCGCCAGCAGCACGCCGGCGAATACCCACAGGCGGGTCCCCCGCCGGCCGCCGCCGCGCCGGCCGCGCGACAAGAAGCGATCGATCGCACCCTGGCAGGCCACCAGGTAGAGCGCCAGGAAGACGACCGACAGGCCGAGCACCGCCAGGCTGGAGAGCAGCCGGCGGCTCGATACTCTGCCGTCGATGGTGCTCATGCCCTCCAACCCGAGCGAGTGGTCGGCGAAGATCCCTGCCAGAGCGCCACCCTCCCGAAGCCCGGCGAGGGCGGGCTCGAGGGTGGTGCCGAGGGTCACCAGGAATCGTCCGCTCGCCGGCTCGCCGAGGCTCTGGCGGCGGATCTCGACCTGGGGCAAGGCGGCGTGCAAGTCGTCGACGGCGGCGTCGACGCGCTGCGGCTCGGGGCTGGAGACGATCAGCTGGGTTCCCGGCTTGAAGTCGCTGCCGAGCTCGAGCAGCGGACGGACGGTCCCGGGTCGCAGCGGCGCCAGGACGGTCGCCGCCAACGCCACCACGAGGAACGCGAAGTAGACCTTGTGCCAGCGGTAGAGGCCCCAGCGCGCGTCCCGCAGCCAGGCCAGGGGATCGCGCCCCCAGCGGCTCAGCCCGGGGACCGCGGCGAGCACCTCGCGGGTCACGAAGATGGTGAGGATCGAGGCGCCGATGCCGACGAAGATGAAGAGAGCGAAAGACGCCAGCCGCTCGGTGGCGAGCAGCAGACCGACCACCACCAGGGTGGTGGCGTTGGCGTGCAAGAGGGTCCGCCCCTCGCCGGCGAAGGCGTAGAGGGCGCGCGCGACGCCGCGCCGGTGATGGGCGAGCCAGCGCGGCGTGACCTCGCCCAGCCGCGCCTCGAGGGACTCGAAAACCAGCAGGAAGGCGTCCATGCCCATGCCCACCGACAGCACCAGCCCGGCGATGCCCACCAGATCGAGGGTGAGGCCGAAGGCCGCCGTCAGACCGGCGATGGCGAAGATCAGGCAGGCGAGGGAAACCAAAGCGGCGACGAGCAGCCCGGCGCGGTGCAGGTAGGCGAGACCCAGCAAACCCGCCAGCGCGGCGAGGGCGAGCAACGCCGCCCGCCAGCCGCGTTCGGCGATCTCCTGGCCGAGGCTGGGGCCGACCGCCGACAAGCTCTCGACCTCGAGGGACGTCGGCAAGGTGCCGGAGCGCAGCATGCGCGAGATCTCCTGCGCCTCTTCGAGGCTGTAGCCCCCGCTCAAGACCCCATCGCCGTCGATCGCGCTCTCGATCCTGCCGGCCCACTCGACGCGCTCGTCGAGAAGGATCGCCAAGGTCTTGCCGACGTTCCGCCGCGTCAGCTCGGCGAAGCTGCGGTCGTGCGGCGGCTGCAGGCGAAAGGCGACCTGGGCCCAGCGCAGCCGTTCGTCGAGAGCGCCGGGCTGGCCGGGGACGGCGCGGATCGAGCGCAGATCGAGCATGTCGCCGCTGACCGCCGGCGGTGCCAGCTCGAGCAGGCGGCCGTGGTAGGGATAGAGCTGCCGCTCCGCGACCGCCTGCGGATGGTCGTCGACCACCAGCCGCATGGTCAGGTGGTAGGTGCGGCCCATCAGCTCGAGGATGCGCTCCGCGTCTTGCTGCCCTGGGATGCTCACTACGATCCGCTGATCGCTGCGCACGACGACGTCGGGGACCGTGCTCAGGCGGCGATAGAGCCGGCTTTGGAGGGTCTCCTTGGCCAGGCCCAAGAGCTCGTCCTCGCCCAGCTCGCGATAGGCCGCGAGGCGGCTCGAAAGGTCCGGCCGGTAGGTGACGATCACCCCGCCCCCGAGGTCGAGCCCGAGGTCGATCGGGGACTCGCCCCGGGTCAGGGGCAGGGCGAGGGACAAGCCGAGGACGGCGAGGATGGCGATCAGTACGAAACGGCTCAGGGACGACGATATGGGCGAAGGTCTGGTCGAATGCTTCATCGCTAGCTCCTGCTCTGTCGATTCGGTCTGTCGGAATGCACGCGCGCTACGCGCGGCAACGCCGCGCGCGCGGTGGATGGTCCGCCTCACGAGGAGGCGATCAACAGAGCAGGGCGCAGTGGCGGAGGAAGAGCGGGGACGGCAGGGCGACCGGCGGAGCGGTCAGAAGCGGGCGGCAGGGCGCCGGCGGCGCCGGTAGGACGGCGCTCGCCGCGGCGCCGGCCGCTGCCGGCAGGACGCGCCAGGTGAGCTCTTGAGAGCTGCTCTTGGCGGGGACGCCGGGGGCGTCGGCGAGCCGCATCGAGGTGCCGGCGGCGGCTCCCGGCGTCGGCGCGGCAGCGTCGCCGGTCGCCGCCAGCCCCGCCGCCGTCAGCCCCGGGGCGAAGAGCACCATGGCCAGCAGCAGTGCCAGCAGGTGACGGCGATTCGCGATCGTCTTCATGCTCTTCAGCCCTCGACAATGGAGGCCGAGCGCCATTGTAGCACCCCTGATCGGGCCACCGGCGAGGGCCCTGGCGTAGAATCCGGCCCAGGTGCGGGATGAAACCACCATCGAGGGCGTCGTCGAGCGCGTCGTCTACAGCAATGAGGAGAACGGCTGGAGCGTCGTGCGGCTGAGCCTGCCGCAGCGCGGCGAGGCGACGGCGGTGGGGCATCTGCTCGGGGTTCAGCCGGGGGAGAGCGTGCGCCTCGAGGGGCGCTGGGTGCGCGATCCGACCTACGGCGAGCAATTCCGCGCCGAGTCCTACCTCACCGTCGAGCCCGCCACCCTGGCGGGCATCGAACGCTACCTCGCCTCCGGCCTGATCCCCGGCATCGGCGACAAGCACGCCGCCGCCCTGGTGCGCCACTTCGGCCTCGACGCCCTGGAGGTGATCGACCGCCAGCCCGAGCGCCTGACCGAGGTGCCGGGGATCGGCAAGGTGCGCTCGCGGCGCATCCGCGAGGCCTGGGGCGAGCAGCGGGCGGTCCGCGACGTGATGATCTTCCTCCAGGGCCACGGCGTGTCGCCGCGGCTGGCGGCGAAGATCTTCAAGGTCTACGGCCGGGACGCGGTGCGGGTGGTGAAGGAGAATCCCTACCGCCTGGCGCAGGAGGTCTACGGCATCGGCTTTCAGACCGCCGATCGCATCGCCCGCGACGTCGGCCTGCCGGCGGACGATCCGCAGCGCCTCGCCGCCGGGGTGATCTACGCCCTGCGCCGCGCCGCCGACGACGGCCACACCTACCTGCCGGAGGAGGAGCTGCTCGAGCGTGCCGGCGAGGTGCTGGGCGTCGCACCGCAGGCCCTCGAGCCGGTCGTCGCGCACCTGGCCGCCGCCGGCGAGCTCATCCTGCGGCCTCTGCCCGGGGGCGGCAAGGCGGTCTTCTCCACCCCGCTGGAGCGCGCCGAGGCGAGCCTGGCGGAGAACCTCCGCCGCCTCGCCCTGAGCCCCCCGCCCCCCCTGCGGATCGACGTCGAGCGCGCCCTGGCGTGGTACCAGCGCCGGGCCGGCATCGACCTGGCAGCGGAGCAGCGCCGGGCGATCGCCCGCGCCCTGAGCGAGCGCCTGCTGGTGATCACCGGCGGGCCGGGCACCGGCAAGACCACCCTGGTGCGCGGCATCGTCGCCATCCTGGTCAAGAAGGGCCTCAAGGTGGCCCTCGCCGCCCCCACCGGCCGCGCCGCCAAGCGCCTCGCCGAAGCCACCGGCCACGCCGCCAGGACGGTCCACCGACTGCTGGAGTGGAATCCCCACGACCGGGCCTTCGCCCGCGGTCCGGACCACCCCCTGGCCGCCGACGTGGTGGTGGTCGACGAGGCCTCGATGCTCGACGTCCAGCTGGCGGCGAGCATCGCCCGGGCGATTCCCGAGCGCGGCCGGCTGGTGCTGGTCGGCGACGTCGACCAGCTGCCCTCGGTCGGCGCCGGCCGGGTGCTGGCCGACGTCATCGATTCCGGCGTCGTGCCGGTGGCGCGGCTGACCGAGATCTTCCGTCAGGCCCAGCAGAGCCTGATCGTCCAGAACGCCCACCGGGTGCGTGCCGGCGACATGCCGATCCTGCGCCCGCCGGGCGACGAGGGCGACTTCTTCTTCTTCCGCCGCGAAGAGCCCGAGCGCATCGTCGCCACCGTCCTCGAGCTGGTCACCCGCCGCCTGCCGCGGCGCTTCGGCTTCGACCCGCAGGCCGACGTCCAGGTGTTGACGCCGATGCAACGCGGCCTGTTGGGCGCCGCCAATCTCAACGCCGAGCTGCAAGCGCGGCTCAATCCCGGCGGCCGGGCGGTGGGGCGCGGGCGGCGCCAGCTGCGCCTCGGCGACCGGGTGATGCAGGTGCGCAACAACTACGACCTCGAGGTGTGGAACGGCGACGTCGGCCGCGTCGCCGGCCTCGACGCCGAGAACGAGACCCTGAGCGTCGCCTTCGACGAGCGCCTGGTGCGCTACGACTTCGCCAACCTCGACGAGCTGGTGCTGGCCTACGCCATCTCGATCCACAAGAGCCAGGGCAGCGAGTACCCCTGCGTCGTCATCCCCCTCCACACCCAGCACTACGTGCTGCTCGAACGCAACCTGCTCTACACCGCCATCACCCGCGGCAAGCGGCTGGTGATCGTCGTCGGCAGCCGGCGCGCCCTCGCCCTGGCGGTGAAAAACGCCACCTCGCGCCAGCGCTACACCCTGCTCGCCCAACGCCTGCGCGGTTGACGCCGCCGCAGGCCCCTGGTAACGTTCCGCCGACCCACGGACGCGGCCTTGTCGACCACCGAGCCCACCCCCGGACGACCGATCTCAGCCCCGGAGGAGAACGCCATGCACCGACCCGCGTCCCCGCCCATCGCCATCGCCCTGCTCGCCCTCCTGCTGGCGGCGTCCGCCGGCGCGCAGCCGAGCGACGGTCCGGACGACAGCTTCACCAAGGGCCTGGGGGGCGGCGACAAGCGCTTCTCCATCGCCGTCGGCGCCGGCATCGTCAACCCGGACGGCAACTCCGACGAAGAACCCTTCTTCTCCCTCGCCCTGCGGATCCGCCTCCAGTCCTGGCGCGGCGATCGCGTGCGCGGCTACCTGGAGCCCGACGTCGGCTTCTGGCAGGTGTCGCAGGACTTCGGCCGCGACGATCACCTCGACGTCGAGGTGACCAGCGCCGGCCTGGGCTACGTGGTGGCCTTCGGCGGCAAGCGCCTGGAGAGCTTCTTCGGCGCCGGCATCGGCGCCTACCGCGAGGAGGTGCGGATCGTCGGCGGCGGCGTCGGCGTGGTGGTCGACGACAGCCAGACCAACCTCGGCGGCTACCTGCAGCTGGGGCTCGACTACCGCTTCGCCGACCGCGCCGCCGTCTTCGTCCTGTCGCGCATCGACTTCGTCGACAGCGATTCCTTCGACCAGCAGACCAAGCTCTACGGCGGCCTGCGGTTCTCCTTCTGAGCCCGGGCGGCGCCGTCCTCGACCGCCGGCGATCAGTCGAGCAGGCCGGTGACCAGGCCGGGGAAGAGGACGATCAGCACCAGCCCGAGGAGCTGGATGACGATGAACGGCAGGGCGCCGCGGTAGATCTGGGTGGTGCGCACGCCCGGCGGCGCCACCCCGCGGAGATAGAAGAGGGCGAAGCCGAAAGGCGGGGTGAGAAACGACGTCTGCAGGTTCATGCCGATCATCACCCCGAACCACACCAGGTCGATGCCGAGCGCTCCCGCCGCCGGCGCCAGGAGCGGGATGACGATAAAGGCGATCTCGAAGAAATCGATAAAAAAGCCGAGGACGAAGATCGCCAGATTGGCGATCAGCAGGAAGCCCCAGCGGCCGCCGGGCAGGTTGGTCAGCAGCTGCTCGATCCACAGATCGCCGTCGAGGCCGCGGAAGACCAGCGCGAAGGCGGTCGAACCGATCAGGAGGAAGACCACCATGGTGGTCAGCTTGGTGGTCTCGTCCACGGTCTGGCGCAGGGCCCGCCACGACAGGCGGCGATGGAGGGCGGCGAGGCCGATCGCTCCCACCGCCCCCAGGGCCCCGGCTTCGGTCGGCGTCGCGATGCCGAGGAAGATGCTCCCCAGGACGAGGAAGATCAGCGCCAGGGGCGGCAGCATCACCAGCGCCACCTGGCGCAGCAGGGCGCTCAGGTCGTCGCCGCGCTCCGCCGCCGGGAGCGCCGGGGCCGCCTGCGGCCTGACCAGCGCCACGCCGGCGACGAAGACGCCGTAGAGGCCGGCGAGCAGCAGGCCGGGAACGAGGGAGCCGACGAAGAGGTCGCCGACCGAGATGCCGAGCTGGTCGGCCAGCACCACCAGCACGACGCTCGGCGGAATGATCTGGCCGAGGGTACCGGCGGCGGTGATCACCCCGCTCGACAGCTCCGGCGAATAGCCGTAGCGCAGCATCACCGGCAGGGAGATCAGGCCCATCGCCACCACCGACGCGCCCACCACCCCGGTGGCGGCGGCGAGCAGCGCGCCGACGAAGACCACCGCCAACGCCAGGCCGCCGCGCAGCGGGCCGAAGAGCTTGCCGATGGTCTTGAGCAGATCCTCCGCCAGGCGCGACTTCTCCAGCAGGGTGCCCATGAAGATGAAGAAGGGCACCGCCAGCAGCACGTAATTCGACATGATGCCGAAGATCCGCTCCGGCAGCGCGAAGGTGAGGGCCCAGTCGAAATAGCCCAGGCTGACCCCGAGAGCGGCGAAGACGAGGGCGGTGCCGCCGAGGGCGAAGGCCACCGGATAGCCGCCGAAGATCAGCAGGAAGACGACCGCGAACATGGTCGGCGCCAGCCAATCGCCGCTCACGTCATCCCCCGCTGCTCATCCCCGTCGCCGGCGTCGATCTCCTCGCCGCGCAGGCGGGCGGCGTTCTTGACGATCTCGGCGATCCCCTGCAGCACCAGCAGGGCGAAGGCGACCAGGATCACCGCCTTGATCGGATAACGGGGCAGACCGCCGGGATCGGAGGAGACCTCGCGCACCGCCCACGAATTGCGCACCGCCGGCCACGACACCCAGAGGGCGAAGAGGGAGAACGGCAGCAGGAAGACGATGCTGCCGGCGAGGTCGATCCAGGCCCGCGCGCGGCGCCCGAGACGACCGTAGAGCACGTCCACCCGCACGTGGCGCCCGTGGCGCAGGGCGTAGGCCCCGGCGAGCAGGAAGAGCAGGCTGAAGAGGTACCACTGGGCCTCGAGGTAGGCGTTCGACGACAACCTCCAGCCGGTGAAGCGATCGGTGTAGCGGGCGACGGCGTTGTAGGCGCCGAGCGCCACCATCGCCAGCGCCAGCCATCCGGCCGCCCGTCCGATCGCGTCGCTCAGCCGGTCGATGCCCCGCGCCAGCGCCACCAGCCCGCGCCACATTTCAGGCCCACCCCGCACTCGTCAGCCGTGCCATTCGTCCTCCGCCTCCGGGCGCAGGCTACCACGGCCGGCGGCGAGTCCGGGTGGCGACGCCTCAGCGTCCGCCGGCGGCGGGCCGGGGCCGGCTCAGGCGGAAGGTGACCTCGGTCTCCTCCCCCGGCCGCACCGCGATCTTGCGGCTGCTCTCGCCGAGGGTCTCGTGCCACAGCGCCAGGTGGTACTCCCCCGGCGGCACCTCCGCCAGGCGGAAGGCGCCCCGCTCGTCGGTGACGGCGTAGTACGGATGCTCCATCACCACGATGTAGGCGCTCATCCACGGGTGGATGTCGCAGCCGACGCGGACGACCTCGGGGTGGGAGACCTGCTCGCTGAAGTTCTCCACCAGGAGCTTTTCGACGAATTTGGGCTGGCCGACGTTGAAGACCGGTCCGCGGCCGTAGGTGCGCACGTTGTGGGCGATGCGGTCGTGGTTCAGCAGCCGCAGGTCGGCGCCCTTGGGCAGCAGCAGGACGTGGGGCTCGAAGCGGCAGTCGGTCTGGCCCAGGGCGTACTCGCGCTCCCCCCACCCCTTGCCGCGACGGATGCCCACCAACTTGATCACCGCATTCTCGACCCCGCCGTCCGCCGCCACCACCAGCGCCCGCGACGGCTTGTCTTCGCCGCAGGCATCGCGGTCGCTGATCACCGGCAGGATCTCCGGCGCCGGCACCTTTCCGGAGAAGAGCACCCGCCCGGCGACGCTCCCCCCGTCCTTCACCGCGACCACGGCATACGCCCCATCCTGGGCCGCGAGGGGCACCGCGGCGGCGACGAGGACGACGGCAACGACAACGGCGATCCGCATCATGCACCTCCAGTGCGCCACGCCAGCTGGGATCCTTTCGATCGCTTCTTCAATCCTAGCAGACGCCCCCCCTCCGGGCCGAAACCCGCACGGCGGAGCCGCCGTAGGGTCAGGGCGAGGATCGGCGAATAGACGCCTCAGGTGGTGCGTAGTAGACGGGCATCGATGGATCTACGAGCGAGGATGAAATCATGGAAACGGCGTTGAGCATCGCTCTCGGACTCGGATTGGCGGCGGCCTGTGGCTTCCGCATCTTCGTACCGCTTCTGGTGATGAGCGCCGCCGCCCGCAGCGGTCACTTGACCCTTACCGAAAGCTTCGAGTGGATCGGCTCGACGCCGGCCCTGATCGCCTTCGGCAGCGCCACCGCCCTCGAGATCGGCGCCTACTACGTGCCCTGGCTGGACAACGTCCTCGACGCCCTGACCACCCCGGCGGCGGTGGTCGCCGGCATGGTGGCGACCGGCTCCCAGGTCGCCGACCTCGACCCCTGGCTCTCCTGGTCCCTGGCCATCATCGGCGGCGGCGGCGCCGCCGGCTCGGTGCAGGGGCTGACCGTCCTCACCCGCCAGGTCTCCTCCTTCGCCACCGGCGGCCTGGGCAATCCCCTGGTCTCCACCGCCGAAGCCGGCGCTTCCCTGGTGGTGGCGGTGCTCGCCATCCTGGCGCCCCTGGTCGCCGTCACCCTGCTGCTCCTCGGGGTCTACTTCGGCCTGCGCAAGGTCATCTCCTACCGCGCCCGCGGCGACGGCGCCGCGGCGACGGCGCCCTGACCCCCGGCCGGCGCCGGACGTTCAGAGGATCTCCACCGTCACCGGCCCCTTGATCCGCAGCATGCAGGCCAGGCGGCACTCCCCCGCTTCGAGGCCGCAGATCTCCTCCAGGGTCTCGGCCTCCTCCGCCGTCGGGGGGGCGACCAGATTCTCCGCTCCCGCCAGGATGCGCAGCGGATCGCTGCCGCAGATCCCGGCGTGACACTCGGAGGTCAGGGCGACGCCGTTGGCCTCCGCCACCTCGCAGAGGGTCTGGCCGGGGGCGACCTCGAAGCTCTTGCCGAGCCCGGCGAAGGTCACCGTCGCCCCCTTCCCCGCCGCCGGCGGCGGCGCGGCGGCCCGGGCCTCGGCAGCGGGCCCCTCGAGCACCGCCGAGCCCTGGCCGGGATCGAGCACCGCGTCGTCCCGCCGGCTGAAGACGAAGTGCTCGCCCCCCACCCGGAAGCGGTCGCCGTGCTCCAGCCGCACGGCGCTCCTCACCCGCAGGTAGGTGCCGTTGGCGCTCTGGAGGTCCTTGGCCTGCACCCGGCCGCCGCTCGCCGACAGCAGCAGCTGACGGCGCGACAGGGTCCGGTCGGCGGGGTCGAGGGTGACGTCCGGCGCCTGCCGGCCGACGACGATCGAGCGTTCGGGCAGGGGGTGGCGGCCGAGCTCGCGGCCGCTGGCGTCGTAGTGGATGAAGGCGGGCTCGCCGCCGGGATCGAGGAGCAGGAACTGGCGGCCGGCGCACAGCAGATCGCCCGCCGTCAGGGTCAGCTTGCGGCGCGACGGCAGGCGCAGAAAGACGCCGCTGGACGAGCCGTCGTCGCGCAGGTACCAGCCGTCCTCGGTGTGGGAGATGGAGGCGTGGCGATCGGCCAGCGAGGTGTCGGCGGGGAAGTTGAGGTCGCAGCCGCGCCGGCCGATGGTCAACAGGCCGCGGCTGGGGATCGGCGTCTCGTCCTCCTCCACCCCGCCGGGCAGCACCCGGACGAGGAAGGCGTCGTCGTCGCGCTCGCGGCGGCCGGCGCCGAAGCCGGCGGCGGCTGGAGCGACGGCGGGCGGAGCGCCGGCGGGAGGCGCCGCCGGTTCCTCGGCGTCCTCGACCACCACCTCGACGTCGCCGGCGCCCGCCAACCGCTGGGCGATCACCTGCGCCACCAGCACCCCGTCGCGCAGGGCCGACTTGATGTTGCCGCGGTGCTTGACCTCGCGCCAGCTCGCCGGATCGGCGGCGAAGTCGTCGGTCTCGAAATAGGCCTGGCTGAGGAGGTCGCCGATCAGGTAGAGGTTGGGACGGACGCTCTCCAGGTAGCGGTTGACCAGCGCCCGCTTCCGGTTGCGCGGGCCGCCGGTGACCAGGGGGACCCCGAGTCCGCTGAGCAGCGCCTCGGGCACGTCTTCGCCGATGCAGGCGACGCAGCTCGCCTTGGGGAGCTCCAGGTGGACGGCCTCGACCGGCCGCCCCTCCATCCGCCGGCGGTCGATGCGGATCGCCAGGTACTCGCGCCGGTCGTCGCCGGTGACCACCGCCGCCGGCTCGCTGCGCGGGAAGTAGCGCACGTTGCCGTTGCCGACGTAGGCCTCGAAGAAATCCTCCGCCAGGGCCTTCGACACCCGCGGCATCTTGTCGCCGCGGTAGGACCAGTAGACCGCCGTCGCGTCCCCCGCCGCCGCCTTGGCGCAGGAGATGGCGATCACCGCCTCGGCGGCCGAGGTGCCGCCGCCGATGACGCAGGCCGGCCGGCCGACGTAGGAGCGCGGGTCGCCGAGACGGAAGGCGATGCCGTCGGTGGTGCCGGGGATGTCGAAACGCCGCGGCACGCCGCGGCCGATCGCCAGCACCAGATGCCGGGCGAGGAGGGAGATCTCGCGGTGGGCGCCGTGGTCCCAGGCGACGGCGCGGTAGACGCCGTCGTCGCGCTGCTCGACGCCGGTGAGCTCGACGCCGGTACGCGCCGCCACCCCATGCCGGCGGTAGAGCTCCTTCCAGGTGGCGCACATCTCGTCCTTGTCGATCGGGCCGAAGCACAGGGCGGAGATCAGCTCGCCGCCGCGCGGGAAGCGCATCCGGTCGCCGCCGCCGAAGCCGGGCAGGATCAGCTTGTCCTTGGAGTAGTCGCGGATGCGTTTCATCAGGTCGTCGTAGTCGATGACCTGCACCCGCAGCCCCAGCTCGTGGGCGCGGAACGCCGCCGCCGTGCCCCCCGGACCGCCGCCGACCACCAGCACGTCGATCACCTCGCCGGGCGCAGCGGCCGCGGTCGATTCGCCGTCGCTCATCGCGTCGTCCTCCCGCCGTCCTCGGCGTCGTCCTCCGTCAGGCGCAGCAGCCGCGCCTCGAGGTCGCCGAAGCGCAGGCGATCGCCGGGTTCGATGCTGATCTCGGCGGCGATCGGGTGGCCGTCGAGCAAGGTTCGATTGCTGCTCCCTTCGTCGCGCACGGTGACCGCGTCGCCGGCCACCCGCAGGCGGGCATGGAGCCGCGACAGATGGGGGCTGTCGAGGCGCACCTGCGCCGCGCGGCTGCGCCCCAGCAGATTGTCGCCGGGAGCGAGGGGAAAGCGCCGCCGCGAGCCGTCCTCGAGGGTGATCTCGAGGGCGTAGAGCGTCCCCGGCTCCGCCGGCGGCGCGCCGTCCTCGCCGCCGGCGGAACCACCCCGGGGCGGTGCCCCGCCGGCGGCGTCGCCGGCGAAGAGCGCCGCCACCTCCTCCTGGCCGAGCTCCTCCGCCGACGCCTCCTCCGCTGCCGCCGGCGTCGCTCCGGCCGCCGCCGGCGGGGAGGCGAGCGCCTGCGGCAGCGGCGGCGGTAGGGCGGCGACCTGGGTGTGCTCGTGCGGCTCCTCCGCCGCGCCGCCGAGGCCGGCGGGAATCGGCGGCGGCGTGGCGGTGATCTGGGTGCGATCCCGCGGTTCCCCCGCCGCCGCGCCGTGGCGCTCGACGATGCGTCCGAGGTCCTGGAAGATCAGCTCGTGCACGCCCGCCAGGGTGATGACGTGCAGGTGGCCGAGGCGCTCGCGCCCCGCCACCGGCACGCCGTCGAGGGCGGTGCCGTTGGTGCTGCCCAGATCCTCGAGCACGAAGCAGCCGGCTTGCGGATCGAAGACGATGCGGGCGTGGTCTTTGGACACCGCCCGCTGATCGACCACCACCGCGTGGCCCTGGCCGCGGCCGATGGTGGCCTGCCCTTCGACCTCGACCGGCGGCCGGCGGTCGAAGGGGCAGAAGAGGCGGGCGCGGGGCTCCTCAGCCATCGGCATCCTCCAGATAGAGCAGCAGCTCCGAGCGGCGGCCGACGTCGGGGTGGAAGAGATGGCAGGTGGTGCAGCGGTCGCCCGCCAGCTGCGGCTGGTGGCAACCGCGGCAGACGTCGAGGGACGGCAGGTTGTGGATCGCCGCCCGATCCGCCGTCTCCGGCGGCAGCTCGCCGCCGGCGACGGCCTCGGCGATCGGGATCGCGGCGTGGCAGTCGAGACAGCGCGCCTGCAGGATGTGGGCGCGGTGGTCAAACTCCGATCGACGCAGGGTCCGCTGCTCGGCCTGCACCCGCACGAGGGTCGCCTGGCGCAGCAGGTGGCACTGCCGGCAGGCGGTGGTCAGCTCCTCGGCCAGGGCGTCGATCGCCGCCGCCCGCCGGGCGTCGACGGCCGGCGCCTCGGGGAGCAGGAAGCGGCTCTCGTCGAGCACCGCATAGGGATCCTCCAGCCGCCGTTCGAGCTGCCCCAGGAGGGCCTCGAGGGACGCCAGCTCACGCCGCACCGCGCCCTGCGGCCGGGAGCGCAGCTCCGCCACCGCCGCCGCCAGGGTGGCGATCGCCTCGCGGTAGAGCACCCGCGCGTCGCCGCCGGCGACGTCGGCCGAGGTGACCAGCAGGTCGGCGAGGCCGGCGGCCGGGTAGAGCTCCCGGCGCAGGCGACGCAGGTTGTGGAGGACCCACGCATCGCGGTGGGCGAGCGGCGTCTTGCTCACCCGCCGGCCGACCTGCCGCAGCTCCCCGGGGTTGACGGTGAACGCCCAGGCGCTCTCCAGCCCGCCGCGCGCCCGCACCGCCGCCAGGGTCTCCACCCCCGGCGCGCCGTCCTCGCCGCCGGCCACGGGCAGCCGCGGGGTGGTGCTGCCGGCGCCGAGGTGGCAGGCGGCACAGTGGCGGTCGAAGTCGATGGCGGCGAAGTAGCGCCCGTCGGGCTGGGGATTGTGGCAGTGGAGACAGGCGCGCTCGAGGTCGCTGAGGCCCTGGCGGTCCATCACCTCGCGCACGTGGCGGGCGTGGGGGAAGCGCAGGCCGGCCGGATCGGGACCGCCGCCGGCGAAGGACGGCGGCGGGTGGCCCTGAGCGAAGGAGCCGAAGTCGTGGCAGCTCGTGCACAGGGCGTCGCCGACGGCGGTGAGCGGCGCCTCGCGGCCGCCGTGCTCGCGGTGGCAGGCGGCGCAACCCACCTCGTGCTCGCGCGTCCCCAGCCGCTGGAAGTCGCGCGAGCGGTAGAGGTAGTGGGAGGCGAAGGAGTAGACGCCGAGGCGGTCGCCGTACTTCTCGTGGCAGGTGGCGCAGCGTTCGCTGGCGGCGCTGGCGAAGGGGACGTGGCAGGCGGCGCAGTCCTGCTCCAGCGTGGCGTGGCTGCTGGAGAGCGGCCCGCCGACCACGAAGTCGGCCCCGCCGGCGACGAAATCGAAGGCGGCGTAGGCGACGAAGGCGGCGGCGAGGACGATGCCGGCGAACAGCAGCCGCCGGCGGCGGGGCGGCACCACGTAGGTGGCGGCCGCCGGCAGGGCGACGTCGCCGAAGGTGCCGCGGCGCTGGCGTCGGTCGTCCGTCATCCCGAGCTCAGTAATAGATCACGCCGGCGACGTGGACGGCGACCAGCGCCACCAACGCCAGGGAGGGCGGCAGGTGAACGTAGAGCCACAGGCGCAAGGCGCGCTGCAGGGTGTAGTGGGCATCGAGCTCGAGCTTGCTGCGGTAGAGCGCCGCCAGCTCCTCCAGCTGGCGCCGCTCCGCCGCCGGCAGCAGGCGGCGCAGGTAGTCGAGGGAGCGCAGCCGGCGCTCGATGCCGCCGGTGACGTCGAGGTAGAAGGCCAGCCGGTGGCGCGGCGCCGCCATCGCCGGCGCCAGCCGGCGGGCGTAGAGCGCCTGCACCGCGTCGCCGCAGGAGGCGACCCGCTCCTCGGCTCGCCGGCGCAGCTCGTCGGCGAGCTCGGGGATGCGCTCGTAGAGCACCTCCACCGACAGGCCGGAGGTCAGCAGCCGGGGAATCCAGCGCTCGAGCACGAGCCCCAGCGCCCCGCTGCCGGCGGTCCACAGGCTCAGCCCCCACAGCCAGGCGCCGAGCGCCCCCTGGGGCAGGCGGAAGCCGCTGTGCATGAGCAGCAGGAGGAGAAAGAGCAGGCCGCCGTAGACGTGCAGCGCCAGCCAGGCGCGCGCGCTCCCCAGACGCCAGCGCGAAGCCAGACGCGGCGCCCGGCGACGCAGGCCGAGAAGGGCGGCGAGCACCACCAGCAGGGCGGCGAGGGCGCCGTAGGCCGTACGCCAGACCGCCGCCGGCACGGCGAGAGAGCGCTCCAGCACCAGCGCCACGAGGCAGAGGCCGGCGGCGACGGCGAAGGCGCGGCGCCAGCCCCGCCGCCGCGTCCCCGATGGCAGCGCCGCCGGCGCCGCGCCGTTCATTCCTCCTCCCGGCGCAGGGCCTGGATTTCCGCCACCGACCCGAGGCGATAGGCGCAGCCCTGCGGGCAGTTGCTGACGCACGCCGGGTCGTGGCCCGACTCATGGCAGAGATCGCACTTGCTCGCCACCCGCCGCGGCTGGCCGCGCAGGCCGGTGGGCACCATGTCGGCGGGCCACGCCTCGCCGACGTCGTGCATGACGATGGCGCCGTAGGGACAGTGGTTGGCGCAGGTGGCGCAGCCGATGCAGATCTCGTCGTCGATCTCCACCACCGCCCCGACGCCGGCGCGGTGGATGGCGCCGGTCGGGCAACCCACCAGGCACACCGGGTCGCGGCAGTGGTAGCAGGAACGGGCGATCAGCAGGTTGTCGATCTTCTCCCCCTCGCGCACGAAGCGCGGCCGGCCGCCGTGGGTCGCGGCGCACGCGCGCACGCAGTCGTCGCAGCGGGTGCAGTGGTCGAGATCGATGACCAGCATGCTGTTGCCCTGGACCAAGCCGCGGTCGAGAGCCAGCTGATTGAGCTCGGCGCGGCCGACGTCGCGGCGGCTGGCTCCCGCTTCCTTGAGCCGCGCCACGGCGCTGCGCCACAGCGGCTCCTCCAGCTCCGGGCTGCTCGCCAGCAGCTCGCCCGCCACGGCGGAGGGGATCGCGACCAGCTCGGCATACTCCACCGAGCTGGCGGTGGTCTCCCAGCACGACAGGCCGTCGATCAGGAGCTCGACCTCCCCCAGGGTCATGCCCTTCGACAGATAGGAGACCACCAGGTCGTCCTCGCCGAAACGCTGGCTCAACTTGACGAAGCCCGAGCGCACCAGGTAGAGCGCGGCCGCCGGTTCGCCCTCGCGGGCCACGATCTCGCCGGGTTCGCAGGAGACCAGCTCGACCCGCTCCTTCAGGCGTTCGAGCGCCGCCTCGTCGAGCTGGCGGAAGAGCGGCGTGCTCTTCAGCTGCACCGCCAGGGCGCGCTGGCGGTAGAGCTCGTCGAGGCGCTTCTTGAGCGCCGGCGAGCGGCGCTTCAGCAGCCGCAGGGCGGGGACGCGGATCTGCAGCAGCTCGCAGGGGGTGACGGTGCGCGCGGTGACCGACTGCGGCCAGCCGCTCATGGCGCCGATCTCCCCCAGGATCTCCCCCGCGCCGAGGCGTGCCGCAACCCCCGGCGCGAGGTCGAAGTCCATGGTCGACAGAAAGGTGATGCGGTGCTCGGCCGGCGCTCGCGCCCGGCTCTCGCTCAGCTGGCGCTCGAGCAGGACGGTGTGCTCCGCCGGCGCGGCGGCGGCGACGGGCACCATGCTGGTGCGCGTCGGATCGAAGATCGGCAACGAGCCCGTGGTCTCGACGCCGCCCTCGAGATAGACCTCGACCTCGCCGCTGACGACGAAGAAAGCCAGGTCGAGATAGGTACCCTGCTCGAAGAGCACCGCCTGCTCGCGCCACGAGACCACCGAGACGTCCGGGCTGAGGCGCTCGAGGAAGGCGTCGTCGAGCTCGGCGAAAAGCTCGTAACGGCGCAGCTCCGCCGCCGACAGCTTGTCGGAGATCGCCACGATGCCGGTGGTCCGGCCATAGGACGACCAGCGGTCGCGGTACTGCTCGATGCGCCGCAGCATGGTCTTGCCCAGGGCGGGCTCGGTCATCGGCCACCTCCGGAGGACGGGTTGGAGATGCGATCGAGCCGCTCGAGGCGCTCTTTCAGCAACAGCAACAGCTCCTCGATCGACGCCTCGTCGCCGGCGCCGGCGCCGATCTCGGCGG
>RFGL01000370.1 GCA_003697015.1 Acidobacteriota bacterium | reverse complement strand
GACGTCGCCGCCGGCGGCTCGGCCGGCGGCGACGTCTCAGGCGCCGCCACCGGCACCGCCGTCAGGAGGACGATGCGATCCCCCCACACCACCGGCGAGGCGTGGCCCTTCCCCGGCACCGCCACCTTGAAGCGCACGTTCTCCGTTTCGCTCCAGGTCACCGGCGGATCGCCGCCCGGCGCCGTGCCGTCGTCCGCCGGCCCGCGCCAGCGCGGCCAGTAGGGCTCGTCGCCGCCGATGCCGCCGGCCGCGGCCGGGCCGGCGAGGAAGGCGAGCGGGAGGATCGTCGAGATCACGAAAACCGTCGCGCGTCGGATCATGAGGCGCTCTCCGTCTCGGGTCGGTGGTGGGAGCAGTCTAGCAAGATCCTCGCAGACCTCGGGGAATCGGCTCCGTGGACTCTCGCCAGGGACCGAGGTCCTTCGCGATCCCGGTTCGTCCCTACCGGGACTCCGGAAGCGTACGGCCTATGCCGCGGCGGCGGTCATCGCGCTTGTCAGGACGACTCAGGGGCAGCCAGAGATTCGGCTCCGGGGCGCGGCTCGCCGAGGGCCGGAGCCGGAGGACCGAATCGGTGTCATCGCCCTTCGCGCCGGCTTGCTCGTTCGTGTATACGTGTGTATACTTTCTCGGAGGAGATCTTGATGCCACGGGGAAAAGTCTTTTGGAGCGGCAACAGCCAGGCGGTGAGGCTGCCCCGGGCCATGCGCTTCCCGCCGGAAACCCACGAGGTGACGATCGAGCGGCGGGGTGAGCGGCTGATCATCGAACCGGTAGCCACCGAGGCGTGGCCGGAGAGCTTCTGGCAGGCCTTCGGAGATCTGCCCGAGGGCTTTGAGCGGCCGCAGGGGGTGCCGCAGAAACGCGAGCCTCTCGAGCCGTGAGGTATCTCCTCGACACCAACATCTGCATCTACGCCCTCAACCATCGTCCCCCCGAGGTGCTCGAGAAGCTGCGCCAGGTCGGGCGCCGTGACGTCGCCATCAGCGTGATCACCGCCCTCGAGCTTCGCCAGGGCGCCGAGAAGAGTCGGCACCCCGACAAGACACACGACAAGCTCGATCTCTTCCTGGCGCCGATGCGGATCCTTCCCTTCGACGAGCAGGCGGCCCGCATCGGCGCCCGCGTCCGCGCCCGTCTCGAGCGCCGAGGCACGCCGATCGGCGACTTCGACAGTCTGATCGCTGCCCAGGCGCTGGCGCTCAGGACCACCCTGGTGACCAACAACCTGCGTGAATTCGCCCGCGTGCCCGACTTGCGGGCGGTCAACTGGGTGGCCTGACCGGAGCTCCGACCTGCGCTACAGTAGACGGCGCATGGCCGACGACGTCACCACCGCCTTCGCCGACACCACCACCGGCGCGAGCCAACAGGCGCGACCGTCGCTTTTCGACTACGTGCCGGAGGGCGGCAGCCGCGATCCGGACCTGATCCTCGACCGCTTCCTCGCCTGGGTGGGCGACATCGGCCTCGAGCCCTATCCGGCGCAGGAGGAGGCGATTCTCGAGCTGATGGCCGGGCGCCACGTGATCCTGAACACGCCCACCGGCTCGGGCAAGTCCCTGGTCGCCCTGGCCCTCCACTTCAAGGGCCTGTGCGAAGGCCGGCGCTCCTACTACACCAGCCCGATCAAGGCCCTGGCGTCGGAGAAGTTCTTCGCCCTCTGCGATGACCTCGGTGCCGAGCGGGTGGGCATGCAGACCGGCGACGCGTCGATCAACCCCAAGGCGCCGGTGGTCTGCTGCACCGCCGAGGTGCTGGCCAACGCCGCCCTGCGCCAGGGCACCGGCGTGGGGGCCGACTACGTGGTGATGGACGAGTTCCACTACTACAGCGATCCGGAGCGCGGCGTCGCCTGGCAGATCCCGCTCATCACCCTGCAGTCGAGCCGTTTCCTGCTGATGTCGGCCACCCTCGGCAACACCGCGCCGATCGCCGAACGGCTGGAGGCCTTCACCGGCGCCGAGGTAGCGCGGGTCTACTCCGAAGAGCGGCCGGTGCCCCTCGACTACGAGTACCGCGAGACGCCGCTGGTCGAGACCGTGCAGGACCTCCTCGACCGGGGCAAGGCGCCGATCTACATCGTCAACTTCACCCAGCGCGAGTGCGCCGAGCTGGCCCAGAGCCTGACCAGCCTCAAGCTCTGCAGCCGCGAAGAGCGGGAGAAGATCTGGCAGGCGATCGGCAACTTCCGCTTCGACACCCCCTACGGCAAGGAGTGCCGGCGCTTTCTGCGCTTCGGCGTCGGCGTCCACCACGCCGGGCTGTTGCCCAAGTACCGCCTGCTGGTCGAGCAGCTGGAGCAGCAGGGGCTGCTCAAGGTGATCAGCGGCACCGACACCCTGGGGGTGGGGGTCAACATCCCCATCCGCACCGTCCTCTTCACCAAGCTGAGCAAGTACGACGGCGAGAAGATCTCCCTGCTCACGGTGCGCGACTTCAAACAGATCGCCGGCCGCGCCGGGCGCAAGGGCTTCGACGAGCAGGGCAGCGTCGTCTGCCAGGCGCCGGAGCACGTCGTCGAGACGCGGAAGGCACAGGCCAAGGGGGGCAAGAAGAAGCGCGCCAAGCGGCCGCCGCCGGGCTTCGTCAGCTGGGACGAGAAGACCTTCCGGCGCTTGATCCGCCAGCCGCCGGAGATGCTGGTGTCGCGGTTCAAGGTCACCCACGGCATGGTGCTCAACCTCCTGCAATACGACGCCGAGCTCGACGATCCCGAGCGCGACAACTTCGACTCCCTGCGCCAGCTGATCCGGCGCTGTCACGAGCCGGAAAGCAGGAAGCCGCAGCTGATCCGCGACGCCGCCCGCCTGGTGCGCTCCCTGCACCGCGCCGGGGTGATCAAGCTGGAACGGGACCTGACGAGCAACTACCGCTGGGTGGTGGTCGACGAGGACCTGCAGTGGGATTTCTCCCTCAACCAGACCCTCTCCCTCTACCTGGTCGAGGCGCTCGCCATCCTCGAACCGGCGGATCCGAGCTACGCCCTCGACGTCGTCACCTTGTGCGAAGCGATCCTCGAGGATCCCAAGGTGGTGCTCTACGCCCAGGAACGCAAGGCCAAGGACGAGCTCATCGCCCGTCTCAAGGCCGAGGGGGTGCCCTACGAAGAGCGCATGGCGAAGCTCGAACGCGTCACCTACCCCAAGCCGCTCTTGGAGCTGATCGAGGCCACCTTCGACACCTTCCGCCGCGCCCACCCGTGGGTCGGCAGCGAGTCGATCCACCCCAAATCGATCGGCCGCGAGATGTACGAGCACTACGCCAGCTTCAACGGCTACGTCCGGCGCTACGGCCTGCAGCGCTCGGAGGGCGTGCTCCTGCGCTATCTATCCCAGCTCTACAAGACCCTCGACCAGAACGTGCCCGATCAGGCCAAGACCGACGCGGTGCTCGACGTCCTCGGCTTCTTCCGCACCATGCTGGAGCGCACCGACACCAGCCTGATCGAGGAATGGGAGAGCCTGCTCCACCCCGAGCTTCACCGCGACCACCTGGCCGAGGCGCGGGCGCGCCAGGTGCTGCGGGCGCAGGAGCTGCTGCGCGATCCACGGATCTTCGCCGCCCGCCTGCGCGCCGAGCTGCACGAGTTGGTGCGGGCGCTGGCCAAACGCCGCCACGACGACGCCGTGGCCTGCGTGCGGCCACCCCCCGAGCCCGAGGAGGCCTGGACCGCCGAGCGCTTCGAGGAGGCCCTGGCGCCGTTCTACGAGCAGTACGACCGCATCCTCTTCAACCACGAGGCGCGCCAGGCCGACAAGACCCGCATCGAGAAAGTCGGCCCCAGCCTGTGGCGCGTCACCCAGGTCCTGGTCGACCCGGCCGGGGACAACCTCTGGCACCTCGACGGCGTCGTCGACCTGGGCAAGGGCCAGAGCCTCGAAAGCCCCCTCTTCCAACTGCGCCGCATCGGCACCTGAGGGAAGGCCGCCGGCTGATAGCCTAGGGCCGTCGTCCACGAGCCCCAGGCTTGCGTCATGCTCAAGCGCATCAGGATCCGCGGTTTCAAGTCGCTGGCGGACGTCACCGTCGGCGGCCTGACGCCGCTGGTGGTCATCTTCGGTCCCAACGCTGCGGGCAAGAGCAATTTCCTCGAGGCGCTGGTGCTGCTTTCCCGTCTGGTCACCGAGCGCACTCTCGGAGATGCTTTCGACGCGCCGCTGCGCGGCTACCCGGCGGAGCAATTCACCCTGCCGCCGGAAGGACTCGCCGGGCTTCTCGGCAGCGACCACAGCGAGCTGTCGATCGAAGCCGACGTCGAGCCGCCGGCGGCGCCCGGCAAACGGGTCCACGATCTGCGCTATCGGGTGGGGATTCGCATCGCGCCGAAGAGCGGCACCCTCTCCCTGGTCGACGAGTACCTCGCGCGCCTCAGAAAGAAGGATGGAACGCCGGAGGAACGGCCGCGGATCGAGCGCATCAACGAGCATCTGGCCCTACGCCGGCGGCAGGTCTCGGGAACCCGCCAGCAGCAGTTTCTTCTCGACCTCAACCACACCCTGGCGTCGAATCCCCAGCTCTCCGGCCGGACCTACCCCGACTTCGACAACCTCCGCGCCGAGCTCGCTGCCTGGCACGCCTACTACCTCGATCCGCGGGTGGCCATGCGCGCGCCGCAGCCGCCACGGGAGGTCACCGACGTGGGGACGCGTGGAGAGTGGATCGCGCCCTTTCTCTACCGCTTGCGCGAGAGCGAGCGCCACCGGCGGCGCTTCGACGCCGTCGGCCGTGCTCTGCGCAGCGCCATCCCGACCATCGAATCCCTCGACGTGGAGCTGGACCGCAAACGGGGGACCCTCGACATTGAAATCCGCCAGGAGGGCACCACGTACTCGAGCCGGGTGATGTCGGAAGGCACCTTGCGCATCCTCGCCCTCTGCGCCCTCGCCGCCAATCCCTGGCCCAATACCCTGGTCGCCTTCGAAGAGCCGGAAAACGGCGTGCAACCTCGGCGCATCGAGGTCATCGCCCGCTTGCTGGCGTCGATGGCCGATACCGCCGGGCGCCAGGTGATCGTTACCACCCACTCGCCCGGCCTGATCTCCGCCTTGGCCCGGCTGAGCTGGGAACGGCCCGAGCTGGCGTCCGTCTACCGGTGCATCCAACGCGGCAGGTCCACCGAGCTGCGGCGCTTCGAATCCCTCGCGCCGATCCTGAAACGGATCGAACAACTCCACATCGACGACGCACTGCGCGGGCCGGAAGACGAGGCCCGGCTGCTTGCCGAAGGGCTGAGCCGAGGATGGTGGGATGGCTGATCCTACGCTGGTCGATCTCTACTGCGAGGATCGAGGTCACGAGCAGCTCGCACGCCCCCTCCTCCAACGGCTGGCGCGACAGGAAGGCCTTTCCGTCGCCATCCGCACCCAGAACAGCAGCGGCGGCCACGGCCGCGCCCTCAGCCAGTTCAAGCTGTGGCAGCTCGCTGCCCGCGGCCTCGACCTTGCGGATCGGCCTGCGATGCTGGTACTGATGATCGACCGCAACTGCTCGCCGTGGCGCCGAGCGTGGCGCGAGCTCAGGAAGTCCGTCGACGCGACGCTCTTCCCCCACCACGTCGTCGGTTGCCCCGAGCCCCACGTCGAGCGCTGGTGTCTGGCGGATGGGGAAGCCTTCCGGAAGGTGGTCGGCATCGATCCGCCGGCGGACCCCGGAAAGTGCGACCGTGGCCTCTACAAGCGCTTGCTGCGCGGCGCCATCCTCGCCGCCGGCCACACGATCCTGATCGACGAGATGGAATTCGCCCCGGAGATCGTCGGGGCTATGGACTTCTATCGGGCGGGCAAGGCCCAGCCCTCCTTCGGCCACTTCATCGACAATCTGCAGGGTGCCCTGCGCCGCATCGGCACCTGAGGGGGCTCAGGGGCCGCTGTTGCCGAGGGGCTCGAGGGGCGGTACGTCGAGGGCGAGCTCGCCGCCGGGCTCGACGGTGAACTGCAGCTGGCGCGGGGCGTAGCCCGGGTGGACGATCTCCAGCAGGTGCTCGCCGGCGTCGACGAAGAGGGTGCCGCGGCGGCCGGAGAGCTCGTCGCCGGTACCGATGAAGCGGCCGTCGAGGTAGATCGAGGCCGACGCCGGCTCGACGGTCAGGAAGACCAGACCGGGCGCGCTGCGGGCGTCGAGGGGCGGCGGTTCGCCGGTGGCCGGACCGGGGGGGCCGCCGGCGGGGGGCGGCGCCGCGTAGGCCGGCTCCTGCGGCGGCGGCTCGCTGGTGGTGAAGCGGTAGCTGAGCTCCTGCGGCGGCGTCGACGCCCCGGGCTGCATGGTGAAGCGGACGTTGATCTCGTTGCCGGCGCGGACGTAGTAGACCCGTTTGACCGTCTCGTAGCCCTCGAGGTAGAAGATCACCTCGTACTCCCCCTCTTCCAACCACAGGAGGCTCGGGTAGCCGTCGAAATCGTCGGCGGTGCCGATCGAGTAGCCGTTGAGGAAGATCTCGGTCTTCTTGGGCTTGACGTTGAGATCGAGGGCGCCGACGCCCTGCTCGTAGGGCTCGGCCCCGGCGGCGACCACCACCGGCGCCGGGGGGGCGTAGTAGCCGTAGCAATAGTCGTACGGGTAGTAGCTCGAGAAGCCGAAATAGAGGCCGATCGGCGAGTAGCGGTAGCCGGCGTAGTAGGGATCGCCGTAGTAGGAGCCGTAGCGGCCGTGGATCAGGTAGTAGAGGTAACTGGTGCCGTGGCGATAGGGATCGCCGTAGGGATGGCGGTGGTGGTCGTGGTGACCGCCGCCGGCGTAGCCGCCGTGACCGCCGCGTCCACCGGCGCCG
>RFGL01000369.1 GCA_003697015.1 Acidobacteriota bacterium | reverse complement strand
GGGGGGCGGTGGGCACGCCGAAGGGGGCGAGGCGGTCGACGGCCTGGAGCCGGCCTTCGCTTTCGATCACGAAGGAGAGCTCGGGGGCGTCGAGGGCGACGGAGGTCATGCCGCGGGCGACGCCGCCGGCGAGGATGATCCCCAGCTCGGGGACGACGATGGGCGGTGCGGCGACGTCTTCGCCGGGGATGAGAATGGTTTCGATGAGTCGGTCGTCCTGGCCGTCGCCGTTTTCGTCGAGGAGGTTTCGCGACAGGCGATCGAAGGCGACGACGTAGATGCCGGCGCCGCGGCCGGAGACGAGGATGCGCCGGCGCTGGCGGTCGACGGTGACTTTGCCCGCCTGGCCGGGGAGTCGGACTTGGCTGGCGAGGAAGATGTTTTCGCGGTCGGTGACGTCGACGATGAGGACGGTGCCGGTGACGTTGGTCATGACGGCGTAGTCGCGCAGTTGAACGCTTTCGTTTCCGCCGGCGTCGATGAAGGTCATGGGGTAGCGCTGGACGACGTCCATGCCGCCCATGCGTTTGACGCCGTCGACTTCGCCGCATTGTCCGTTCAGGAAGTCGACGTCTCCGAGGTCGTTGGCTTTGGGTTTGAGCATCCACAGGCCGAAGCTGTGGGCGAGGCCGAAGACGGTGAAGGGGAAGCGGGCGCCGGGGGCGTCGTCTTGGAGGATGGCGACGTCGATGAAGTCGCCGGGCTCGCGGGTGGCGTTGGGGTTGCAGAAGATTTCGGCCGGCTCGGGCACGGTGAAGCCGCCGGCGTAGCGCAGGAGGCCGGCGGCGGGCTCGGGGGCGGTGACGTCTTCGCGGTAGAAGCGGTTGACGTCGGCGATGACGAGGCCGAAGCCGTCGTCGATGGGGGCGTCGATGGTGACGTAGGCGTAGCTGGCGCGGTTTCGTGCGAGGTGAAGTCGGTCGCCGGGGCGGACGCCAAGGGTGAAGACGTAGGTGCCGTTCGGCCCGGCGTCGACGCGCTGGTGGGTGCCGCGGGAAAGGTTTCGCAAGCTGACGGGCAGGCCGGGGCTGCCGTCGCTGCCGCTGAGGGTGAGGGTTGTTGTTCCTGTCGCCGCTACGGCGGGGGTGACGGTGAGGCCGGCGGGGGGCGGGTCGCCGGCGAGCCATTCGTCGGTTTGATCGTTTGACAAGATGGCGATGCGTCGCGGGCGGCCTTCGCGCAGCTGGGTCTGGGTGCCGGTGAAGGGGTCGGAGAGGATGGTGGTGCCGGCGAGGAGGGGCTCGCGCCAGGCCGGGTCGGTGAGGTCGATGCTCTGGGGGTCGATGGCGAGGGCGTCGAGGATGACGGCGAGGCCGAAGTTGGAGACGCCGCCGCCGACGAAGACGACGCGACCGTGGGGGTCGACGTCGACGCCTTTGACGGGTTCGTTGAGGGGGAGGGGGAAGCGGAGGTTTCCGGGCAGGTAGTTTTTGAGGTTGGCGGGGTCGCTGGCGTCGATGACCATGAGGCCCTGGGTTTCGCCGGCGGCGAAGAGGAGGCTTCCCATGCGGGCGACGTCGCGTACGGGGCCGAGGTCGAAGGTGGTGGCGTTTCGGGCGGTGCGCGCTTCGATCTGGACGTCGAAGGCGGCGCGGGGGCCGGCGGGGTCGAGGAAGGGGTTGCCGGCGGCGTCGCGCAGGCCGGTGGTGAGCCGTACGGTGTAGGTCTGCCCGGCCTGCCAGCCGCTTGCGGGGCGCAGGCGGACGAGCTCGCCGGTGCCGATGAGGGCGACGTCGAGGGGGACGCCGGTGGGGCGCGGCAGGTCGTCGTGGATTTCGATGCCGTCGGTGCGGTTCAATCCCTCGCTGAAGCGGATTTCGAGGTCGTCGTCGGGGCCGACGCGGGCGCCGATGGCGAGGAGGTAGCGCTTGCCTGCGGTGGCGGGGATGCTGAGGCTGAAGCCGTCGCCGGTGGTCTGGGCGCGGGCGTCGGCGGCGTCGTCGAGGCCGGCGAGGTGGACGTCGATGCGCGGCGGGGCGACGCCGTCGTCGCCTTGGATGGTGAGCCGGCCGGCGCTTTCGCTCTGGATGAGGCCGGGGGCGAGCTCGCGGCTGCCGCTGCCGGAGGGCTCGATGAGGAAGAAGCGGACGGGGGAGCCGCCGGCGGGGACGGGGGGCGTGGCGTCGCCGTAGAGCTCGCCGGCGGGGAGGGTGATGCGGCTTTGGTCGGGCGGCGGCAGGATGTCCTGGAAGACGCGTTCGTTGGTGCGCAGGTTCCAGCCTTCGAGGGAGAGGGGCTCGCCGGCGGCGGTGGGGAGGAGGAGCTCGTTCGGCACCTGGTCGGGGCCGAGGTCGGTGGGGACGGTGACGGCGAAATCGTTGCTCAGGTTGAAGAAGGCGAAGCCGGGGCCGACGACCGGCACGACGAAGAAGTGGATCTGCGGCGCCCGCATCACCCGATACCGCCCCGGCCGCGTCACCCCCATCGTCCCCGCCGCCGTCACCGCCTTGGGCCGGATCGTCACCGGCCGGGCGAAACCGTTCTCATCCTCCGCCCGCGGCCGCGGCCTGCGCCCGGGCGTATTCGCACCCGCCCACATCGCCCCACTGCTGCGCCGCCGCTCCAGCTCCTCCGCCGGAATCACCTGCAACCAACTCGGCGGCGCAAACTGCTTCGAGACCGGCGTGCGGCTGGTGGGTGCGGGGGGTGAGGCTTCGTCGCTTGAGGCGACCTGAGCGTAGATGGCGGTGGGCCGGGCGCCTTCGCGGGGGAGCTGAGCGTAGATGGCGTTGGGCCGGGCGCCTTCGCGGGGGAGCTGAGCGTAGATGGCGTTGGGCCGGGCGCCTTCGCTGGTGGTGACTTGGGCACGGAGGCTTGTTCCTCTGCGCGCGGTGCTCGGCTTCGCCTGCGCTCCGTGCTCGAGGACAAGACCTCCTGAGGCACCGGTCGGGTACGGCGCCCGGCTGCTGGGTGCGGGGGTGTCGGACGGCCGGCTGGTCGTTGCGTGGGGCCGGGCGCCTTCGTTGTGGGCGACTTGGGCACGGAGGCTTGTTCCTCTGCGCGCGGTGCTCGGCTTCGCCTGCGCTCCGTGCTCGAGGACAAGACCTCC
>RFGL01000368.1 GCA_003697015.1 Acidobacteriota bacterium | reverse complement strand
CCCCGCTGGCTCATCCGCCCGCTCAAGCCGGTGCCCGCTGCCTACCGACTGCCGCCGCCGGCCCGCCGCTGAGCCCGTAGCATGACGATAGAGCCCGCGGCGAATGGTGCATCGGCGGCAGACGCGCAAACGCGACCACCCCCTCGCGGACGCGGCCGGAGCGCAGCGAGCGAAGCGAGACGGCGAAACCCGCCGCGATCATCTTGATGCGTTGATGCCTGCGGTACGTATGCTATGATGCGCCCGTGAGAACCACCCTGACCCTCGACGATGACCTCGCAAGAGAACTCAAGGAGCTCGCCTACCGGCGCGGAACCTCCTTCAAGGCGACCGTGAACCAGACCTTGCGTATTGGTCTCGCCGCCGGCGGTACGGCGGCGAAGCCACGACGGTATCGGGTCAAGCCTTCGTCCCTGGGAGGAACGCGCCCGGGCGTCGACCTCGATCGAACCCTGCGGCTGGCTGATCGACTGGAGGACGAAGCCATCGCTCACAAGATCGAGCTGCGCAAGTGATCCTTGTCGACGCGAACCTCCTCATCTACGCTATCGACTCGGACTCGGTCCACCACCGGCAGGCACGTCGTTGGCTCGAGGAGATCCTGTCCGGAACCGCGCGCGTAGGGTTGGCGTGGATCGTGCTGCTGGCCTTCCTCCGCATCACCTCGCGGCGCGGCATCTTTCGGCGGCCGCTGTCGCCGAAAGACGCCCTCACTTACGTCGACTCCTGGTTGGCCCAGCCCTTCGTGGAGGTCGTCGGCCCGGGAGACAATCACTGGCCCATCTTGCGCAACCTGGTCCTCAGCGTCGGCACTGCGGGCAATCTGACCTCTGACGCACACCTCGCGGCGCTGGCCCTCGAGCACGGCTGCCCGATCTATTCCACCGACAACGATTTCAAGCGCTTCCCCGGCATCGAACACGTGAATCCATTAGCGTAGGACGAGCGGGCACCGGACGCGACGCCTCCCTGCGCGGCCGCGGCCGGAGCAAATCAGGACGCGGAGGGAACGTTGTCGCCCGGTCGTGTCTCTCAGGGAGCTAGGGGCGGCCTTGAGACCCGGCCCGAGAGAAGCGAGGCCGACGAGCAACGACCGAGGAGAGACCCATGTTCTTTCGACAGATTCCCGATCCGCACCTGGCCCAGTACGCCTACCTCATCGGCTGCCAGCGCACCGGCGAAGCCTTGCTGGTCGATCCCGAGCGCGACGTCGATCGCTACCTGGAGCTGGCGGCGGAGGAAGGCCTGCGCATCGTGGGAGTGGCCGAAACCCACATCCACGCCGATTTCCTTTCCGGTGCCCGCGAGCTCGCCGAGCGCCTCGACGTGACGCTCTACCTCTCCGCTGCCGGGGGGCCCGAATGGCAGTCCGAGTGGGCTCAAGGCGGGCGCTACAACGTCCGTCCGCTGCGCGACGGCGACGTCTTCACCATCGGCGGGATCGAGCTCCAGACCCTCCATACCCCCGGCCACACCCCCGAGCACGTGTGCTTCCTCGTCGTCGACCGCGGCGCCGGCGCCAACGAGCCGATCGGAATCTTCACCGGCGACTTCGTCTTCGCCGGCGATCTCGGCCGGCCCGATCTGCTGGAGACCGCCGCCGGCCAGAGCGGAGCCAAGGAACCCGCGGCGCGCGCCCTCTTCCGCTCCGTGCAGCGCTTCCTCGAGCTGCCCGATCACCTGCAAGTGTGGCCCGCCCATGGCGCCGGCAGCGCCTGTGGCAAAGCGCTCGGGGCGGTTCCGACCTCCACCGTCGGCTACGAACGGCGCTTCAACGCCGCCATCGCCGCTGCCGGACGGGGCGAAGACGCCTTCGTCGCCGCCATCCTCGACGGCCAGCCCGAACCGCCGCTCTACTTCGGCCGCATGAAGCGCCTCAACAACGAGGGCGTGCCCCTCCTCGGCGCCCTGCCCAGGCCTCGCACCCTGACCGTCAACGCGTTGATCGAGCGGGCGCGGGGAAACGGGGCGGTGGTGCTCGATGCCCGCCGCGACCGCCGAGCTTTCATGCGCGGCCACGTCCAAGGTTCCCTGCACGCGCCCTTCGACAAGAGCTTCCCGACCATCGCCGGCTCCTACGTTGAGCCCGAGCAGGTGGTCTACCTGGTCATCGACCGGGACCGGGTAGACCACGCCGTCCGAGACCTCGTACGCATCGGCCTCGACCGCGTCGCCGGCTACGTCACGCCGGCTGCTCTCGCAGCCTACGCCGAAGCCGGCGGCCCCCTGCGCTCAACCGAGGTCATCGACTTCGACGGCGTCCGCCGGCGCTACCGGCAGCCGGACGTCGCGGTCCTCGACGTTCGCAGCGCCGTCGAGTATGGCGCGGGCCACGTCGAGGGCGCCATCAACGTCCCCCACACCCGGCTGGCGGCGCAGCTGGAGCGGATCCCGAAAGACAAAGACGTGCTCGTCTACTGCCGCAGCGGCGGTCGTGCCGCTGCCGCCAGCGCCTTGCTCGAGCGCGCCGGGCGGCGGGTGATCTACGTCGACGACGACGTCGCGCGCTGGACGCAGCCGGCGGCGGTACCGGCGTAGGCCAGGCCGGCCTCCGCCGCCGGACCTCTTCCGGCCTCTGGTAGGGTGCCGTCATGGCCGCCTGGCCCCGGCCTCCAAACGCGAGCACGAGGGCGCGATGACCGCCTGGCTCGACGACCTGCGCTCGGACCTCGCCTTTGCGGCGCGGCAGATGCGGCGGGCGCCGGGCTTCGCCGTGGTGGTGGTGCTGACCCTGGGGCTCGGCATCGGCGCCAATGCGGCGATCGTCGGGGTGATCAACGGCCTGATGCTGCGGCCGCTGCCGGCGGTCGACGACCCGGGGCGGCTGGTCGAGATCCAGAGCTACCACGCCGCCGGCCCGCACCGCTCCGGCGGCGTCGCCTACCGCAACTTCGTCGACCTGCGGCGGCAGAGCCGGAGCCTCGCCGCGATGACGGCCTACGTGCCGGGGGCGGTCGGCCTGGCGGTCGACGGCCACGCCGAGCGCATCGCCGTGAGCTACGTCAGCGGCGACTTCTTCCACACCCTCGGCGTCATCGCCAGCCATGGCCGGGTGCTCGCCCCCGGCGAGGGCACGACCCCCGGCGCCGACCCGGTGGTCGTCCTCGCCCCCGGCTACTTCGAGCGCCGCTTCGGCGGCGATCCGGCGATCGTCGGCCGGAGCGTGCGCGTCAACGGCCGGCCCTTCACCGTCGCCGGGGTGGCGGAGGAGGGCTTCGCCGGGGTCTACGCCCTGCTCGAGATCGACGCCTTCCTGCCCCTGGGGATGATCGACCTCGGCTACCGCCAATACGCCGGCCTGTTCGAGGAACGCCGTCCCGGGGGCGCCCTGTCGGTGGTCGGCCGACTGGCGCCGGGGGCGAGCGCAGTGGACGCCCGCGCCGAGCTCGAAGTCCTCGCCCGGCGTCTCGAGGCGAGCTACCCCGAGCTCAACCACGGCTTGCGCCTGCGCCTCGATCCCCAAGGTCTGCAGCGGCCGTGGCCGATGTCGCGCCAGGCCGCCGAGACCATGGCGGCGATCTTCCTCGCCCTCGCCGCCCTCGTCCTCCTGGTGGCGAGCCTGAACGTCGCCGGCATCCTCCTGCTGCGCGCCACCCGCCGGCGGCGGGAGCTGGCGATCCGCGCCGCCCTCGGCGCCGGCGGCGGCCGACTGGCGCGCCAGCTGCTCGCCGAGGGGGCGCTGCTGGCCTTCCGCGGCGGCCTCTGCGGCGTCGCTCTCGGGTGGACGTCGAGCCGCCTCCTCGCCGGCCTCGAGCTGGGGGAGATGGTGCCCCTGCGCTTCGACTTCGGCCCCGACGTCCGGGTGCTGGGCTTCACCCTGCTGGCGGCGACTGCCAGCGCCCTCCTCGTCGGCCTGCCGCCGGCGGCGCGAGCGGCGCGGCCGCGGATCGCCAGCGCCCTGCGCGGGGCGGCGGACGGCGGCGGCAGACAGCGCCTGCGCGGCGCCCTGGTGGCGGCCCAGATCGCCGCCGCCCTGGTGGTGTTGATCGTCGCCGGTCTCTTGACCCGCAGCCTCGTCCTGGCGCGCCACATGGACCTCGGCCTCGACCCCCGCGGCGTCGTCGACCTCACCCTCGACGTCGGCCACCGCGGCCTCGATCGGGCGGCGGGAGAGCGCTTCTACCAGCAGCTGAGCGAGCGCCTGGAAGCGCTCCCCGGGGTGACCTCGGCGGCCGCCGCCCACTCGGTGCCGATGGGCTACTACTGGCTGCTCAGCGACGTCGTCGCCGAGGGGCGGCAGCCGGCGACGGAGGGCGGCGGCGAGAGCGCCTTCTACAACGCCGTCGGCCCCGGCTACTTCAAGACCCTGCGCATCCCGATCCTCCACGGCCGCGCCATCGAAGGGCGCGACGACGACGGCGCACCGCTGGTCGCGGTGGTCAACGAGACCCTGGCCCGGCGCCTGTGGGGCCGCGCCGACGCCGTCGGCGAGCGCTTCAGCGCCAGCGGCCCCGAAGGCCCGTTTCTCGACGTGATCGGCGTGGCGAAGGACGGCAAGTATCGGCAGCTGCTCGAGCCGCCGCGGCCCTACTTCTACCGCCCCCTGGCCCAGGACTACCACGCCCTGCGCGTCGTCCACCTGCGCGGCGACGCGCCGCCCGCCGAGCTCATGGCCCGGGTCCGCGCCGTCGTCGCCGCCCTCGACCCGGAGCTGCCGATCGCCGAGCTCCAGACCCTGGAACAGGCCCTCGACGGCGCCTTCGGCTACTTCCTGCTGCGCTGGGGCGCCGCCGTCGCCGCCGTCCTCGGCCTCCTCGGCACCGTCCTGGCCCTGGTCGGGGTCTACGGCGTCGTCGCCTACGCCACCGCCGGCCGGCGGCGTGAGCTGGCCGTCCGCATGGCCCTGGGCGCCCGTCCCGCCGCGGTCGCCGCCCTGGTCCTGCGCCAGGGACTCGCCCTCGTCGCCTGGGGCCTGGCCGGCGGCCTCGCCGTCACCGCCGCCGTCGCCCGCCTGCTGCGTGGATTCCTCTACGGCGTCGCCCCCGGCGATCCCGCCACCTGGCTCGCCGCCGCCCTGCTGCTGGCCTCCGTCGCCCTCGCCGCCTGCTACCTCCCCGCCCGCCGCGCCATGCGCCTCCAGCCGGGCGAGGCGCTGCGGGTGGGTTGAGCCGCGGGTATGAAACTGTCATACTGCGGCCCATGAAGATCGCGATCTCCCTGCCCGATCAGCTGTTCGAGGCTGGCGAGCGGCTGGCCGCACAGCTGCGGACGTCGCGCAGCCAGCTCTACGCCCGGGCCCTCGAGGCGTTCCTCAGAGAGCACCGGGCGCTGGGGGTTCGTGAGGCGCTGGCGAAGGTCTACGGCGAGGAGCCGTCGGCCATGGATGCGGTTCTCGACGAGCTCCAGGCCGAGGCGCTGCGCGAGGATTGGTAGTGCGTCGCGGTGAGATCTGGTGGGCCGCTGTGGGACGCCCCGCGGGCTCTGCGCCAGGCTACCGCCGCCCGGCTCTGATCCTCCAAACCGATGACTTCAACGACAGCCCGATCGCTACCGTGGTGGTGATCGCCATCACCTCCAACCTGCGCCTCGCCGCCGCCCCAGGCAACGTCCGCTGCAGCAGCCGGGAGACGGGCTTGAAGAAGCCCTCGGTGATCAACGTCTCGCAGGTGGCGACGATCGACAAAAGCCGCCTGCTCGAGCGCGCCGGCAGCGTGCCCCGGCGGGTGCTCGAGCGGGTCGAGGACGGCGTGCGGCTGGTG
>RFGL01000367.1 GCA_003697015.1 Acidobacteriota bacterium | reverse complement strand
CGGCTGGCGGGAGCCGGCCTCGCCCTGCACGGCCCCAGCGGCCCGGCGGCGGTGGTGCTGCGCCTGCCGGTGGCGGCGCAGGAGGAGGTGGTCGTCACCGCCCGCGACGACGGGCCCGTGTGGCTGACGGTGGTCGAGCAGCTCGAGGGCCTGCCGGTCGCGGTGCCGCCGCGACCGCCGGGAGTGCTGGTGCGGCCGGTGCTGTCGGTGGTGCGGAGCGACGTCACCTTCGTCCGCCGCAGCTTCGACCTGCGACGCGGCGTCGCCACCGACGAGCTGCCGATCACCCGGTTGGTGCCGCGGCTGGTGGCGGCCCACCCCCACGACCCGCGTGCCTTCACCCAGGGGCTGGTGTGGCACGACGGCGTGCTCTACGAGAGCACCGGTCAGTACGGCCGCTCCGAGCTGCGGCGGGTGGCGCCGCAGAGCGGCGCCGTCCTCGCTCGCCAGCGCCTGCGCCGGCGATTCTTCGGCGAGGGTCTCGCCCGGGTCGACGATCGTCTGGTGCAGCTGACCTGGAAGGCGGAGCGCGCCCTGGTCTACGACCGCGACAGCCTGCGCCGGCGCGGCCGGCTGTCCTACCGCGGGGAGGGCTGGGGCCTGGCCTTCGACGGCCGGCGGTTGATCATGTCCGACGGCAGCGACCGGCTCACCTTCCGCCACCCCGAGACCTTCGCCGTCGAGGGCAGCGTCGCCGTCACCCTGCACGGCCGCCCCCTGCGCGGTCTCAACGAGCTCGAGGCGGTGGACGGTCAGGTCTGGGCCAACGTCTTCCAGCAGGATCGGCTGGTGCGCATCGACCCGGCGAGCGGCGAGGTCACCGCCGTCGCCGACGCCCACCAGCTGCTCAGTCCGGCCGAGCGCCGCGGCACCGACGTGCTCAACGGCATCGCCTACGACCCGCAGAGCGATACCTACTACCTGACCGGCAAGCTGTGGCCCCGGGTGCTGCAGGTGCGGCTGGTACCGGCCGCTGCCACCGCGCCCTGAGCCGCGCTGGGCCGACGCCGCCGGCCGGCGGTAGGATGGTGGAGGCGCATTTCGGGAGACGGACGATGAACGGCGACACCGGTCTCAGAGCACGCGACTTCTGGCCCGCCGGCCTGATCACCCTCATCAGTTGGCTGATCGCCTTCTGGTACTACCCCCGTCTGCCGGAGCGGGTGCCGATCCACTGGGGCGCCGGCGGTCTGCCCGACGGCTACGGCTCGCGCCTCACCGGGGTGCTGGTCTGGCCGCTGGTGATCAGCGCCACCACCCTCCTCTTCGCCCTGCTGCCCGCGATCGATCCACGGCGCCGCCATTACGCTCACTTCCGCACCCCCTACCTCCTGCTGGCGGCTCTCGTCCTGGGCTTCTTTCTCGTCCTCCAGCTGGTCACCATGGGCGCCACCCTGAGCGGCGGCCGCCTCGACCTGGGCCGCATCATCGTGCCCGGCATCGGCCTGCTCTTCCTCGGCCTGGGCTTCGCCCTCCCCCGCCTGCGATCGAATTGGTTCGTCGGCATCCGCACGCCCTGGACCCTGGAGGACGAGCGGGTGTGGGCCGAGACCCACCGCTTCGGCGGCCGCGTCTTCGCCGTCCTCGGGCTGCTGATGCTGCTCGGCGGCGGCCTGTTGCGGGCGCCGGCGGCGATCGGCGTGCTGGTCGCCTGCGCCGTGCTCGGAGCGCTGGCGATGGTGGTCTACAGCTACCTGCGCTACCGCGCCTATCATCCGCCGGAGGCCTCGTCCTCCGGCTCGAGGTAGGCCGCCGACAGCTCCTCGACCAGGGACGAGCGGCCCTGCGTCACCATCTCCTCGACCACCCCGCGCGCGGCCTCGTCGAGCCAGCCGAGAACCCCCAGATTGCCCTCGCGGACGAGGGCCGTCAGGTCGTGCTCGGTCTCCTCCGCACCGCGGGCGGCGCGCAGCAGGGCGTGGCCCGCGGTCAGGGAACGACCGAGGCGGAGGGTGAGCTCGCCGGCCATCAGGAGGGCGGCGGCGAGCTGCCGGTTGCGCCGCTTGAGCGGCGTCGCCCCGCTCGCCGGCCGCGCCAGGAAGGGGGCGATGCCGTGGCGGTGGGCGAGACGGGCGAAAGCGCGCTCGGACGGCGGCGTACCGTGGAAGAGGGCGTCGAAGACCCGCGAGCTGCGTTCGGCGGCGAGGCGGCTGCGCGCCGCCGGCTCGATCTCCACCCGGCAGGCCTGGACCACCGCCGCTCCGGCGTCGCGCAGGCGCGCCAGGCCCTCGCGCCAGAGCTCCGGCCGGTCGCTGATCCCCGGCACCAGAGGCCACGCCGCGCAGCTGCCCGCCGGCAACTCCGACAGACACGCCAGCTCGCCGCTCAAGAGCGGCCCCAGCAGGTCGTACACCACCGTCGTCGGCGGCGGTGCGGCGCAGCGCTCGCCGCAGCGCAGTTGCAGCAAGACGGGGATCCCCTCTTCCGCCAGGGCAGCGGCCAGACGATCCCGCGCCGCGGCCAGGGACGGCGCCACCGGCGGCAGGTAGAGCAGGTCGTCGACCCGCCCGGCGTCGAGCTCCGGCAGGGCGAGGGGCGGCCGGCTGGGCGGATGGTAGAGACCGCCCGCCAGGTCGGTCCACGGCGCGTTCATGCCGCGCCAGCGGCGCACCGCGAAGGCGATCCAGAAACGCGCCGGCTCGGGCAGCTGGCGGACGGGACGGGCCATCGAGCCGCCCTCACGCCGGCGGCCGGCGGTAGACCGCCAGGGCCCGGGCGACGTACTTGGCCAGGACGTCGACCTCGAGATTGACCCGGTCGCCGGTGCGCAACCGGCCGAGGGTGGTGACCTCGAGGGTATGGGGGATGAGCGCGACGGTGAAACGGTCCTCCGCCAGCCCGGCGACGGTCAGGCTGACCCCGTCGAGAGCCACCGAGCCCTTCTCCACCAGATGCGCCCGGTGGGCGGCGGGCAGGGCGAAATCGACCTCCCGGTGGTCGCCGAGCCGGCGCCGGGCGAGCACCTCGATCGTGCCGTCGACGTGCCCCTGCACCCAATGTCCGCCGAGAGGCTCGCCGGCGCGCAGCGCCGGCTCGAGATTGACCTCCGACCCGGCCCGCAGATCGCCGAGGGTGGTGCGCCGCAGGGTCTCCGGCGAAAGCTCGACCGCCGAGCTCTCCCGCCGCCGTTCGACGACGGTCAGACACACCCCCGACACCGCCAGGCTGGCGCCGACCTCGAGCTCGGCGCCGAGCTCGATACCGTGATCGATCCACAGCCGGACGCCGCCCTCCGCCGACGGCTCGGGGTCGGCTAGGAGCCGCCCACGCTGGCGTACAAGTCCGGTAAACATCCGTCGCGGAATCCCGTGATCAAGAGGTCGCCGCCGCGCCGGCCGAGCCGCAGATCGGCGAGGCGCAACGCATCGGCCAGGCGGGGGATGCCGGCGCCGCCCACAGGACCGGGGGCCGTTCGGCCGCCGATCAGGATCGGCGCGCAGTCCACCGCCACCCGATCGAAGAGACGGGCCTCGACGAAGGCCGCGGCGACCTCGGCGCCGCCCTCGATCAGCAGGCTGGCGACGCCGCGGTCGAAGAGGTCGGCGAGCACCGCCGCCGGCTCCACCTTTTCCAGCTCGACCACCGTCGCGCCGCGGGCCTCGAGCGCCCGGCGGTTGTCGGCCGGGCTGCCGCGGCGAGCATATACCAGCACCTCGCCGGGCACGGTGAACAGCCGCGCCGCCGGCGACAGGCGCAAGCGGCGATCGAGGATCACCCGCACGTTGGGCCGTCCGGCCCGCCGCAGGCGGCGATCGAGGCGCGGATCGTCGGCCAGGGCGGTGCCGCTGCCGACCAGGATCGCATCGTGGGTCTCGCGCTCCTCCAGCCCCCAGCGCCGGCCGGCGGGGGAGGAGATCCACTGGCTCTCGCCGGCGGCGGTGGCGATGCGGCCGTCGAGGCTCATCGCCCACTTCAGGGTCACCGCCGGCCGGCGGTAGCGGGCCGCGGCCAGGAATCGCCAATTGAGCCGTACCGCCTCGGGCACCAGTAGGCCGCTTTCGACCTCGATGCCCGCCGCGCGCAGGCGGGCGAATCCGCCCCCGGCCACCGCCGGATTGGGATCGCGGTGGCAGGCCACCACCCGGGCGATGCCGGCGGCGATCACCGCCTCGGTGCAGGGGGGCGTCCGGCCGTGGTGATTGCAGGGCTCGAGGGTGACGTAGAGGGTGGCGCCGCGCGCCCGGCTGCCGGCCTGGCGCAGGGCCTCGACCTCGGCATGCGGCCCTCCTGCCCGGCGGTGGTAGCCGGTACTGATCACCTGCTCGCCCCGGGCCACCACGCAGCCGACCATCGGATTGGGGGAGGTGCGGTAGCGACCGCGCGCCGCCAGCTTGAGCGCGTGGCGCAGGTGCTGGCGGGCGGCGCCCGAGAGCTGGGTCTCCCTCATGTGAGGAGAGCCGACGCAAAGGCCCGCGGATCGAATTCGACGACGTCCTCGGCGCCCTCCCCGACGCCGAGATAGAGCACCGGCAGGCGCAGATCGCGCGCCACCGCCACCGCCATGCCGCCCTTGGCGGTGCCGTCGAGCTTGGTCAGGAAGACCCCGTCGATCGGTACCGCGTTCTGGAACTCCCGCGCCTGGGCGATGGCGTTCTGGCCGGTGGTGGCGTCGAGCACCAGCAGCGTACGGCGTGCGAAGTCGCCCTCGCGGCCGATCACCCGGCCGATCTTGGCCAGCTCCTCCATCAGGTGCGACTTGTTGTGCAGCCGGCCGGCGGTGTCGGCGATGACCTGAGCGGCACCGCGCGCCCGCGCCGCCTGCAGGGCATCGTAGACCACCGCCGCCGGGTCGCCGCCCGGCTGCTGGCGCACCACGTCGACGCCGAGGCGCTCGCCCCACAGACTGAGCTGCTCGATGGCGGCGGCGCGGAAGGTGTCGCCGGCGGCGAGCACCACCTTCTCGCCCCGGCGGCGGGCGAGATGCGCCAGCTTGGCGATCGAGGTCGTCTTGCCGACGCCGTTGACCCCCACCACCAGGGTGCCCAGGGGCTGGGAGCCCGGCGCCGGCGGCGGCGGCG
>RFGL01000366.1 GCA_003697015.1 Acidobacteriota bacterium | reverse complement strand
TACGTCGTCTTGCAACACGCCGTGCGCCTCGATCGGCCGGTCAAGGCCTACGAGCGCTGGGTGCGCCGCATCCCCGGGGTCTACGCCGAGCACGTCCTCGAGGACCCCTCGCATGCGGGGGTCAGTTTCGCGGACGATCGCAACTGTCTCGCCCTCCTCAAGCACTACCGCAGCCTGATGCCTATGGCGCAGGAGGCACGCAAGCCGATATTCGATCTGCGGCCCGCCGACGGGGCGATCGGCTCCCACTTCGTGGCGGTGGCCGAGGCGCGGAGGGACTTCAGGCGGCTCGCCGAGCGCATCGCGGAGCGCTGCCTGCCGGGGGTCGAGCTCGGCGTCAACGCCTGAAGGACTCGGACCGCAGGCGGCAGGTCTCTTCGTCGATGGGCTCGGGGCGGTGGACGTAGAAGCCCTGGGCGAAGTCGATCTCCAGCTGGCACAGCAGGTCGTAGGTGCTCTCGGTCTCCACCCATTCGGCGATGGTCTGGAGGCCCATGGTGCGGCCGATCTGGTGGATGGCGCGGACGATCTCGCGGCGCATCGGGTCGGTCTCCAGGCTGCGCACGAACTCGCCGTCGATCTTGATCAGGTCGACGGGCAGGTCCTTGAGGTAGGCGAAGGACGACAGCCCGCTGCCGAAGTCGTCGAGGATGAAGCGGCAACCGATGCCCTTGAGCGCATCGATGAACGCCACCGCCCGTTCCAGGTCGGCGACCGCCGCGGTCTCGGTGATCTCGAAGCACAGGCGCTCGGTCGGCAGGCCGCTGGCCTCGATGCGCTCGACGACGTAGCCGAGGAAGGTCTCGTCGCCGAGGGATTGACCCGAGAGGTTGATGCTCACCGGACGGTCGGCGAGGGTCGCGGCTCCCTGGCTGAGCAGGCGCAGGGACTGGCGCACCACCCAGCGATCGATCACCGGCGCCAGGCGGTAGTGCTCGGCGACCGGGATGAAGTGCGCCGGCTCCACGCTCGCCCCCTCCGCGCCGACCATCCGCAGCAGGATCTCGTGCATGTCGCGCCGCGGGTCCGCCGGCGCGAGGGGACGGATGCGCTGGTGGTAGAGGCAGAAGCGGTCCTCCGCCAGCGCCCGGCGGATGCGTTGCACCCACTTCGCCTGGCCGTGGCGTGCGGCGGCGGCGACGTCCCGCGAGCGGTGCTCGTGGATGCGGTTGGTGCCGCTCTCGCGCGCCAGGAAGCAGGCGGTATCCGCCGCCTTGAGCACCTGCACCACGCTCTCGCTGCGGGCGGTGATCGGTACCAGGCCGATCGCCACGCTGATCTCGAAGACCTGCCCCGCCCAGGTGAAGCGATAGTCGCGCACCGCCTGCTGGATGGCGCCGGCGATCTCCCGCGCCCGCGCCATGGTGGTGTTCTCCAGCAGCACCGCGAACTCGTCGCCGCCGACCCGCGCCAACACCCCCTCCTCGCCCACCGTGCCGTTCAGCAGGCGCGCCACCTGACACAGGAGCTCGTCGCCGGCGAGATGACCGCAGGCGTCGTTGATCAGCTTGAACTGCTGCACGTCGAGGAAGAGGAGGACGTAGCGGGTCTGGCGTTCGCGGGCGGCTTCGAGGGCCGCCTCGAGGTGGATCTCGAGCTCCAGGCGGTTGAGCAGGCCGGTGAGGGCGTCGTGGCTGGCGAGGTAGGCCATCTCCCGCTCCAGCCCGCGCAGCTCGGTGAGGTCGTGGAAGACCAGCACCGCGCCGATCACCGAGTCGTCGTGGTCGAGGATCGGCAGCACCGTATCGCGTACCGTCAGCTCATGGCCGCCGCGTCCCTGGAGGGTGAAGAGCCCGGGCGACGCCACGGCGCGCTTCTCCGCCAGGCAGACGGAGATCGGGTCGTTGCGGCCCTGTTGGGTCGACTCGGCGACCACGCGGTAGATCTCCCCCACCCGGCGGCCGCGGGCCTCCGCCAGGCTGTAGCCGGTCAAGCGCTCGGCGACCGGGTTGAGGTAATCGATCCGTCCTCTGGCGTCGGTGCGGATGACGCCGTCGCCGACCGCCGCCAGGGTCACCGCTTCGGCCTGGCGATAGGCGGTGACGTCGATCAGGGTGGCGAGGCCGGCCGGCCGGTCGCCAAAGCGGATCGTGGTGACCGACATCTCGACCTGGCGGGTGCGGCCGTCGCGGTGCACCAGGCGCAGCTCCTGGCAACGCGGCCCGCGTTGCCCGTCCAGCCAGGCGCACATCCGGGCGCGCACCGCCACCCGCTCGTCGGCGGCGATCAGCTGCCAGAAGACGTCGCGACCGACCAGCTCGGCAGCGGCATAGCCGGTCAGCCGCTCGACGGCGGGATTGGCGTAGAGCACCCCCTCGTGGTCGTAGACCAGGAGGGTGGCCGCGTTGCCGTCAGCCAGCTGCCGTAGCCAGTCGTCCCGTCCCCCGAGCCGCTCTGGCGAAAAGGTGTCAGGCTTACCCACGTTACCGGTCCATCGCCCTTACCCCGTCGAGTTTCGGCGTCGATGCCCTGCTCCGGCGCGATGGAGCCGCAGTATAGCCGATCCCGATTGCGCTACCGGCGCTACTCGAGAGCGATCAACTGGATCTCGACCTGGCGTTGTTCGCCGTCGCGTTCCACCGTCAGGGTGACCCGGCCGCCGACGCCGGCCTGCTCGAAGAGGTAGATCAGGTCGTCGGTCGAGCGCACCGCTTGGCCGTCGACGGCGACGATGCGATCGCCGACGATCACCCGGCCGCGGGGGGTGATCTCGATCCCCTTGAGGCCGGCCCGGGCCGCCGGGCCCCCGGGGCTGACGCTCTGGATGACCACCCCGTCGAGCTCCCAGCGCGCGGCGTAGCTGTCGGGCAGGAGGACGATGCCGATGCCCGGCTGCACCGGCTCGCCGTACTCGATCAGCTGCGGCACCAACCGCCGCACGGTGTCGGCCGGCACCGCGAAGCCGATGCCGGAGGAGGCGCCGCTGGGGCTGTAGATGGCGGTGTTGACGCCGATCAGGCGGCCGGCGGAGTCGAGCAGCGGGCCGCCCGAGTTGCCCGGGTTGATCGCCGCGTCGGTCTGGATGACGTCGCGGATCAGCCGCCCGCCGGGGGATTGCAGCTCGCGGCCGAGGGCGCTGACCACGCCGATGGTCAGGGAGTGGTCGAGGCCGAAGGGGTTGCCGATCGCCAGCACCCGCTGGCCGACCTGCAGGGCGCTCGAGCGGCCGAGCGGAATCGGCCGCAGGCGGCCGCGCGGGGCGTCGATCTTGAGCACCGCCAGGTCCTTATTCGGCGCCAGTCCGACCAGGGTCGCCTCCCAGTCGCTCTGGTCGGCGAAGCGGACGGCGTAGTAGTTGCCGCCGCGCACGACGTGGAAATTGGTCACCACGTGCCCGTCGTCGTCCCAGACGAATCCGCTGCCGGTGCCCTGGGGGATCTCGAAGACGTTGAGGGAGAAGAAATCCCGCCGGCGCTGGATGGTCGAGATGTGCACCACCGACGGCGAGACCTCGCGGAAGACGGTGATGTCGCGCACCTCTTCCGGCGTCAGCTCGGGGTCGAGGGGCGGCGGCGCCGGGTCGGCCGCCGTCGCCGGCTGACCTTCGCTGCGCGGCAGCAGCAGGGCGCCGGTGAGGGCACCGAGGACGAAGATGGCGAGCACGAAGACGAAGAGGATCAGGTTTCGCATCGGGACGGCTCCTCTGCGGCCGATCAGGCCGGCAGCGTGCCGACCGCCCGCGCCAGGTCGGCGGCGGTGGGGCGATCGGCGGGTGGTTTGGCGAGCATCTGGTCGACCAGTGCGGCCCAGGCCGGGGGCAGGTCGGGGCGCAGCTCGCGCGGATCGGGGGGGGCGTCTCGCAGGTGCTGCAGGGCTACCGCGGTGGCGTCCTCGCCGAGGAAGGGCTCGCGGCCGGTGAGCATGGCGAAGGTGATGACCCCCAGGGCGTAGAGATCGCACGCTCCGTCCACCGGCTTGCCCTGCAGTTGTTCCGGCGCCATGTAGAGCGGCGAGCCGATCACCTCGCCGGTGCGGGTGACGTTGGGCTGGCCGGCGCCGGCGCCCATGCGGGCGATGCCGAAGTCGAGCACCTTGACCCGATCGCCGACCAGGATCACGTTGCCCGGCTTGAGGTCGCGGTGGACGATCTCCAGCCGGTGGGCCTCGACCAGGGCGAGAGCGATCTGCTGCACGATGCGCCGCACCTCGTCCAGGGGCAGGGGCGCGGCGCGCCGGATGAGCCGGTCGAGCCCCTCTCCGTCGAGCAGCTCCATGGTGATGAACACGCCGCCCGGGAACTGCCCCAGATCGTGCACCCGCACGACGTTCGGATGGCTGATCTTGCGGCAGATCTGGACCTCGCGCAGCAGGCGCCGCTCCTCGTCGGGATGGCGCAGGGCCGAGGCCAGCAGGGTCTTGATCGCCACCTCCTCCGCCATCACCCGGTCATAGGCGCGGTAGACCCGACTCATGCCGCCGCGGCCGAGCTCGCCCTGGATCTCGTAGCGCCCTTGCAGCACCTGGCCGGGCATCAGCCCAAGGGCGTTGAGGGTGCGGGCCACCACCTCCGCCGACGGCCGCTCGATCGGCTCCCGTGCCAGGCAGCGCACCAGGGCCTCGCGCAGGGAATCGCCGGCCAGCTCGGCGACGCCTTCGGGCCAGCGGACCTCCTCCGGCTCGATGCGGCCGCGGCTCCAGTCGGCGGGCAGCAGGGCGCCGAGCAGCTCGACCCCCAACAGCCCGAGGCTGAACATGTCGGTGGCCGGCGCCGGCGGCAGATCGCGGCGCAGCTCGGGCGCCCGGTAGGCCACCGTCGTCGGATCGCCGGCGGGGCGCAGGCGCTCGAGGCCGAAGCCGATCAGACGGATCTGCTCGGCGTCGTCGATCAGGATGGTGCGGGGGGACAGCCAGCCGTGCACCAGCCCCAGCTTGTGGGCGGCGGAGAGGGCTTCGGAGGCTTGCATCAGCAGATGGAGCGCCGCGTTCGGCGTCGGCCGCCAGGGCCCGGCCAGCTGGCGCGAGAGGAGGTCGCCGGCGAAGGGCTCGTAGCACAGGATGACGCGCTCCTCGGTCAGGTAGACCTCGTCCAGGCGCAGTACGGAGGGGTGCTTGAGGGCCTGGATCTGGGCCGCCGCGCGACGGAAGGCCTCCACCTCCGGGCCGAGAGCGGAGAGCGGGACGACCAGCAGCAGGCGTTTTCCCTGGCTGCGCCGGTCCTCCGCCCGGCACAGCTCGCATCCCGGCCACCAGGGCTCGATCTCGCCGGTGATGGTGAACGGCAGGTCGGCGAGGGCGGCGGCGGTGGGCACCAGCTCGGCCAGGGTCGGCTCGCGCCCTGCGGCCGCCGCCGGCGGGGCGGCAGGCCGGCGGGCGACCGCATCCGGCTCCGGCTCCGGGCGTTCCTCGAGCCGCGCCAGACGCCGGGTGGCGTCGCGGTAGCCGCCGTGCTCCCGAACCAGCTGCTGGTAGAGCCGGCGTGCCTCCTGCAGCTCCCGGCGCGCCTCGGCGAGGCGACCGCGCCAGTAGAGTCCTGCGGCGACCGGCAGCGGCTCGAGACGCGCCGCTGCCTGGTCGTAGTGCCCCTCCTCGATCAGCAGCGGCATCAGCAGCTGGCAGGCTCGGGAATAGTCGGCGGCTGCCGGCTCGACGCTCGACAGGGCGTCCAGGGCGGCGGCCGTATTGCCGGCCTCCAGGTAGTGCTCGCCGGCCTGCAGGTAGGATTCCGCCGCCAGGAAGGCGTCCGCCGCCGCCGGATGATTGCCGGCACGGGCGAAGACCTCCCCCGCCTTGTCGTGCTGATTCGAGCGGGCGTAGCACTGGCCGGCTTCGGCATAGCGCTCGACCCGGGCGTAGAGCTCCGCCGCCCGGGCGTAGTCTTCGGCCCGTTCCCACAGCCGTGCCGCCTTGCCCCACTCCTCCGCCTCTTCGTAGGCCGATGCCGCGGCGTCGAAGTCGCCGGCCTTCTCCAGCAGCTCGGCCGCCTTCGCCGGCTCGTTCCCCTGGCGGTAGCTCTCGATCGCCTGCTGGTGGTTGCCGCTCTCGGCGAAGATCGCCGCCGCCCGGCGGTGGTTCCCGGCTTTGCGGTAGAGCTTGGCCGCCCGCTCGAGCTTGCCTTGGTGGTAGAGCAGCTCGGCCCGTGCCTCGGCGTTCTGGCCGAAAATGCCGAGAAAGGATTTCGAGCTCACGGGCGGCGTCTCCCGACAGGTCGCCGCGGCCGGCGGCGGGCCGCGCGCCTCGCCGGCGGGCTGCGCCGCGGGCTTGAGTGCAGCGGCGACCCGCGCGGGAATCCAGCGACGATCATAAACCGGCGCCCCGCCGGACGCTAACGCGAGCGCCGGTAGGCCATGGCTTCCGCCACCCGTTGCTTGGCCAGTGCAAGGGCCGCCTCGGCGGGCATCTGACTGTGGGCGCGGGCGAGCTTGAGCACCTCGCGGGTGTTCTCGCGGATCTTCTCTTCGATGGTCTCGAAGGCCTGGCGCTGGGTGCCGCCCCGGTACTCGACCGCCGCACAGATGACGCCGCCGGCATTGGCGACGAAATCGGGGATCGACAGGATGCCGCGGTCGTGCAGGATGCGTTCGGCCCGCGCCGTCACCGCGATGTTGGCGCCCTGCAGCACCACCTTGCAGTCGAGGCGACCGGCGTTGGTCTCGTCGATGGCGTCGGGACGCGCCGCCGGCACCACGATCTCGCACGGCAGGTCGACCCAGGCGCCGCGCGGCAGCTTCTCGCCCTGCTCGCTGTCGGTCACCCGCCCGGTCTCGTGCTTGATCGCCGTCAGCTTGGCGACGTCGAGGCCGTCGGGATCGTAGACCGTGCCGTCGAGGTCGCTGGCGGCGACCAGCACCGCGCCGCGCTCGACCAGGTAACGCGCGGCGTGGGTGCCGACGTTGCCGAAGCCCTGCACCACCACCCGCGCCCCTTGGAGCTTGAGGTCGGAGAACTCCTGCGCCACCTCGGCGCAGATCGCCAGGCCGAAGCCGGTGGCGCCGATCTGGTCGAGAGGGATGCCGCCGAGCACCTTGGACAGGCCCACCGAACGGCCGATCTCGTCGCGGATCCAGGCCATGGACACCTCGTCGGTGCCCATGTCGGGGCCCGGGATGTAGCCGTCCAGGCGCTCGATGGCGCGAGCGAACTGGCGGATCAAGGTCTCCTTATTGGGGGTGGTGGGGTCGGCGAGGATGCCCGACTTGCCGCCGCCGTGCGGGATGCCCGCCAGGGCGTTCTTCCAGGTCATCGCCCGGGCCAGGCGGAAGACCTCCTCGGTGGAGACGTCCGGAGCCATGCGGATGCCGCCGATCGCCGGTCCGGCGGAAACGTTGTCGATCACCACGATCGCCTTCAGACCGCAGCGAGGCTCGTAGATGTAGACGATCTTCTCCGGACCGTATTCGTCCGCGTAGCGCTGAAAGATCTCTTCGCCCATCGTCGTTTGACCCCTTTCGATCACCCTGCAAGGCGCCGCCGGCGAGCGGTAGCGGCCGCGGCGGCGCCCGCGCCCGGCGGCGCTCGTGCTGTGCTCCACGATGTTCCGTCGCGCGATCGGCCCGCAGGACCGGGACCCGCTGCCCGGGAGCATCCGCGTGTCCGCCTGGGATACGGAACCATGCCGGGGACGTCGCGGGCCGACTCGCAGCTGCCGGCGAAGTCTGCGCCGGACGGATACGCGCCCCGGCGGGGAGGCGCTGAGATCAGGGGAGAAGGCCGGCCCGAGCCGGTAGACGCGCCGGCGCATGGTATCACGAACCCCGGCGCGACGCGGCGGGGTGTAACATCGCCGGCGTGAAGCTCCCCGCGAAGGTCGTTCCGTTCGCCTTGCTGGCGCTCGCCGCCTGCCGCCAGGAGAGCGCCCGCGAACCGCTGCCGGCCGCTCCGGCCGCCGCCGCGGAGACCGCCTGGTTCGAGGACGTCAGCGAGCGGGTGGGCCTGCGTTTCGACCACCGCTCGGGTCTCGACGGCAGCTTTTTCTTTCCCGAGCACGTGGGCTCGGGAGGCGCCCTCTTCGACTACGACGGCGACGGCGATCTCGATGCCTACCTGGTGATGAGCGGCGAGCACGGCGCGGTCCGCGATCCCTCCCTGGTCAATCGCCTCTTTCGCCAGGAAGCGGACGGGCGCTTCGTCGACCGCACGGCGGCGTCCGGCCTCGGCGATACGGGCTACGGCATGGGGGTCGCCCTCGGCGACGCCGACGGCGACGGCGCCACCGACGTCTACGTCACCAACTACGGCCGCGACGCCTTCTACCGCAACCGCGGCGACGGCACCTTCGCCGACGTCACCGCGGCCGCCGGTCTCGGCGACGAGCGCTGGGCGACCTCCGCCTGCTTCTTCGACGCCGACGCCGACGGCGACCTCGACCTCTACGTCGCCACCTACGTCCACCACGATCCGCCGCGGGCTTGCACCGACGCCGCCGGCCGGCCCGAGTACTGCGGCCCGGCCGCCTTCCGCGGCGTGCCCGACCTGCTCTACCGCAACGACGGCGGCGGCGGGGCGGTGGCGTTCACCGACGTCAGCCGCGAGGCCGGCATCGCCACCCGGGCCAACAAGGGCCTGGGGCTGGCCTGTACCGACCTCGACGGCGACCACCGGCCGGACGTCTACGTCGCCAACGACGGCGAGCCCAACCAGCTGTGGATCAACCGCGGCGACCTGCGTTTCGAGGACCGCGCCACCCTGCTCGGCGCCGCCACCAACCTGCTGGGCAAACCCGAGGCCAGCATGGGGGTGGCCCTCGGCGACGTCGACCGCGACGGCCGGCTCGACCTCCTCCTCGCCCACCTCGACCGCGAGACCAATACCTTCTACCAGAACCTCGGCGACGGCGGCTTTCGGGACGCCACCGCAGGTTGGGGATTGGGCGCTCCCAGCCTGCCCTACACCGGTTTCGGCGCCGCGTTCTTCGACGCCGACCTCGACGGCGATCTCGACCTGCTGGTGGTCAACGGCCGGGTGAGGCGCGGGCCGGCGCTGGCCGCCGGGCCGGCCGGCGGCGACGGCAACCTGCCGGCCTACTGGCGTGACTACGCCGAGCCCAATCTCTTCCTGGTGCAGGAGGACGGGCGGTTCCGCGATGCTTCCGCCGGCGCCGGCGACCTCTGCCGGCGGGTCGAAGTCAGCCGCGGCCTGATGGCCGGCGACGTCGACCGGGACGGTGCCGTCGACGTGCTGCTGACCAACTGCAACGGCCCGGCCCGCCTGTACCGCAACCGGGCGGCAGCGGGTCGCTCGTGGCTGTCGATCCGCACCGTCGACAAGGCCCTCGGCGCCGACGCCGTCGGCGCCGAGGTGGTGGTGACGGCGGGCGGCCGGCAATGGCTCCTCCCCGTCACCTCGACCTACGGCTACCTCACCGGCGTCGAGCCGCGGGTTCACGTCGGCCTCGGCGACGGGCGACGGGCTACGGTTGCGGTGCGCTGGCCCGACGGCCACCGCCAGCGCCTGGCCGAGGTGCCGGCGCGGCGCCGCCTCACCCTCTATCGCCAGCGGAGCGGGCGGCCATGAGCCGTCGCCGGTGGTTGCCGTTCGCGCTCCTGCCGTTGCTGGGGGCGGCGGCGTGCAACGACCCGGAGAAGCCGCCCAGGGTCTCCCCGCCGGCGCTCGACCTCTCGGCCATGGAGCCGCAGGTGGCGGCGCGCATCGAGCAGGCGCGGCGGGCGGTGGAACGCGGTCCGACGGCCCGCTCCTGGGGCCGGCTGGGGATGGTCTTCCACGCCCACGCGCTCTACGATCAGGCCGTCGCCTGCTACCGCGAGGCCGCGGCGCGGGGCCCCGGCGACTACCGCTGGCCCTACCTCGCCGCCCTCGCCCTGGTCAAGTCCGACCCCGCCGCCGCCCTCGATCTCTTCGCCGCGGCGGCCAGGCGATCGCCGCCCAACGCCGCCTTCTACGTCCATTTCGGCGACGCCCTGCTGCAGGCGGGGGAGCCGCAGCAGGCAGCCCGCCGCTATCGCCGAGCCCTCGAGCTGCAACCGGAGATGAGCCACGCCCTCTACGGCCTGGCGCGGGTAGCGATCGACGACGGCGACGCCGGGAAGGCCGTCGGGTTGCTCGAGCGGGCGGCGCGGGCGGCCCCCAACCACGGCGAGGTCCACGCCCTCCTGGCACAGCTCTACGGCCGCCTCGGCGAGCCGGAGCAGGCGGCGCGCCACGAGCTCCTGGCCCGGGCCTACCCCGAGGCCACGCGGCCTCGCGACGCGGTCGTCGAGGCGATGGAGGCCGAGGCCGTGAGCTCGCGTTCCTACACCCAACGCGGCCTGCGGCTGATCGACGAGGGTCGCTTCGCCGAAGCCGAGGAGACCTTTCGGCGGGTGCTCGAGATCCGTCCCGGCAACGCCCGCGACCACGCCAACCTGGGCGGCGCCCTGGCCCGGCAGGGCAAGCTGGAGGAGGCGATCGAGCACTACCGGCAGGCCCTCGCTCTCGATCCCGACGACCCCTACGCCCACAACAACCTCGGCATGGCCCTGGCCGAGAGCGGCGATCTCGGCGCCGCCAGCCGCGAGTTGGAGACGGCGATCCGCATCGAGGCGACCTACGCCGAGGCACACCACAACCTCGGCCTGGTACGGGCCCGGGCCGGCGACCTCGAGGCGGCGATCGCCCACTATCGCGACGCCCTGCGCCTGGCGCCGTCGGCCAGCGTCCACACCGACCTCGGCACCGCCCTGGCGAGCCGCGGCCAGCTCGCCGCGGCGATCGACCACTGGCGACGGGCCCTCGAAATCGATCCGCGGGAGCTCTCCGCCTGCTACAACCTGAGCCTCGCCCTGTCCCAGCGCGGCGATCATCGCGGGGCGATCGACAACCTTCGTCAGGGATTGGCGGTGGCGCCCAACAGCTCGCGGCTGGCCTCCCTCCTGGCCTGGGAGCTGGCTACCGCGCCGGAGCCGGAGCTGCGCGACGGCGCCGAAGCCCTGCGCCTGGCCCGGCGGGTCTACGAGGCCTATGGCGACCGGCCGTCGTCCTTCGACCTGCTGGCCGCCGCCCTGGCCGAGAGCGGCGATCTGGCGCAGGCCGCGAGCACCGCCCGGCGCGGTCTCGAGCTCGCCCGCGCCCGCGGCGCGCAGCGGCTCGTCGCCCAGCTCCAGGCGCGTCTGGCCGCCTACGAGCAGGGCCGGCCCTTCCGCCAGCCGTCCGCGGCCGGGGGAGCGGCTCCCGCCCGGGATTGACGTCCGTGGCGGCCGGGTAGAATGCCGCCACCATGCGCGACGCCGCCCGATCGCTCTACGAGCTCGCCCGACTGAACGGCCGTTTGCTGGACAACGCCCTCGACGGGGTGAGTGAGCGCTTGGGCCGCCGGCGGCTCAACGGGCGGATCAACAACATGGCCTTCGTCGCCCTCCATCTGCTCGATGCCCGCTGCTACCTGGGACGCTACCTCGGCCTCGAGGTCGAGCACCCCTTCGGCGATCTCGCCGCCGGCGTCGAGTCGATCGAGCAGATGACCGACTTCCCGCCCCTCGCCGCGATCCGCCGCAGCTGGCACGAGCTGGCGCCGCAGGTCGCCGAGCGCATCCCCGAGCTGAAGGGCGAGCGCTGGCGCGAGCCCTCGAACGTCGACTTCCCGATCGCCGACCGCACCCTCTTCGGGGGCACCAGCTTTCTCCTCCATCACGAGTCGTACCACATCGGCCAGCTCGCCCTGCTGCGCAAGTACTTCGGCCTCGGCGCCACCCGCTACGCCTGAGGCCGTCGATCGGGATGATCTTGACGTTCCTGCGCATGGACGAATCCTCGCGGCGACATACGCCGCTAACTCCCGTCGCCCTCGCTCCCGCGCAGCAGGCGGGCGGTGGCGTCGCCGCGGATGAGGGCGACGTCGTCCTGGTACTTGAGCAGCACTCCGAGGGTGTCGTCGACCACCTCGGGATCGAGGGCGTGGCGATCGAGGGCGACGAGGGCGGCGGCCCAGTCGAGGGTCTCGGCGACGCCGGGGCGTTTGTAGAGCTCCTCCCGGCGCAGGGCCTGGACGAAGGCGACGATCTGCCGGCTGAGCCGGGCCGGGGCCTCGGGGACCTTGGTGGTGACGATCTCCACTTCTTTGTCGTAGGTCGGATAGTCGATCCAATGGTAGAGGCAGCGGCGGCGCAGGGCGTCGTGGATCTCGCGGGTGCGGTTGGAGGTGATCACCACCACCGGCGGCTCCTGGGCCTTGATGGTGCCGAGCTCGGGGACGGTGACCTGGAAATCGGACAGCAGCTCGAGCAGGAAGGCCTCGAACTCCTCGTCGGCGCGGTCGAGCTCGTCGATCAACAGCACCGGGGCGCCGCCGGGGTGGGGCTCGACCGCTTTGAGCAGCGGTCGGGCGAGCAGGTAGTCGCGGCTGAAGACGTCGCGCTTGGCGCGCTCCAGGTCGACCTCGCCGGTCGCCTCGAGCAGGCGGATCTCGAGCAGCTGACGGCTGTAGTCCCATTCGTAGACCGCCGACGAGACGTCGAGCCCCTCGTAGCACTGCAGGCGGATCAGCTGGCGGTCGAGGATGCGGCTCAGGACCTTCGCCACCTCGGTCTTGCCGACCCCGGCCTCGCCTTCGAGAAAGAGCGGCCGGCGCAGCGTGAGCGCCAGGTAGATCGCCGTCGCCAGGCTGCGTTCGGCGAAGTACGACGCGGCGCGCAGGCGCTCTTCGAGCTCGTCGATCGAGGCCGGGACGCCCATCGCCTCAGCGCGCCCGGTCGCGCGCCAGCCTCAGTGCCCGCCGGCCGTAGACCTTGGCCAGCTCGGCGCGGTAGAGCCCCGAGGCGTAGACGTCCGACAGCGGGTCGCCGACGTGGAGATGGTCGTTGACCGCCTGGCGGATGACCGCGTCGTCGAGCGGCGCGCCGATCAGCTCGCGACAGACCCGGGCGGCGTCGAAGGGCGTGGCGCTGACCCCGTTCAGGGCCAGGGAGGCGGCGGCGCAGGTGCCGTCCGCATTCTTCTTCACCACCGCTGCGGCGCCGCAGATGGCGTAGCCCGAGGCCGGGTGCTCGTACTTGAGGTAGGCGCTGCCGGCGTGGCCGCTGCGGCCGTGGAGGTCGGGGATCTCGATGCGGGTCAGGATCTCGTCCTCCCCCAGGTCGGTGGCCAGCAGACCGGTGAAGAAGTCCGCCGCCTTGACCTGTCGCTGCCGCCGGCCCTTGAGGTGGATCACCGCGCCGGTGGCGACCAGCACCGCCGGCAGGTCCGACGCCGGGTCGGCATGGGCGACGTTGCCGCCGATGGTGCCCTTGTTGCGCACCGCCGGGTCGGCGATCTTCGACGCCGCCTCGGCGAGGATCGGGCAGTGCGCCGCCAGCACCTCCGAGGCGGCGAGCTCGGCGTGGGTGGTCAGCGCCCCGACGTAGATCTTGCCCTCTTCGCGCTCGATGCCCTTGAGCTCGGAAACGCGGCCGACGTCGATCAGCACCTCCGGCATCGCCAGGCGCAGCTTCATCATCGGAATCAGGCTGTGACCGCCGGCCAGGAGCTTGGCTCCCGGGTGCTCGCCGAGCAGGCGCAGGGCGTCGTCGACGGTGGTCGCGCGGTGGTAGTCGAAGCGTGCCGGAAACATCACAGCGCTCCCTTCAGGTGGATCGCCCGCCACACCTTCTCCGGGGTGATGGGCATGTCCAGGTGGTTGACCCCATACGGCTTCAGGGCGTCGACCACGGCGTTGACCACCGCCGCCGGCGAGGCGATGGTGCCGGCCTCGCCGATGCCCTTGACCCCCAGCGGATTGTGCGGGCAGGGGGTGACGGTATGGTCGGTCTCGAACGACGGCAGGTTGTGCGCCCGCGGCACCGCGTAGTCGAGCAGGGTGCCGGTCACGAGCTGGCCCGAGTCGTCGTAGACCGCCTGCTCCCACAGCGCCTGGCCCACCCCCTGGGCGATGCCGCCGTGCACCTGGCCGGCGACGATCATCGGGTTGATCTGATTGCCGCAGTCGTCGACCGCCACGTAGCGCGCCAGCCTGACCTCGCCGGTCTCGCGGTCGATTTCGACCACCGCCACGTGGGTGCCGAAGGGGTAGACGAAGTTCGACGGGTTGTAGAAGCTGGTCTCCTCCAGGCCCGGCTCGAGGTCGTCGGGATAGTTGTGGGCGAGGTAGGCCTGGAGCACCACGTCGCCCCAGCCCTGGCGCTTGTCCGGCACCCCGCGGACGTGGAAGGCCGGACCCCCGTCCGCCGCCGGATCGAAGACCACGTCCTCCTCCGCCGCCTCCAGCAGGTGGGCGGCGATCTTCCTCGCCTTGGCCACCACCTTGTCGGTGGCGGTGGCGATGGCGCTGCCGCCGACCGCCGCCGAACGGCTGCCGTAGGTGCCCATGCCGAACTGCACCTTCTCGGTGTCGCCGTGCACCACCTCGACCTGTTCCGGGTCGATGCCGAGCTTGTCGGCGACGATCTGCGCGAAGGTGGTGTGGTGACCCTGGCCGTGGGCTGAGGAGCCGGTGTAGACGGTCACCGAGCCCGACGGCTGCACCCGAATCTTGGCGCTCTCCCACAGCCCGGCCTGGGCGCCGAGAGCGCCGACCACCTGCGACGGCGCCAGGCCGCAGGCTTCGATGTAGCTCGACAGGCCGATGCCGATCAAGGGCTTCTTCGGATCGTCCCGGGCGGCCTTCTGGGCCTCGCGGAGGGCGTCGTAGCCAGCCAGCTCGAGGGCCTTGTCGAGGGCCGGTTCGTAGTTGCCGCTGTCGTATTCGAGCGCCACCTGGGTGGGGTAGGGGAACTTCTCCGGCGGCACGAAGTTGCGCCGCCGGATCGCCGCCGGATCGAGGCCGCAGACCTCGGCCGCGGCGTCCATCAGACGCTCGACGACGAAGGTCGCTTCCGGCCGCCCGGCGCCGCGGTAGGCGTCGACCGGGGTGGTGTTGGTGAACACGCCGTAGACGTGGACGTGGATCGCCGGGATGTCGTACTGGCCCGACAGCAGGGTGCCGTAGAGATAGGTCGGCACCGAGGCGGCGAAGGTCGAGAGGTAGGCCCCCATGGCGGCGTAGGTTTCGACCCGCAGGCCGAGGATGCGCCCGCCGTCGTCGAGGGCGAGCTCGGCGGTGGTCGCGTGATCGCGGCCGTGGGCATCGGTGAGATTGGCCTCCGAGCGCGTCGCCGTCCACTTCACCGGCCGTTTGAGGTTGATCGCGCACCAGGCGGTGATCGCTTCGTCCGGGTAGTGATGGATCTTGGAGCCAAAGCCGCCGCCGACCTCCGGCGCGATGATGCGCATCTTGTGCTCCGGCAGCCCCATCGACGCCAGGTGCATCAGCAGCCGGTGGACGTGCGGGTTCTGCGACGTCATGCGCAGGGTGAGCTCGCCGCTGGTGGGGTCGTAGTCGGCGAGGCACGCCCGGGGCTCGACGGCATGGGGGATCAAGCGGTTGTTGCGCAGCTTGAGGCGCGCCACCTTGGTGGCGGCGGCGAAGGCGGCGTCGGTCTTCTCGCGGTCGCCGAGCTGCCAGTCGAAGGCGACGTTCTCCGGCGCCTCGTCGTGGATCCGGGGGGCGCCGTCGGCGGTCGCCTTCGCCGGGTCGACCACCGCCGGCAAGGGCTCGTACTCCACCTCCACCAGGTCGGCGGCGTCGCGCGCCGCGTAGCGGCTCTCCGCCACCACCACCGCCACCCCGTCGCCGACGTAGCGCACCCGGTCGACGGCGAGGAGGGGGTGGACGGGGACCTTGAGGTCGGGCAGCAGCCAGCCGGTCGGCACCCCCTTGATCTCGCCTCCGGGCACCAGGTCACGGCCGTCGTAGACCGCCACCACCCCCTCCGCCGCCCTGGCGGCGGCAGCGTCGATCGAGACGATGCGGGCGTGGGCGTGGGGGCTGCGGACGATCACCGCATGCAGCATGCCGGGGAGCGACAGGTCGTCGGTGTAGCGGCCGCGGCCGGTGATCAGGGCCGGATCCTCGCGCCGCTTGATGCTCGAACCGATGACGCCCATCATCCACCTCCCATCTGCTCGGCGGCCTGGCGCACCGCCTTGACGATGTTGTGGTAGCCGGTACAGCGGCAGACGTTGCCCTTGAGCGCCGCCCGGATCTCCGCCTCCGAGGGCCGCGGGTTCTGCGCCAGAAGATCCGCCGCCGCCAGGATCATGCCCGGCGTGCAGTAGCCGCACTGCAGGCCGTGCTGATCCCAGAAGGCCTGCTGCAGGGGATGCAGCTCGCCGTTCTGCTGCAGGCCCTCGATGGTGGTGATCGACGAGCCGTCCGCCTGCACCGCCAGCTGGGTGCAGGACTTGACCGCGCGGCCGTCGACGAGCACCGTGCAGGCGCCGCAGAGGCTGGTCTCGCAGCCGACGTTGGTGCCGGTCAGGCCCAGCTCGTCGCGCAGCCAGTGCACCAGGAGCAGGCGCGGCTCGACCTCGCGTTCGTAGGTCGTGCCGTTCACCTCGACGCGAATCTGTACTGCCATGGACACGTCCTTTCCGATGAGCTCAACCGCAGGAGCGAAAGATCAGGTAGGCGAGGGCCAGGAGCACCACCACCGCCACGCCGCCGGCGAGGGGCCGGCGCTCGGGGGGGATCAGCTCGGCGGCGAGGCCCTTGGCGAAGCGGCCGGCGAAGTCCGCCTCCGACGGCGCCGCCGCGGCGGCGGCCGTTTCGCCGCCGTCGTGGCGGGCCTTGATCTGCGCCTCCAGGCCTTCCAGCGACTGGCGGGCGATGACCCGCGCCGAGCTGTCGAGCAGGCGCTGGCCGACGGCGGCGATGCGGCCGCCGACCTTGGCTTCGAGGTCGTAGATCAGCTTGGTGCCACCGTCTTCGGCATCGCTCAGGGTGAGGGTGCCCTCGCCCTCGACGAACCCCGGCGCGCCCTTGCCCGACAGCTTCAGCCGATAGCTCGACGGCGGATCGAGATCGGAGAGGGTGACCGCGCCCTTGAACTCCCCCTGCACCGGCCCGACCTTGATCTTCATCGCCCCTTGGTAGGCGTTCTCGCCCACCCGCTCGAGGGCCTTGCAGCCGGGCATCACCCGGGCGATCACCTCCGGGTCCATCACCGCTTCCCACACCACCTGGCGCGGGGCCTCGAACGCGTGCTCGCCTTGTAGCCTCATCCGCCTGCTCGCCGTCCTGGGTCCAGAAGTCAGGGAGGGGACTTTACCACACCCGCGCGCCGCCGCGCCGCTGCGGCCGCCGGCAGGCGCCATGCTAAGCTCGGCTCCCGATCTCCCGAATACCCGGCCTCCGGTCCTCGTAGGAAAGGATCGACGACCGATGGAGCCGTGATGGACGACGCCGAGCTCTTGCCGCCCCGCAGCTGGATCCCCAGCACGGTGACCGCTGCCAGCATGACGTCGGGCTTCGCCTCGATGCTGCTGGCGGCGTCCGACCGTTTCGAGCCGGCGGTGTACTGTCTCCTGGCGGCGATCTTTCTCGACATCCTCGACGGCCGTCTGGCGCGCCGGCTGCACGCCACCAGCCGCTTCGGCCAGGAGCTCGACAGCTTCGGCGACGCCCTGAGCTTCGGCGTCGCCCCCGCTCTCCTGATCTACCAGGCGATCCTCTACCAGATGGGACCGGCCGGCGCCGTCGTCGCCCTCGCCTACCTCCTGGCCGGCATCTACCGCCTGGTGCGGTTCAACCTGCAGTCCGACGCCCACCGCAAGTCCCGCCGCACCACCGGCGTGCCGATCCCCTTCGCCGCCAGCTACCTGATGACCGCCACCCTGATGCGCGAGCAGCTCACCCCCCTGTGGACCACCCTCCTGGTGCTCTTCATGGCCTTCGCCATGACCTCGCGCTGGCGCCTGCCCGACCTGAAGGGCAAGAACGTGGTCAGCGCCATGCTCCTCGTCGGCCTGCTGCTCTTCGTCTTCGTCGTCCTCCGCCCCAGCTGGCAGACGGTGATCTGGTGGAGCGCCTGGAACCTCCTCATCCTGCTCGCCGCCAAGCTCCAGGACCGCCACCTGGCCCGCGCCACCGCCGGCTCCTGAGGTGCCGCCCCGCTCCCCGCGCCGCTGGCGGGAAGCGTAACCCGTTGATACCAAGGGGATTGTGAATCGACTGGCACCTCCTGGAGCCTCCTGGGGCCGGGTTGGGAAGGCTCCGGCGCGGGGCGGTAAGATGCGGCACCATGCCGACGCACCTCGAAGCCGTGCGCGCCGAGCTGCCGCTGCTCTCCGCCACCCCGCGGGCCTGGGCGGAGCTGGCGGCATCCCACCTCGACGACTTCCTCGCCGACCACGCGATCTGCGAGCAGCAGGCGGCGCTCTTCGGTCTCGCCCTGATCGGCCACTACCCGGAGGACGCCGAGCTGGTCGACGAGATGGCCAAGCTCGCCGCCGAGGAGGTGAGCCATTTGCGGCGGGTCGTCGCCCTGCTCGCCAAGCGCGGCGGGCGCCCGGCGCGCAAACGCACCAACCCCTGGGTCAACGCCCTCCGCCGTCAGGTCGAGAAAGACCGCGAGCCGCTGCTCAAGGTCGACCGGCTGCTGGTCGGCGCCCTGATCGAGGCACGCAGTTGCGAGCGCTTCACCACTCTGCTCGAGGTGATCGCGGAGCGCGAGCCCGAGGTCGCCCGCCTCCTCCAGGACCTCGGCCCGGCCGAGAAACGCCACTGGCAGACCTTCCACCGCCTCGCCGCC
>RFGL01000365.1 GCA_003697015.1 Acidobacteriota bacterium | reverse complement strand
GTCGCATGGGGGATGGAATGTCGAGCACCTGCACGAGACGTCCATCGACGGCCCTCCCGCCGTCGCGGACCGTTCATCCTATACCAGGAGATCCCGTCCCCGGGCCTCAGCCGCCGCGGATCTCAATAGTGTGGACCAGATACTCGCCGGCGGCCTTGCCGGGCATGAGCGTGAGCTCGCCGCCGAGCGAACCGACGTCGAACGTGAAGTAAAGCCGGTTGAGACCTCGACTCAAGGGTCGGCGCCGAAGGACGGTGGCGGAGTTTGAAGAGGGCCCGCGGGTGCGGAAGCTGAGCCAGAGCTCGGTATCGGCGGGACTGGTTACTTCGAGCATCAGGCCGAGGCGACTGTGGCCCGTGGTTGCGGGCATCGGAATTGCAAAGCTGGCAGTCGCCCCGGCTACGCGCAAGACGACGGCCGATCCGTCCGCCAGCGGTCGGAGAGCAATGCCGCTCAACGGTTCAAGGCCGTCGAAACCGAACTCCGCGTCCAGACGCAGAAGGACGGTAGGAAGAGCGTCGAAACGCAGTGCGGCGGTCCGATTCGCCCCGACGTTTCCGGCGCAGGCGAGGGCGGGAGGCGTTTCCAGGGTACTCTCGAGGTAACAGGCGGCGAGGGTATTGGCTCCGGGTACCAACGCTTGCTCCGGAAGGACGGCAGAAATCTCGACGCGACCGTCGACCAGAGAGGATCGAGCGGCGATCGCCTCGACTCTCCCGTTGGCCGCAATCGCCCAGTAGCGGGGCACGTCGTCGCTTTCAGCGCGGACGATGCCGGCAACGTGGACCGGTACCAGCTCAGCTTGGGGATCGACAGCGGCGTAACGGTCGGAACGGTGCCAGCTGATGGTGAAAGCCTCGTCCTGTCGGACATTGAGCTCAGAGAGCGAACGGCCGATCAACTTGCGGTAGGGGCCGAAGCGGTAGAGACTCCGGGATGTGATGGTGCCCGAGCCAAAGGTCGCGAGCTGGTCCGCAAGGGCTAGGTACTTTTCCTCATTCTGAGGTCCGTAGACGAGCAGATTCTCGCCGGGAGCGTCTTCGGGGATCAGCACAAAGCGTTTTTGGGAACGCGGGACGCTATCCGGGTCGTACAGCGCCCTCCCGTCGACCGGCCAGGGGATTTCGACATCGAGGATCTCAGCAATGGTCGGCAGGACGTCGATGGTCTCGACATTTTCGTCGACTACCTGACCGGTGGCCTGAAATGGCCGCTTGATGAGTAGCGGGACCGGCATCAGGGTAAGTCTGGCATCGACGCCGGCCTCGCCGCGACGGCGATGACCAGGCCGAACGACCATGCCATGGTCGGCGGTCACCACGACCAGCGCCCGTTGCCAGATACCACGTTCGAGAAGCTTCGCTCTCAGCTGCCCCAGCAATCGGTCCACGGCCCCGACCTGGAGCAGCAGGCGCTGGTAGGCGCTACGCAGATGATCCTCGTCCTCGGACCACCATCCGGGGCCTTTCACCGGGTGCGAATAGCCAGGAAAGATCCAGGGATCAGGATAGCGCCGGCCGGACGGCAGGTACTCCCACGGTAAATGGGGCAGGAGCGCATGCAGGTAGTAGAGGGCTGGTCCCTCGGCCGTCGGCAAGGTCTCGACCACTCGAAGAAGCGCCGCTACACGGTCTTTCTCGAACAGTGCGTTGCCGCGCCGGAAATCGGTCCAGCCGGCGTTGATCGGCGGCAGACGGGTGCGCCATGCTTGCGGCGAGACGAGGTGAAGGTAGACCACTCCCAAATCGCGCGCCAGACCGCCGATACCTGATCCCGAAATGCTCGGCGTATGCAGACGATTGAGAGCCGGCGGACATAAGCCTGTCATCTGTTCGACGGCATACAGGTCGAGGGCTGAACCGAGCCAAGTGAAGAGATTCTCCGGGTAGGCCGCCAAAGAGGCCGGCCGACGTTCCTCCACTGCCGGATAGCGCCCGGTGAGGAGCGCCGGGATCGCGACGTGGGTGCCAGCATGGACGGCCGTCGCATTGCGGTACCAGTCGGCCTCCCGGGCGAGTGCCGCAAAGTTGGGATAACGCACCTCGTCGATCATCCGATTCTCGTCGAGCAAGGTGACGAGGGGTAGCTCGTCGAACACGACCAGCAACACCGGCGTGTCGTGCGTGAGCACGGGTGCCAGGATCGTCGGTGCCTGCGGTGCGAGGAGCGGCCGCACGTGAGGATGGAGGAGAAAGGCGATGGCGAATACCAAGGGCGCCGGAGCAAGGACCGTGAGTAGACTAGGAATCAACTGCCAGCGGCGATAGCCAACGGTCCAAACAGTTCCTCCCAGAAGCGCGAAGGCGAAAGCGTGCACCGCCGGCAGGGCGCCTGCGGCGCGTAGTATCGGAGGCAGGAACGTCAGCGCCGCTAGCAGGGTCATCGCCAGATCGATGGTGCGCCGGCGGAAGCATCCGGAGGTGAGGCTGATCAGCCCGGTCACAATCAGCCCTGGGAAGAACGCCAACGCCAGTATCACCAGCACCAGAGCCGACGCCGAGAGGCGATGGGCGACCCAGAACTCCGCTTTGCTGGCGGTGAGGTCGAAGAGCGGTTGGGCTATGGCGAAACTCGTCATCACCGCCAGGTGCCAGCGCTCGCCGATCCAGCGATGCATGATTGTTTTCGCGCCGCCTCTCATGCTCTTCTCCTCATCAGCCCCATCGCCCCGGCCACCCCGCCGGGTAACGCTGCGTTGAGCCCTGCGTCTCAACGCCGGCGGCGAGCCAGCCATCCGAGCAGGCGGCTGGCGAAGTCGTCGGACAGGCCGAAGCGTCTCTTGATCGCCGAGTAGAGGGCGACGGCCTTCTTGTCGAGCCAGATCGGCAGGCGCTTCCAACCGTCCCCCGGGCGGGCGCGGTAGTCGGTCGGACGGGCCCGGTGCGGGCGGCGCTCACGGGTGTAGTAGTAAAGGGCAAGGCTCTTGCGCGTCTCCCCGGGAGGGCAGCGCAGGGGCTCGGGGAAGCCATGGAAGGAGGTCTCGGTGGTGTTGAAGATGACCGCGTGGTTGAGCAGGGGCGGCACCCTCACCTCACAGCGCTGCATCTTCGCATCCCACAGCTCGAGCGCTCCGCCCCAAGATTCCTGCCAACCCTCGTTGAGATAGAGGATCAAGTTGCAACGCCGGTGCCAATCCGTATGGTGGTGGTGCATGGTGAAGTCGGCGTGGACGTTAAGAAAGCCGCCCCGCTCGCTCTGGTGCATGCCGCCGCCTTCGAGCGCCGGATCCGGAATCAGGCCCCGGATTCCGGTCAGGGCTTCGAGCCAGGCGACGAACGGGGCGCTGTTGAGCTCGTCGACCAGCCGGCCGATCAAGGGCGGGAAGGCGTCGCGGTCGGTCTTGCCCAGCTTGCGCTCGTTGTAGTGCTGGTACTGGATCCAGGCGGTGTCTTCAGGCCGCGGGAAAGCCGCGGCGACGGCCCGCGCCGTCGCCGGGTCGAGGAAGTCCACCAGGTGGACGTGAGGGGTCGGCCGGTTGGACCGATAACGCTCGGCGAGCGCCGGCAGCTGAGCCTGCCAGCGCTCCAGGGGCAGCAGGCTTCGATCGTCCTTACCCATCGCGTGGTCGCCTCCCGGAGATCCAGATCCTACCGCGTTTGCCGCGCCGCGCACCATCAGCGCCCGCAGGACGTAGTCCCCTGGCACTCCGCCGAGCTCCAGACGCAGAACGCCGTTCAGATCGTGATCCTCGATCGCCAGAAAGACCTCCCGGCGACCCGCCAGAATCGCCTCGCAGCGCCGTCGCGTCCACCGGAAACGTGGCTCCTCGACGGTCTGATACGAGACGCAGACCCGACTGTCGGCCGGGCTCTCGACATCCACTCGCAAGCCGGCGCGATGCCGGCCGCGGAGCCCGGGAACGGTGAAGGTGAGCTGGGGTGCAACCGGCTCGCCAGCGAGCTGGAGAGCGCCGGCCGTCGTCGTGGCCCAGCCGGTGGTGGGCACGAGAGCGTCGAAGCCGGCGGCGGTGGTGAAGAGCATCTCCGGCAGCGATTCATAGATCTGCCGCGCCGCCGCCGCGGAATCGCGTGGCAAAGCCAGATGGAACTTCGGGGCGTCACCGTCGTCCCCTTCGAGGAAGAACGCTGCCAGCTCGTTGGCACCTGGCCGCAGGGCGTTCTCGGACACCACGGCGTCGAGGCGGAAGGTGCCGTCCGGCGCCCGGAACGCCGGTACCACCGCCCGCACCACGCCGTTGACAACGATCGCCCAGCGACGCGGCGGCAGCACCCCGGGCGGCCCCTCGAGGGTAGCGACGAGGTGCACCGGCACGGGATCGGCCGCCGGATCGACGGCGGCGTAGCGCCCGGGCGCACGCCACGCGACGCTCCAGCCCTGGCCAGCAACCACATCGAAGTCAGCCAGGGGACGGCCGACGAGGGCCCGGCCGGCACCGAAGCGGAAGAGGCCGGCCGGGTTCGTCCGCCCCGAACCGAAGATCGCCAGCCAATGCTCCGAAACGCGGTACTTGAGCTCGTCGTCGGGGTCGTAGATCTGTACCTCCTCGCGACCGTCGTCCCCGCCCCGCACGACGAAACGTTGGCGTGAGCGCCTGAGGCCGGGGGCGAGGAGCGAACGGCCGTCGATCGCCCAGGGAACCTCGACCCCCAGGACATCGGCGACGGTCGGTAGAACGTCGATGGTCTCGGCAACGTCGTCGCGCACCGCACCGGCGCGCTGCGCGGGCAGCTTCACAAAATGCGGCACCGGCATCAGCTCCGCCCGCAGATCTTCCCCTGGGGCGCCGCGGCGGGCGTGTCCCGGACAATGAACGATGCCGTGATCGGCGGTGACGACGATCAGCGCCCGCTCGTAGAGTCCGCGGCTGCGCAGCTGCTCGAGCAGCTCACCGAGCAGGCGATCGGCAAAGCCCAGCTGCAGCAGGAAGCGCTGGTAGGCGAGGGCGACCAGCTCCTCGTCGTCGGCCCAGACATCGGCGCCCTCCTTGGCATGGACCCAGGCCGGGATCAGCCAGGGATCGGAATACGGCGGCCGGACGGCAGGTACTCGAGAGGAAAATGAGGCAGCAAACTGTGGACGAAGTGGAGGGCCGGTCGGGGCTCCAGCCCAATCTCGGCGACAAAGCGGCGAAACGCCGCGCGCCGGTCGCCGCTGGCGGCCGAGGAGGGCTTCGGCCCGATGCCCTGGATGGCCGCCACCGGTGACAGCCCTGCGGCGAGGGAGGCGGGCAGCACGGCGTGCAGGTAGACCCACCCCAAATCGCGGGCGAAGAGTCGCCAGCGGCCGCCGGCGCGCCAGCACCACCACCGCTCCACCGATGAATGCACGCCGCGGCCCCATCCCGAGCCGCCCGCAGGACGCGGCGACGAGCGCCAGGCCGACCGCCGGCAACGCCTTCTACAGGACGGCGACGAGCAAAAGGTCGCCCGCCTCCAAGCCGTGGGCGATGAGAAATTGAGGGTGACGGGTGCAGGGGTCGAAAAGAGGCTGTGCGACGGCGAAGGCGGCGAGCACCGCCAGGTCGAGAGGATCATGGTGCTGCGGGGCCCGTGGCATGACTTTCCCGGCGGGCGGTGGGTCGCTCGGTGGTAGCATCCGCCGGGACGCGGCCCGCCATGAGGTCAACCATTCTCTCACCCCTTCGCCGGCCGATGGTCGCCG
>RFGL01000364.1 GCA_003697015.1 Acidobacteriota bacterium | reverse complement strand
CGCCGCCGCGTCGGACGCCGCCGCCGAGGCGCCGGACGCGTCGCCGGCGGCGGCCGCCGGCGACGGCGCCACGGTGCTGGTGGTGGACGACGAGCAGATCGTCCGCGACGTCGCCCACGACGTCTTGGAGAGCTTCGGCTACTCGGTCTTGACCGCCGACGACGGCGCGCCGGCGGTGGCCTGCTACGAGGAGCATCGGGGGGAGATCGACGCCGTGCTCCTCGACCTGACCATGCCGCGGATGGACGGCGTCGAGGCGTGCCGCAAGATCCGCCGTCTCGACCCGCGGGCGCGGATCATCCTGATGACCGGCTACGACGAACAGCGGGCGCGCCAGCACTTCGACGGCGAGGGGCTGGCCGCCTTCATCCAGAAACCGTTCAACCCCGCCCAGCTGATCGAGGTCCTGCGCCGGGTGCTCGAGACCTGAGCTGCTACCCGCGGCCGCCGACGACGGTCAAGCGGGGAGGATGGAGAGCTGGAGCGGCGTCGAGGACGTGGCGCAGGGCGGCCTGCAGCCGGGCCGGCTTGAGGGGTTTGGCCAGCACCTGGCGGTGGGCGGCGGCGGTGGCGTCGCCGGCTTCCGCTACGGTGGTGAGCACCACCAGCGGCACGTCGCGGGCCCGGCACAGGGTCTCGATCTCGTCGGCCAGGGCCCGTTCGCCGGCGGCCGCGGCGCGGTCGACGATCACCCCGTCGAGGCGTCCGGCGCGCAGCGCCGTGGCGACCTCGGCGGCGGCGTCGATCGCCGTCGCCTTGGCCCCCCAGGCGTTGGCGTGCCAGGTGAGGACGCGTCCGAGGGCGGGGCTCCGGCTGGCGATCTGCAGGCGCTTGCCCGCCAGTGCGGGATCGCGGGCGTGGAGCGGGCACGGCTCTGCGCCCGCCGCCGGCGCGACGATGGTGAACTGGAAGCGCGAGCCCTCGCCGGGGACGCTGTCGACCCAGATCCGCCCGCCCATCGCCTCGCACAGCTGTTTGGAGATCGCCAGGCCGAGCCCGGAGCCGCCGCTGCGGCTGGCCTGGTGCAGCTGGCTGAAGGGCTGGAAGAGGCGGTCGAGCTTCTCCGGCGGGATGCCGACGCCGCTGTCCTGGACCGCGAAGCGCACCTCGTACGCCCCGTCCTGGTCCCGCTTGTGCGCCTTGACGGTGACCAGGATCTCCCCCTCGGCGGTGAACTTGACCGCGTTGCCGAGCAGGTTGACCAGCACCTGGCGGGTGCGGGTGCCGTCGCCGATCAGGCTCTGCGGCACGCTCTCCTCCAGCCAGTAGGCGAGCTCCAACCCCTGGTCCGCGGCCTTCGGCGCCAGCAGCTCGAGGGCCTCCTCGACGCAGGTGCGCGGGGCGAAGGGGGCGCGTTCCATCTCCAGCATGCCGGCCTCGATCTTGGAGAAGTCGAGGATGTCGTTGAGGATGCGCATCATCGCTTCGCCGGAGAGGCGGATGGTCTCCAGGTGATGGGCCTGATCGGGGCGCGGGCGGGTCTGGAGGAGCAGCTCGGTCATGGCGATGACGCCGGTCATCGGGGTGCGCAGCTCGTGGCTCATCTTGGCCAGGAAGGTGCCTTTGGCGCGGCTCGCCTCCTCCGCCGCCCGCCGCGCCTGGCGGGCGTGGCGCAGGGCCTCCCGGCGCCTGACGCGGCTGCGGTAGGCCCAGGCCGAGGCGAGCAGCACGAGGCTCGAGGCGACGGCGTAGAGCGCCCACGCCCAGGGGGCGCGCCAGGGCGGCGGCACGACGGTGATCGGCAGCGCCAGACCGGCCTCGTTCCAGACCCCCTCGCCGTTGCTCGCCCGCACCCGCAGGACGTAGCGGCCGGGGTCGAGGTTGGTCAGGGTGACCCGGCGCAGGGGGCCGAGGTCGACCCAGTCGTCGGTCAGACCCTCGAGTTTGTAGGCGTAGCGATTCTCTTCCGGCGCGACGAAGTCGAGGGCGGCGAATTCGAAGGACACCAGCCGATCGCGATGGGTGAGGTCGATGGCGCCGGCGGCGTAGGTCGGCCGGCCGAGGTCGATGGGCCGGTCGAGTTTCCAGAAGGCGGTGAGGACGATCGGCGGCGGCGTGGTGCGGCGCGCGATGCGCTGGGGGAAGAAGGCGTTGAAGCCGCCGACGCCACCGAAGAAGAGCTCGCCGCTGTCGCTCTGGAAGTGGGCGCCGAAGTTGAATTCGCGGCTCTGCAGACCGTGGCTGGTGGTGAAGCGTTCGAAGCGCTCGGCGACCGGATCGAAGCGCGCCAGACCGTTGTTGGTGGCCAACCACAGATGGCCGGCGTGATCGGAGGCGATGCCGGAGATGACGTCGTCCGGCAGGCCGTCGCGTTGGTCGTAGTGGCGCAAGGCCGGCGTGCCGCCGGCCGCCGGATCGAGTTTGTGGAGGCCGCCGCCGCGGGTGCCGATCCACAGATCGCCGCGGCGGTCGACGTGGAGCGCCCAGATGGCGTTGCTGCTGAGGCTGGCGGGGTCGGCGGGGTCGTGCTGCAGGCGGCTGATGGCGCCGCTCGCCAGCTCGAGACGGTTGAGGCCGCCGTCCTCGGTGCCGGCCCACAGCACCCCCGGGGGGCCTTCCGCCAGGCAGGTGACGCGGTCGCCGGACAAGCTGGTGGGGTCGTCCGGGTCATGGCGCCAGCGCTGGAAGCGACCGGTGATGCGGTCGAAGCGGTTGAGGCCGCCGCCGAAGGTGCCGGCCCACAGGTTTCCCAGGCTGTCCTCGAATAGCGACATGACGCCGTCCTGACCCAGGCTGGTGGGGTCGGCGGGGTCGTGACGGTAGTGGCGGAAGCGGCGGCTGCCCGGCTCCAGGCGGTTGAGGCCGCCGGCCATGGTGCCGGCCCACAGCACCCCCCGGCGATCGTGCAGCAGGGCGACCACCCGATCGTCGGAGAGGCTCGAGGCGTCCCCGGGGCGGTGGCGGAAGTGCTCGATGCGGCCGGCTCTGCGGTCGAAGGCGTCGAGTCCTTTGTCGGTGCCGATCCACAGCACGCCGGCGCCGTCTTCGGAGAGGGCGAAGACCTGGTTGCTCGACAGGCCGTCGGGGTGGGCGGGGTCGCGGCGGTAGTGGGTCATCGACCAGGTGTTGGCGTTCCAGCGGCTGACCCCGCCCCCCAGGGTGCCGATCCACAGCACGCCGCTGCGATCCTGGGCCAGGCTCATCACCCGATCGCCGGCCAGGCTGTGCGCATCGGCGGGGTCGTGACGGTAGTGCAGGAAGCCCCCGCTCTGCGGCCGGTAGAGGTCGAGGCCGGCGTCGGTGCCGACCCACAGATGGCCGTCGTGGTCCTCGAAGAGGGCGCGAACCAGGTTGTGGCTCAGGCTGGCGGGGTCGTCCGGCTGGTGGCGGAAGTGGACGAAGGTGCGCATGGCGCGGTCGAAGCGGTTGAGACCGTCGAAGGTGCCGATCCACAGGGCGCCGGTGCGGTCTTCGAGGATCGAGCGCACGCGGTCGTCGGACAAACTGGCGCTCTGTTCCGGCCGGTGGTGGTAGCGCAGCACCTTGCCGCTGGCGCGGTCGATCAGGTTGAGGCCGTTCAGGGTGCCGACCCAGAGGTTGCCCAGGCGGTCTTCGTAGATCGCCCGCACGCGGTCGTCGGACAGGCTGGCGCTCTTTCCCGGCGCGTGGCGGAATCGTTCGACCTCGCCGGTGGCCGGGTCGAAGCGGTTGACGCCGGCGTCGAGGGTGCCGACCCAGAGCACGCCGTCGCGATCGAGCAACAGGCTGGTCAGGCGGTCGGACGACAGGCTGCGCCTATCCTCCGGCCGGTGGCGGTGGCGGTCGAAGGCGTCGTCGGCGCGGCGCCAGCGGGCGAGGCCGCCGCCGTCGGTGGCGATCCACAGATCGCCCTTCCGATCCTCGACCAGGGCCTGGACGGCGTCGTTGGGCAGGCTGGTGGGATCGCGGGCGTCGTGCCGGTAGATCGCGAAGTCGTAGCCGTCGAAACGGTTGAGCCCGTCCTGGGTGCCGAGCCACAGGAAGCCGGCGCGGTCCTGCAGCACGCAGGTGACGGTGTTCTGCGACAGGCCGTGGTCGATCGACAGGGTGGTGAAGCGCAGGCTCGGGGTCTGGCCGGCGGCGGGCGCCGGCGCCACGGCGAGGACGGCGAGGCAGCCGCAGAGCCAGCCGGCGGCACGGCCCCCCGCCCGGCGGGCTGCGGCGAGCGCAGGTCGTGGGATCGCCATCGCGTCCTCCCTCTCCTTCAGGCCGACCGGGCGGCCGGGGGCCGGCCGGCCGCGGCGCGTTCCAGGGCCGCTTTGAGGTGGGCGAGCTGGATCGGTTTGCTGACGTAGTCGTCCATCCCCGCCTCCAGGCAGCGCTCGCGGTCGCCGAGCATGGCGTGGGCGGTCATGGCGATGATCACCGGCCGCTCCTCGCCCCACCGCCGGTGGATCCGACGGGTGGCTTCGAGGCCGTCCATCACCGGCATCTGCAGGTCCATCAACACGACGTCGAAGCGGTCGCCCTCGAGGGCGTCGAGGGCCTGTTGGCCGTCCTCCGCCGCCGTCACCCGGTAGCCCAGGTGCTTGAGCAGCTCGGTCGCCACCTGGCGGTTGATCGCGTGGTCTTCGACCAGCAGGACGCGCGCTCGCGGCCGGGTGCCGCCGGCGCCGCGTCGCTGGCGGGCGCCGGCGAGAGCGATCGGCGGGCTCGGCGGCTCCTCCGCCAGGAGCTCGAGCAGGGCGCGCTTGAGCTGCGCCGGTTTGAGCGGTCGGGTGAGCATGCCGCGGCTGCCGTCGCCGTCGTCCGTCGCCAGCAGCAGGCGGGCGATCCCCCGCTCGGCGCAGAGGCGCTCGACTTCCCGCGCCCAGCGGTGGCCGTCGAGCTCGAGCAAGGCCGGGTCGAGGATGGCGACGTCGTAGGCGGTGCCCGAGCGCAGGCGCTGGAGCGCCTCGGCGACGGAACCGGCGGCGTCGGAAGCGAGGCCGAAGAGCTCCAGGCTCAGACGCAGCACCCGGCGCAGCATGGCGCTGTCGTCGACCACCAGCGCCCGCTTGCCGGCGAGCGCCTCGCGGCAGCTCTCGAATAAGGTCTCGGCGCGACCGGAGGCCGGCGCGCGGAGGGTGACGTGGAAGGTGGTGCCCAGGTCCTCGTTGGGCTCGGCCCACACCCGGCCGCCCTGCAGCTCGCTCAGGCGGCGGCAGATCGCCAGCCCCAGCCCCATGCCGCCGTAGCGCCGGGTGAGGGAGGCATCGACCTGGCGGAAGGGCTCCAGCAGCCGCTCGACGTGCTCCGCCGGCATGCCGATGCCGCTGTCGCGCACCGCCAGGTGGATTTCGCTGCGGCCGTCGCTCAGGCGCCGGGCGGAGGCGGTGACCTCGACGTCGCCGGCCTCGGTGAACTTGATGCCGTTGCGCAGCAGGTTGACCAGGATCTGGCGGGTGCGGGCGGCATCCCCCAGAACGGTCTCCGGCGTCCCCGGCTCGAGCCAGTAGGCCAGGTCGAGTCCCTTGGCGCCGGCCGCCGGCGCCACCAGGTCGAGGGCGTCCTCGATGCAGGTGCGCAGGGCGAAGGGGGCGCGCTCCAGCCGGAGCTCCTCGCTCTCCAGCTTGCAGAAGTCGAGCAGGTCGTTGACGATGGTCAGCAGGGCGTCGGAGGACAGTTGAATGGTCTCGAGGTAGTGGCGCAGCTCGGCCGGGAGGTTGGCGCCGAGCAGCAGGCCGGTCATGCCGACGATGCCGTTCATCGGCGTACGGATCTCGTGGCTCATGTTGGCGAGGAATTGATCCTTGGCCTGGTTGGCGGCTTCCGCAGCCTCCTTGGCCCGGGCGAGGTCGCGCTGTCGCCGCCAGCTGCGCCGCTGGCCGTCGGCGTAGACGGCGACCAGCAGCAGGGCGCCGAGAGCGTAGCCCAGGTAGGCCCAGACGCTGCGCCAGAGGGGCGGCGTGATGGTGATCGGCAGGGCGATGCCGTGGTCGTTCCACACCCCGTCGGGCCCCGCCCCCTGGGCGCGCAGTACGTAGGTCCCGGGATCGAGGTTGGTGAACGTCACCCGCCGCACCTCGCTGACGTCGATCCAGTCGTCGTCGAAGCCCTCGAGGCGATAGCGGTAGCGGTTCCTGGCCGGCGCCTCGTAGTCGAGCACCGCCAGCTCGAAGGAGAAGACGTGCTCCCGGTGGTCGAGCTCCAGCCGCTCGAGGAGGTAGCTCGGCCGCCCGAGGTCGACCGGCTGGTGCCACTTGAGGAAGGACGTCAGCACCACCGGCGGCGGCGGCGCGTGGCGCTCCAGCCGCTGGGGGAAGAAGGCGCTGACGCCGCCGACGCCGCCGAAGAAGAGCTCGCCGCGGGAGCTCTTGTAGTAGGCGCCCATGTTGAACTCGTTGGACTGCAGGCCGTGCTCGACGAAGAAGCTGCGGAAGGTCTCGCTCCGCGGGTCGAAGCAGGCGAGGCCGTTGTTGGTCGACAGCCAGAGCTTTCCCGCCTCGTCCTCGAGGATGCCGTAGACCACGTCGTTGGGCAGGCCGTGACGCTCGTCGAAGTGGCTGAAGACCGCCTCGCCGGTGGTCTCGTCGAGGCGGTCGAGACGGGCCAGGCCGCCGGTCAGGCTGCCGCTCCACAGCACCCCCCGGCGATCGACGTAGAGCGCCAGCACCGGATTCCGCGGGGCGCCGGCGGAGGGCGACCCGCCGCGCAGGCGGAGGAAGCTGCCGCGCTGGCGGTCGAAGCGGTCGAGGGTACCGCCGAAGGTGCCGACCCACAGCCTGCCGTCGCCGTCCTCCGCCAGGCTGCTGACCTGGTCGTGGCTCAGGCTGGTGGGATCCGCCGGATCGTGCCGCCAGCGCTCGAAGGTGGCGCTGGCGCGGTCGAAGCGGTTGAGGCCGCCGCCGAAGGTGCCGGCCCACAGCTCCCCCCGCCGGTCGACGTAGAGCACCGCGACGCCGTCGTGCCCCAGGCTGGCGTCGTCCTGCGGGTCGTGGCGGAAGCGGGTGAAGCGCTGGTGGGTCGGGTCGAAGCGGTTGAGGCCGCCGGCCAGGGTGCCGACCCACAGGCCGCCGTCGGCATCCGCCGCCAGGGCCGCGACCCGGTCGTCCGACAGGCTGGTGGGATCCCCGGGCCGGTGGCGGAAGTGTCTCACCTCGCCGCTGTTGCGGTCGACCCGATCGAGCCCGCCGCCGGCGGTCCCCACCCACAGCACGCCGTCGCCGTCGTCGTAGATCGCCAGCACGTTGTCGCTCGCCAGGCCGCTGCCGTCGGCGTTGCGGCGGTAGCGGGCGAACGCCCAGGTCCGCGGGCTCCACTTGTTGGCCCCGCCTCCCTGGGTGCCGACCCACAGCACGCCTCCGCGATCCTGCAGGATGGTCATCACCCGGTCGTTGGAGAGGCTGTGGGGGTCGGCCGGGTCGTGGCGATAGCGGACGAAGGAGGCGGTTTCCGCTGCGAAGAGGTGGAGGCCGCCGTCGGTGCCCACCCACAGGCGGCCGTCCGCATCCTCGAATAGGGCTCGCACCCGGTTCTCGGCCAGGCTGCGCGGGTCGTCCGGGTGGTGGCGGAAGTGCTCGAAGGTGACGGTGGCGCGGTCGAAGCGGTCGAGACCGCCGAAGGTGCCGACCCACAGAGCGCCGTGCTGGTCCTCGAGGATCGAGCGCACGCCGTCGTCCGCCAGGCTGGCGGGGTTGGCGGGATCGTGGCGGAAGCTGAGGAAGGTGTCGCTGGCGCGGTGGTAGAGATTGAGCCCGCCGAGGGTGCCGATCCACAGATTGCCCAGCCGGTCTTCGTAGATCGCTCTCACCCGGTCGTCGGACAGGCTGGTCGGATCGCCGGGCTGATGGCGGTAGTGGTGGAAGGTGCCGCTGGCGGGATCGAAACGATCGAGCCCCGAATCGGCGGTGCCGACCCACATGGCGCCGGCGCGATCCTGATGCAGGGCGGCGATCCGATCGCCGGCCAGGGTGGAGGGATCCCCGGCTCGGTGGCGGTACGGGGTCAGGCCGGTGCGCTGGCGGTCCCACGCCGCCAGCCCGCCCTGGGTACCGATCCACAGCCTCCCTTCGTCGTCCTCGACCAGCGCCTGGATGGCGTTGTGGGGCAGGGAGGTCGCATCCCCCGGACGGTGCTCGTAGACCCGCACGCTGCGACCGTCGTAGCGGTTGAGGCCGTCCTGGGTGCCGATCCAGATGAAGCCGACGTGGTCCTGCACCATCGTGGTCACGGTGCCTTGGGACAGCCCCTGCTCGAGACCGATGCGGTCGAAGAGGATCTCGCGCCGCTCGGCCGCGGCGCCGGCGGCGGACGTCAGCAGCAGCGCCAGCAGCAGCCTGGCGACGGAGGCGACGGGGCGCCGCGAGCAGGGGGTTGGCGCCGTCACTCCTGCGGTACCCAAAGGTTGATCGACATGGTCTCGCTCAACGCCGCGCTCCACGACGGTGCGGCGTCGACCCAGGGGTAGGCGTCGACCCAGGGATAGGCGTCGACCCAGGGGTAGCCGTCGACCCAGGGGTAGCCGTCGACCCAGGGGTAGGCGTCGACCCAGGGATAGCCGTCGACCCAGGGATAGCCGTCGACCCAGGGATAGCCGTCGGCGCCGGCGTAGCCGCCGTCCCAGCTCTCGCCGCCGTGGCCGAGGACGACGAAGTTGCCCGCCGGGTCGAGGGTCGCCGGCCCGCCGTAATGCTCGACGCCGGCGAGGTCGAGGCCGACGTCGAGGCTCCGGTTGGCGCAGCCGGCGGCGGTCGAAGCGACGGCAGCGGCGGCGTCGACCAGGCCGGCACCCTGCTGGAAGACGCTGTAAGCCAGGTCGCCGGCGGCATCCACCGCCGGCCGCGCGCTGGCCAGCAGGCGGCACTTGACCCCGTCCGGATCGAGGGACGGATCAGCCTGCAGCAGGAGGGCGACGACGCCGCTGACCACCGCCGTCGCCTGCGACGTGCCGGACATGGTGAAGTAGGTCTCCAGGCTGTGGAATTCCGGGTGCTCGAGGCTGATCCGGGCCGACTTCTCCATCAGCGACAGCATGTGGCCGCCGGGGGCGACGAGCTCCGGCTTGAGGAAGCCCTCCACCGTCGGCCCGCTGGCGGAGAAGGAGGCCAAGCGATCGTCGCCGCCGTCTGCCGGCGTGTGGTTGTCGGTCATCGCGCCGACGGTGACGGCATAGGGCACGTTGCCCGGCACGCCGACGGTGAGCGGGGCCGGCCCGCCGTTGCCGGCCGAGGTCACCACCACCACGCCGGCCTGCCAGGCGCGCATCACCGCCTGGTTCAGCGGGTCGTCCCAGTACCACGAACGCGGCGCGGCGCTGAAGGAGAGGTTGAGCACCCGCAAGCCGTACTTCCAGCGGTTGGCGACCGCCCAGTCGAGGCCGCGGATGACGTCGGCGTAGGTGCTCCTGCCGTCGGCGTCGAAGGCGCGGACCACCACCAGGTCGGCGTCCGGAGCGATGCCGTTGAGGGCGCCGCCCTGGCTCGAGGCGGCGCTGCTGACGGCGATGCCGGCGACGTGGGTGCCGTGGCCGCTGGCATCGGCCACCTGGGCGCCGTCGAGCAGCTCGCCGGCGACGGCGTCGTAGACCGCCACCAGGCGCTGGCGGCCGCCCGCGTCGGCGGTCAATCGCGGGTCGGCGAGCAGGCCGGTGTCGACCACGCCGAGGGTGACGCCGTAGCCGGTGATCCCCTGCTGGTGGAGCAGGTCGGCCCGCACCAGGGCGGGGAAGTGGCTGTAGGGGTCGCCGGCGGTGGGCGGCGGGCTGCCGCCTCCTTTGGGCGCCTTCGCGCCCTTGGCCGGTTTGCCGGCGACCGCCAGCTGCCGGTCGCGGTAGAGGCGCAGGCCGAGGGCGTCCTGCGCCAGCCGCCGCCGCTGGCCGGCGGTAAGCTCGGCGGCGACGGCGTCGATGATCCCCAGGCGGTGGCTGACGGTACCGCCGGCGGCGCGCACGCGGGCGGCGGCGGCGTCTGCGTCCGGCCCCTGGACGATCAGCCGCGCTCGCGGCGGGCCGGCGGCCGGCGAGCACTGCAGCGTCGCGGCGACGGCCGCCGCGACGCAGGTGGCTGCGATGCCCTTGCTCATGATCTCCCTCGCGTCGTCGTTCGCTCCTCGGATCTCCCTCGCGTCGTCGTCCGCTCCTCGCTTCCCACCGCCGGTTCGCGCCGCCGTCCTCCCCGCCCGCTCGGCCGCCGGTCCCCCCATCGCTCCTCCTCCTAGTCCTGCGCCACCCAGCCGCTGACCGCGGCGGTGGCCAGGGGCGCCGGTCCGACGCCGTCGACCCAGGGGATGCCGTCGACCCAGGGGATGCCGTCGACCTGCGGCTGGCCGTCGACCCAGGGGATGCCGTCGACCCAGGGGATGCCGTCGACCCAGGGGATGCCGTCGACCCAGGGGATGCCGTCGAGCCAGCGGCTGGCCGTCACGGCGTAGCTGCGGTCCCAGGGATAGCCCACCCCCCCGACGTAGAAGCGGCCGGCGGCGTCGAGCCGCGCCGGCCCGGCGCGGCGAGCGATGGCCTGCGCCTGGGGGCTGGCGTCGAGACCGCCGTTGGCGCAAAGGGAGACGTCGCTGGCGGCAGCGCCGACGGCATCGACGAGGCCGGCACCTTGCTGGAAGACGGCGTAGGCCAGCTCCCCGCCGGCGGTCACCGCCGGGTCGGCCGATGCCATCAGCCGGCACTTGACCTGATCCGGGCTCAGGGTGGGGTCGGCCTGGAGCAGCAGGGCGGCGACGCCGCTGACCACCGCCGCCGCCTGGGAGGTGCCGGACATGCGGAAGTAGTCGCCGGGGAGGCGGTTCTCCGGGTGGGCGAGAGCGGTGCGCGACTGCGGCGACATCTTGCCCACCATGTGGCCGCCGGGGGCGACGAGCTCGGGTTTGAGAAAGCCCTCCACCGTCGGCCCGGCGGCGGAGAAGGAGGCGACGAAGTCGTCGCCGGGGTCGTGCGGCGTGCGGTTGTCGCTCATCGCCCCGACGGTGATGACGTGCGGGGCGTTGCCCGGCACGCCGACGCTCATCGGCGCCGGGCCGCCGTTGCCGGCCGAGGTCACCACCACGATGCCCTCGCGCCAGGCGCGGATCACCGCCTGGTCGATCGGGTCGTCCCAGTAGTAGGAGGTCGCCGGCACGCTGAACGACAGATTGAGCACCCGGATGCCGTAGTAGGCGCGGTTGAGCAGCAGCCAGTCGAGGCCGCGGATGACGTCGGCGTAGGTGCTGGCGCCGGCGGCGTCGAAGGCCTTGACCACCACCAGGTCGGCATCCGGAGCGATGCCGTTGTAGCCGCGGCTCAGGCTGCCGGTCAGCGGATCGACGGCGACGCCGAGCTCGCTGTTGACCGCGATGCTGGCGACGTGACCGCCGTGACCGTGCTGGTCGCTGTCCCGGTTGGTGAGCAGCCGCCCGGCGATGGCGTCGTAGTGCGCCAGCAGCCGCCGCCGGCCGGCCGCGTCGCGCTCCAGGGCGGCGGTCCTGAAGTGGCCGGTGTCGAGCACCGCGATGGTGACGCCGTAGCCGGTGATGCCCTGAGCGTGGAGACGATCGGCGCCGATCCGGGCCGGGAAGTCGACGTAGGCCGGCTCGCCGATGGTGGCGGTTGCTGGACCGTTCTGCCCCGTCTGCCGGGGCTTGCCGGCGACCGTCACCGGCCGGTTGTCGTACAGCCGGGCACGGCCGGCGAGTGCGGCGCGCTGGCTCGCCTTCAGTTCCGCGGCGACGGCGTCGATGATCGCCAGGCGGTGGCTGACCCTACCGCCGACGGCGTGCACCAGCGCCGCCGCCGCCGCCACGTCATGGCTCTGGACGATGACGCTGGCCGGCGGCTCGCCGGGGGGTGGATCGCTCCACCCCCCGGCGGCGGCGACGAGGAAGATGGTCAGGGCCGCGATCTGGTGGCTGCTTCGCATCGTCCTCATCGTCCCCCCTCGCGTCTGTCGCCGGTCCGTCCTCCGGCCTCCGTCAACCTCTGCCGGCACCGTTTCGAGCCGCTGCCGGCGCGCCCGAGCGGCGCCCTTCGATCGCTTCTACCGGACGTTCGGTCGGTCGTGCATAGGGCATGCCACCGCGCTCGCATCGGCGGTCGCCGGAGGGCGGAGGAGGGGGCGGGAGAGCCCGGATCGAGACCGCGATCTGCGATAGAAATCGTCGATTCCGGGGCTGCGGACGGGGGGCGAGGAATCGTTGCCGGCGATCCGTGGCCCGCCGGGTGGAGCATCTCGGCGGTGGCGAAAAGTGCCAGCCTGGGCTGCAAAGGGTGGCAAAATTTGGTCGTCCGCCGGCGGCCGGACCGCCGCCCGCTGGCGGCGTCCGCCGGTGCGCCGCCGATCCGCTGATGCGATAGGCTCGAATGCAATCGCGGATGGCGTCCGCGACGAGGATCAGCGGCGGAGCACGGCCGCGCAACGGTGGGAACGGGAGTGAGGATGGGCGAGCGAGCTCCGACAGATCAGCGCAGCGGGTGGTTGGCGAGGGTCCTGGCACGGATCGGGCGGCGGCGAGCCGCCGAAGAGGCGGCGCCGGCGGCCGCGCAGCGGCGGCCGCAGCAGCCGGCCGCCGCCGGCCGGCTGGCGG
>RFGL01000036.1 GCA_003697015.1 Acidobacteriota bacterium | reverse complement strand
CCTGCGCTCGCCCCTCGAGCTCGGCGCCTACCCGCCGAGCCTCGGCCACCACCTGCGCCGCTGGGCGGCGGCGGCGCCGGAACGGCTCTTTCTGGCCGAGCGGACGGACGGCGGGGGCTGGCGCGAGGTGCGATGGGGGGAGGCGCTCGGGCGGGTGCGGGCCCTCGGCCAGGCCCTCCTCGATCGCGGCCTCACCGCCGAGCGGCCGCTGGCCCTGCTGTCGGACAACGGCGTCGACCACGCCCTGCTGCAGCTGGCGGCGATGGACGTCGGGGTGCCGGCGGTGCCGATCTCCCCCGCCTACTCCCTGCTGTCGCGCGACCACGGCCGCCTGCGTCACATGCTGCGCCTGACCACCCCGGGAATGGTCTACGCCGGCGACGGCGCGGCCTACGCCGCCGCCCTCGCCCGGCTGCCGGCGGACGTCGCGGTGGTGGTCGGCCGCCGGCCGCCGCCGGGGGCCGAGCTGCTGGCGGAGCTCGAGGGGACGACCCCCGGCGGCGCGGCGGAGGAGGCCTTCGCCGCCGTCGGCCCGGAGACGGTGGCCAAGATCCTCTTCACCTCGGGCTCGACCGGCCGGCCGCGGGGGGTGATCAACAGCCAGCGCATGCTGTGCTCGAACCAACGGATGATCGCCCGCCTGTGGCCCTTTCTCGAGCAGCGGCCGCCGCTCCTGGTCGACTGGCTGCCCTGGAGCCACACCTTCGGCGGCAACCACAACTTCAATCTGGTGCTGGCGAACGGCGGCACCCTCTACGTCGACGGCGGCAAGCCGGTGCCGGGGCGCATCGAGACCACGGTGGAGAACCTGCGCGCGGTCTCCCCCACCCTCTACTTCAACGTCCCCCGCGGCTTCGACGCCCTGCTGCCCTTCCTCGAGGCCGACGCCGAGCTGGCGGCGCGCTTCTTCCGCCGTCTCGACCTGATCTTCTACGCCGGCGCCGCCCTGCCCCAGAACCTGTGGCAGCGCCTCGACGCCCTCGCCCGGCGCCTGCGCGGCGCGCCCCTCTTCCTCACCACCGCCTGGGGAACCACCGAGACCGCCCCCCTCGCCACCTCCGCCCACTTCCCCCTCGAACGGGCGGGCAACGTCGGCCTCCCGGCGCCGGGCTGCGAGGTGCGTCTGACGCCGGTCGGCGAGGCGTTCGAGCTGCGGGTACGCGGGCCCAACGTCACCCCGGGCTACCACCGCGACCCCGCCGCCACCGCCGCCGCCTTCGACGGCGACGGCTTCTTCAAGACCGGCGACGCCGGCCGTCTCGCCGACCCCCACGACCCCGCCCGCGGCATCCTCTTCGACGGCCGCATCGGCGAGAACTTCAAGCTCGGCTCCGGCACCTGGGTCGACGCCGGGAAGCTGCGCCTCGCCGCCATCGCCGCCGGCGAGCCGGTGATCCAGGACGCGGTCGTGACCGGCCACGACCGCGGCGCCGTCGGGCTCCTGGTCGTCCCCAGCCTGGAGGGCTGCCGCCGCGTGTGCGGCGACGACGCCCTCGAGCTCGCCGAGCTGGTACGCCGGCCGGAGGTCAAGGAGCACCTGCGCGCCGGCCTCGCCGCCCACAACCTCGCCCATCCCGGCTCCAGCCGCCGGATCGAGCGCGCCCTCTTGATGGTCGAGCCGCCGTCGATCGACGCCGGCGAGATCACCGACAAGGGCTACCTCAACCAGCGCGCCATGCGCGAGCGGCGCGCCGCGCTGATCGAGCGCCTCTACGCCGGCGACGGCGACGACGTGGTGGTGGTCTGAGCCGTCTCCCCGGCGCCGAGCTGCCTGGGGGAAGGCTTGTCGACCCTGCGGCGGCGCGTCGATCTCGTCGAGGGCCCGGGACGAGCCCGCCGGCGCGGGTCTGCTAGCATTTCCCTATGGATCGCGAGCGCATCGTCGCCCGGCTGCGCGACGCTCTCGTCGGGCGCCCGGAGGTGGCGGCGGCCTATCTCTACGGCAGCGTCGCGCGCGGCCGGGGGCGGCCGGGCAGCGACGTCGACCTGGGGGTGCTCTGGCGCGGCGATCCGCCGGCGACCCTCGAGGGCCTCGGCCTGGCGATCGAAGCCGACCTCGAGGCCGCCGTCGGCCGGCCGCTGCAGGTGGTGGTGCTCCAACGTGCGCCGGTCGACCTCGTCCACCGGATCCTGCGCGACGGGGTGCTGGTCGTCGAGCGCGATCCCTCGGCGCGGGTGCGATTCGAGGTCAAGGCGCGACGGGACTACTTCGATCTCCTGCCCCACCTGCGCCGCTATCGCCGCCTCGAAGCCACGCCATGACCGACGCCGAGCTGGTTGCCAAGAAGCTTGCGGAGGTCGAGACTTTCGTCCGCGAGCTCCGTACCCTGGGACGACCCGAGCGCCTGTCCGACGACGTGCGCGAACAGCGCTTCATCGCCCACACCCTGCAGCTCGCGATCCAGGCGATCCTCGACGTGGCTTCCCACATCGTCTCCGACGCGCGCCTGGGCGAGCCGGAGACCTTGCGTGAGCTCTTCGATCTCCTCGCCCGCGACGGCTGGTTGAAGAGGGAGCAAGCGGCGACCCTGCGGCAGATCGTGGGATTTCGCAATCTGCTGGTCCACGGATACGCCAAGATCGATTACGAGATCGTACGGGACGTAGCCCAGAACCGAGTCGACGATCTCCTCGATTTCGTGCGCTCGATCCGCGCTCGGATCGCCGCCGGCGGATAAGGGTTTCCTACTGGCTCGAGCCGCTGCCCACGGCGCTCTCCTCCGGCGCTGGGGGAGGCGGCGCCGAGCCGCCGTAGAGGCTCGCTCGCACGTTGGCGACGATCGGGTCTGTCTCCTGCAGGATGCGCCGGCCGCGATCGACCAGCTCGTTGGTGAACTCGATCGCCTCGAAGGTCGTGTGCTCGTTCGACAGACGCAGGCTCGCCCACAGCCGGTCCAGAGCTTCCTCCGGCCGGTTGGCGCACATCAGGGCGATGCCGTGGTTGTACATCAGCTGGACCAGGTCCTGGTTGCTCATGCTCTGCCGGTAGTGCGAATAGAGGTCGCGGAAATAGGCTTCCGCGGCGATGCAGTCCCCCAGTTGGATGAGGTCGATGCCGCGATCGAATTGCCACGGACCGCTGGCGTAGAGGCCGACGTAGCGCGCCTCCTGCCGGGCGAGAAAATTGTCGATGAAGATGTTGGCCAGATCGTCGGCGGCGCGGGCGACGAGCTCCCGGTGACTCATGTCGTAGGCCAGGGCCCCCTTGGTGGCGACGAACTCGCCCGTCAGGCTGGTGGTGAAGACCTGACGGCCGGTATCCGCTTCGATCATCTGGATCTGGGCCAGGACCAACGAGCGCAACTTGTCGGGTTTCAAATCCTTCGCAGCGCCGATCAGGCTGTTGATCCACCCTTTCTTCTGCCCGACCACCTCCCCGCTCACCCGCGACGCGGCGTTGGCGAGCTCGGCGAAGTCCTTCATGCTGCTGACGCAGAGCTGGACCTGGCCGTAGATCAAGACGTCGGCGCCGATCAACTCGCCGAGCTTCGCTGCGGTCGTCGTATTGACGCTGCCGGAATTGGCGAAATCCTGCTCTTCCAGCACGCTTCCGATGTGGTCGCGGGTGACGACGCGGAAGCGGTTGAGATCCGCCAGGTGCTGGGCGATGGCCGCCTCCACCTGGGCGGCGCAGGCGTCGAAATCGTAGCGTTCGCTGCGGATCTCGGAGAAGAATTCGCTACTGCCTGCGTACAAGCGCTCCTGTTCTTTCACCACCGTCTCGACGATCGGATCCGGGACCCCGAGCCGGTGCTCGATGTGGTTGAAGGAGATGAAAGCGAGGGTCGAATCGAGCGGGATCTCCGCCGCCGCATGCCGCGGTTTGGACACCAGGAGCACCTGGCGCATGCCGGCGGCGGCGACCGGCACCTCGCCTTCCGCGCCGTCGCTCATCTCGACCTTGGGGGGTTTTTCTTTCTTGCCGAACGCCGATCGCAGTTTGCCGCCGACGCCGTCGGCAGCGCTCGGCCGCGCCGCCGCGAAGGCAAGCAGCAACGATAGGAACAAAATCTGGACAAAGAAAAAATTGCGCGAGCGTTCACTTCGGATCATGTACTTCTCCTTGGTAATAAGGGTGATCAAGGCAGGTCATTCAGTACTTCCTCAACACATCGATCAAAAGCTTGAGCGAGGGCGTCGGCTTCGGTCCGGCCCTGGCCGAGGTGACCGTAGCGGCGATCGGAGACCACCTCCGGCGTGCGAGCGGCGAGGAGGATCGCCTCGCAGGTGATGCTGGTGGTGGGAAAGCGCGCCCGCGCGCCGGCGTGCGGGCCGTGGGTCTCGTAGACCACGAGCACCCGCTCGAGGCCGAAGGGGGCGCGGTCGCCGCCGGGAAAGAGCGCCAGGTCGCCGTCGCGCAGGGCGCCGGCGGCCGGCCGCAGGGCCGCCGGCAGGAGGATCGGTTTGAGCTGGGGGCGCGCCTCGCGCAGCCGTTGGCGCAGCGCCCGCGCCAGCGGGCCGTTCCACGCCAGGGTCTCCGCTTCGACCACGGCGACGCCGAGGGTGCCGGCCGCGATCGGCTGGAGCTCCACCGCCGGCGGCATGCCCGGCGACGTCGCGGCTTCGCCCGGCGCCGGAGGGTCTTGCGCCGGCGGCGGGGCGGGCGCGGGCGGCTCGATCGTCGCCGGCCCCGGGTCGCCGCCGACGGGGGGCTCGTCGCCGGAGCGCGAGGCCCACGCCAGGGCCAGGACGACGGCCAGCGCCGCCAGCAGCCCGACGGCGAGCCGGCCACGACCCGCGCCCTCGCCGGCGCCAGGCCGGCCGCCTCCGGGCGCCGCGTCCTCCTCCGCATCGAGCGCGCCGGGATCGGCGGGCGGAGGGCTGCGGTCCTCCGCCTCATCGGGGCGGCGCGCGGCCGGCGGCGGGGTACACCTCGCAGCGGGATGGGCGTAGACCGCGAAGGCCAGCCAGGTCGGGTCCCCGGGGTAGCGCCGGCGCACCTCCAGCCGCGCCCGCCGCGCCGCCTCGGCGATCGCCACGCCGCCGAGGAGGTGACCGTAGAAGGCCAGGGCGAAGTCCTTCGCCGGCCGATCCCCGGTCTGCCAGGAGGCGCCGACGAAGGCCCCCGCGCCGAGCTCCAGAAAGCGCTCCGCCCAGCCCCCGATGCCGCTCAGGGACTGCCCTCCCCTGCCGCTGTGACAGCAGTTGAGGAAGACCAGCGGCGGCCGCTGGCGGGCGAAGGTCTTGGCCTTGCCGTAGAGCTGCCGCGGCGTGAGCTCGGCGTCCTCGAGCTGGATCGACCAGCGGTCCGGATCGCCGCCGGCGGCCGCGCCGTGGCCGGCGACGTGCCAGGCATCGAAGCGGCCGGAGGCCAGGGCGCCGGTGAGCTGGCGGTAGGTGGGCGCCAGGCGCTCGACCGTCCGCCCGCTCTCCGCCAGCAGCCCCTCGAGGGCCGCTCCCTCCTCCCCGATCGCCGGCAGATCCGAGGCGCCGGCCACGACCAGCGCCGGACGCTGGAGCGGCAGGTGGAGATGGGTCGCGGCGCCGCGGCGCCAGCGGGCGACGGCGAAGGCTTCTCCGAGGTAGACGTCGCCGCCCTCGCTGTCGATGCGCAACAGCTCCCAGGGGATCGAGGTCTCGTCGGAAAGGATCTGCGCCGTGGTGGCGGGCGGTTGCTGGCGCAGACGCCGGCGGAGGCGCCGCGGCAGGACGATCTCGGCCAGCTGAGTGCCCATCGAGCTCACCACGTCCGCCCGGCTGTCGGCGTCGAGCGGCGGCAGGCGGGCGAGGTCGCGGAGGAATCCCTCCAGAAAGTCCTGCAGGTCGAGCTTCAGGCTGACCGAGCCCAGGTCCTCGAGCGCCCGCTCGCGGGTGGTGAGGGAATAGTGCAGCGTCTCCCGGCCGTCGACCCGGCCGGTGTGGACGACCAGGGTCCAGTCGACCGCGGACGGATCCGGGGCCGGCGACGCGGCGCTGCCGGCGGCGTGAGGGCGCAGACCGTCTTCCATGCGAGGCTCCAGAATCCTCCTCCGGTCCCACAAACGGGCGATGGCGCTTCGTCGCGAGCCTGCGCCTCTGCCGGCGGACTACGACCCGAACGAATCGAAACGCGACTGGCAAACCGGTGCCATCCTGATCCTAACAGGGACGGGAAGGCGGATTTCGTTACCGCCCGGCCGGGGCGGCATCGCTTCCGCCGCAGCGGGCCGCGGCGGCGCGCTAGCGCTCGATCTCGGTCGCCAGGGTGACCTCGGGCTCGGGTTGGCGGAAGATCACCACCGTCTCGGCGACCGGCAGGAGCACCCGGTGGACGTTGCCGCCGAAGGTGATCTTGACCTCGTAGAAGCCCTGCGGGCTGATGCTGATCAGGGTGGCCTTGCTGCCCTTGAGGCCGAGCAGGGCATTGTGCAGCAGAACGTCGGCGGGTAGCTCCATGGTCTCGATCCCCGTGGCTAGTCCTTGTAGAAACCCTGGTCGCGGTAGTCCTTGAGTTTGCGCTGCAAGGTGCGCAGGCCGATGCCCAGCAGGCGCGCCGCCTCGGCGCGGTGGCCGCCGGTGCGCTCGAGGGTCTCGAGAATCGCCTGGCGCTCGATCTCGTCCATCGAGCGCGCGCGGCCGAAGCGCGGTTGGATCGGCCCGGGGGCGCCGGTGGCAGCGGTGGATTCGCGCACCTCCGGCGGCAGGGTCTCGAGGTCGACGTCGCCGCCGGGGTGGAAGATGACCACCGACTCGACGACGTTCTTCAGCTGGCGCACGTTGCCCGGCCAGGGGAAGCTGACCAGGGCGTCGAGGGCGCGCGGCGTGAAGCGCATCTCCGGCTTGCCGTGCTCGGCGCAGAAGACCTTGAGGAAGTGCTCGGCCAGGAGGGCGACGTCGCCCTCGCGCTCGCGCAGGGGCGGGATCTCCAGGGTCACCACCTTGAGCCGGTAGTAGAGGTCCTCGCGGAACCGTCCCTTCTCGACCTCCTTTTCCAGGTCGCGGTTGGTGGCCGCGATGAGCCGGAAGTCGACGTCGATCAGCTCGCTGCCGCCGACCCGCATCACCTGCCGCTCCTCCAGCACCCGCAGCAGCTTGACCTGCAGCTCGGGGTAGAGCTCGCTGATCTCGTCGAGGAAGAGGGTGCCCTTGTGGGCGAGCTCGAATTTGCCGATCTTGCGCGCCACCGCGCCGGTGAAGGAGCCCCGCTCGTGACCGAAGAGCTCGCTCTCCAGGATGTCGTTGGGGATGGCGCCGCAGTTGATCGCCAGGAAGCGCTCGCCGGCGCGCGGGCTGGCCTGGTGCAGGGCGTTGGCCACCAGCTCTTTGCCGGTGCCCGACTCGCCGACGATCAGCACGCTGGAGCGGGTGGGCGCCACCAGCTTCATCTGCTCGAAGAGGTGCTCCATGGCGGCGGAGCGGCCGATGATCGATTCGAAGCCGTAGCGCTTGTCGAGGCGCTGGCGCAGCTCCGAGACCTCGTCCCGCAGGCGCCGCTTCTCGAGCTGGTTCTCCACCCGCTTGCGCAGCTCGTAGAGATCGACCGGCTTGGTCAGGTAGTCGTCCGCCCCCAGGCGCATGGCCTCGACCGCCGACTCCACCGAGCCGTAGGCGGTGACCAGGATGATGCCGACGTCGAGGCCGCGGTCGCGCACCTCCTTGATGAAGGCGAGACCGTCCATGTCCGGCATGCGCAGATCGGAGACCACCACCCGCACGCTCGGCGTCTCCGCCAGCAGCTCGAGGGCCAGGCGGGCGTCGTCGAAGGTGCGGACCACGAACCCCGCCTTCTCCAGGGCGATGGCCATCGATTCCCGCGAACCGGTCTCGTCGTCGACCACGATCACCTGAGGTTGCTGCTCCGCCATGGCAGCGCGATTGTCGCACAGTCGCGGCGGGGCGTCGACGGCGATCGGCTGTGATAGAAGACGGGGAGGAGAGACGCGATGAATCGGGGATCGTCGAAGGGCTGGCACCGGGCGTTGATCGGCCTCCTGGCGCTGGCGTTCGCGGGGCCGGCGCCGGCCCAGGAGGTGGGGCCGGCGCGGGGCAGTCTGGTGCTCGCCGGCGGCGGCTCGCGCGACGGGGCGATCCTGGAGCGCTTTCTCGAGCTCGCCGGCGGGCCGCAGGCGCCGATCGTCGTCATCCCCACCGCCGGCGGCGGGGCGGAGTACGGGCCCTACTGGCGCGGTCTCCTGCCCCTGCGCCGGGCCGGGGCGACGAATCTGACCGTGCTCCATACCGCCGATCGCCGGCAGGCCGAGAGCGAAGACTTCGTCCGCCCCCTGAGGGCGGCGCGCGGGGTGTGGTTCACCGGCGGTCGCCAGTGGCGCCTGGCCGACGCCTACCTCGGCACCCGGGTCGAGCGCGAGCTGTGGGCGCTGCTCGAGCGCGGCGGGGTGATCGGCGGCACCTCCGCCGGCGCCACCATCCAGGGCTCCTACCTGGCGCGCGGCGACACCCGCACCAACACCATCATGATGGGCGACCACGAGCGCGGCTTCGGCTTTCTCAAGAACGTCGCCGTCGACCAGCACCTGCTCAAGCGCAATCGCCAGTTCGACCTGATCGAGATCGTCCGCGCCCACCCGGAGATCCTCGGCATCGGCCTCGACGAAAACACGGCGATCGTCGTCCGCGGCGACCGCTTCGAGGTCATCGGCTCGAGTTACGTGGCGATCTACGACCACCGCCGCACCCTCGATTCAGGGGGGCTCTTCTATCTCCTGGCGCCCGGCGACCGCTTCGACCTGGCGGCGCGGCAGGCGCTGCGTCCGAGCCCGGCGGAAGAGCCCCTCGAGCGGGTGGTGGAGCGTCCATGGCCGGCGGTCGAGCACGAGCGGTGAGAGAGGCGGGACGACCGCCGCCAGCGGCGCCGGCTCGCCGCCGCCTCGCCCTCATCGCCTTCGTCGCCCTCAGTCTGGCCTTCGGCCTCGAGCTGCTGCGCACACTCCTGCCGCTCCTGGTCTTCACCCTGCGCGACCGGCTGGGCTGGCGGGCGGAGGAGATCGGTCTCCTCGCCTTGGGGATCTTCGCCAGCCCCTTCCTCGCCCCGGCGTTGTCGCGGCCGGGCGGCGCCCGGCGGCTGCTGCTCGGCGCCGGTCTGGCTTTCGTCGCCGCGCGTCTCGGCCTCCAGCTGTGGCATGGTGAGGTGCTGGTCGACCTGGCCCTGGCCGGCCTCGCCCTGGTCGCCCTCGGCCTGCTGGCACCGGCGCTCGTCGCCCTCGTCCAGGGCCCTGGCGCAGCCCGCGCCCTGGTCGCCGGCGCCGGGGCCGGCCTGCTCCTCGACGGCACCCGCCTGGCGCTCCTCGGCAGCTGGGACCTGCCCTGGCGCGACGGCGCCGGGAGCAGCCTCGCCGTCCTGCTGACGACCATCGCCTACGCCCTCCTGCTGCTCCGCCTCGGCGGCGGGAGCGGCGGGCCGGTCGGCCGGCGGTGGCAGCGGGCCTGGCCGTGGCTCGGCGCCGGTCCGCTGCTCTTCCTGCAGCTCGCCCTCTTCGCCAACCCCGGGCGACTGGCGGTGGCCAGCGGCTGGTCGCCGGAAGCCGCGGCTCTGGCGCTGGTGGTGGCGCAGCTCGCCGGCCTGGCGGCGGCGCTCACCGTCGCCCCGGAGCTCGCAGCGCGGCGTGGCGTCGTCGGCGCCGCCGCCCTGCTGCTGGTGGCGCTGCTGGGGCCGCCCTGGCCGGCGGGCGGTTG
>RFGL01000363.1 GCA_003697015.1 Acidobacteriota bacterium | reverse complement strand
TGGGTCGCTCGCGGCCGCCAGCGGAGTGCATCTGCGCGCGGTGCTCGCTACCGGACCGTGGCTGCCTCTTCGGCAGCTGAGGCTCCCTCGAGACGGCGGGACACCGGCTGCGCTCCGTGCTCGATGACTGCCGCTGGCTCAAGACCGACGTGGGTCGCTCGGCGTCGCCAGCGGAGCACCTTGACGGCCGGGGACGAGGAGTAGGCGTTTTGTTTCCCAACCTGCGCCAGGACTTCGCTCGCTTGCGCGACATCAATACAGACAAGAGCGACTTTCGCATCTTTTTTGAAAATTTTTTCTTCAATGCCGGATTCCAGGCCGTCCTGCTCTTCCGCATCGCGCATTGGTTCAAGACGCACAAGCTTCTCTTCGGCCTTTGGCCTCTCTTCGGCGTGGCGCCGTTTTTCGGCCGCCTGTGCACCTTCCTCACCGGCGTCGAGATCGACCCGGCGGCAACGATCGGTCCCGGCCTGATGATCAGCCACGGCCAGGGCATCGTCATCGGCAAATGGGCCAGGCTGGGCGAAAACGCCACCCTCATGCAGCAAGTGACCATCGGCGCCAAGTCGATCGGGAGCATCGAGCAGATGCCCGAGATCGGCGACCACGTCTTCATCGGCGCCGGCGCACGCGTCCTCGGCGGAATCTCCGTCGGCGATCGGGTCGAGATCGGTGCCAACGCCGTCGTTACCCGCGACGTGAAGCCTGGTCACATGGCTAGACCTGCGAATCGCAATGACGTCGTCGCCAAGGGTGCGGGGACCAACCCTGGCGCTTCTCAGGCAGCGCGGTAGGATGATCGAACGAGACAAGGAGACCGTCATGTACCGACCGCGCCACGCCTGCATTCTGGTCATCGCTTCGCTGCTCATCGCCCTCGCGCCGCTCGCCCTGGCGGAGGGAACGCGGGACTTGGGGGACGTCGACTTTCCGACCTCGGGATCGGAGGCGGCGCAAGAGCACTTCATCCGCGGGCTGCTCTATCTGCACAGCTTCGAGTACGCCGACGCGCGGCGGGAGATGCGCCGGGCGCAGGAGATCGAGCCCGGGTTCGCCATGGCCTACTGGGGCGAGGCGATGACCTACAACCACCCGATCTGGCTGGAGGAGGACGTCGCCTCGGCGCGGGCGGCCCTGGCGCGGCTGGCGCCGGACGCGGCGTCGCGGCGGGCCAAGGCGCCGACCGAGCGCGAGAAGCGCTACCTGGAGGCGGTGGAGATCCTCTTCGGCGACGGCGACAAGGAGCGGCGCGACCGGGCCTACGCCGAGGCGATGAAAGGGATCATGGAGGACTACCCCGGCGACCTCGAGGCCAAGGCCTTCTACGCCCTGGCCTTGATGGGCACCTGCCACGAGGGGCGCGAGGTGCCGGTCTACATGTGGGCGGCGGCGCTGGCCGACGAGGTCTTCGATCAGAACCCACGCCATCCCGGCGCCGCCCACTACCTGATCCACGCCACCGACGACGCCGCCCATGCCCCCCTCGGCCTGCGCGCGGCGCGGGCCTACGCCCGCATCGCCCCCGCCGCCGGCCACGCCCTGCACATGCCGTCGCACATCTTCCTCGCCCTCGGCATGTGGCCGGAGACCGCGGCGTCGAATCGCGACTCCTGGAATGCGGTGGCGGCACGGGTGCAGGCGGAAGGAGGCGGGGTCGACGGCTACAACTACCATGCCCTCCTGTGGTGGCACTACGCCCTCCTGCAGTCGGGCCAGCACCAGAAGGCGGTCGGTCTGCTGGCGGTGATGGCGGCCAATAACGCCCAGAGCGGCTCCCGGCGCACCCGCTCCCACCTCGCCTTGATGCGCGCCGCCCACCGAGTCGACGCCGGCGGCGGCGACCTGCCGCCGGCGCCGGCGACCGACGAGCTCGGGCCCAGCGCCCGGGCCAGCGTCTACTTCACCGACGGCCTGCTGGCCCTCGACGAGGGCGACCTCGAGACCGCCGCCGCCCGGCATCAGACCCTGGTCGACTACCTCGACGAGCTCGGCCAGGAGGATCGGCGCGGCTACTCCAGCGGCTACACCCGGGTCGGCTCCTTGCGCACCGCGCCGGCGGAGATCATGGCGCGGGAGCTCGGCGCCCTCCTCGCCCGCGCCCGCGGCGACGACGCCGAGGCCCTGCGCCTGCTCGGCGAGGCGGCGTCGATCGAGGCCGAGACCCCCTTCGGCTTCGGGCCGCCGGTGCCGGCCAAGCCGGCCTACGAATTGCTCGGCGAGGTGCTCCTCGATCTCGGCCGGGCGGACGAGGCGAAGGCGCAATTCGAGGTCGCCATCGGCCGCACCCCGGGGCGGGCGAAGACCCTCCTCGGCCTGGCGCGGGCGGCGCAGCGGTCGGGCGACGCGGAGCTTGCGGCGCGGGCCTACGACGACCTGCGCCGGGCGTGGAGCCAGGCCGACATGGACCTGCCCGAGCGGGCCGAGGTCGGCCTGCCGGGGCCGGGGGCCCGGACGCCGGCGGAGGCGAGCGAGCGCTGAGCGCCGGCGGCGTTGTCTCCCCGCCGGCCGCGGGGTATCCTCCGGCCATGGCCAACGATCGCTTCGCTCCCTTGACGGCGGCCCTCGCCGCCGCCCTCGTCCTCCTCGCCATGCCCCTCGCCGCCGGCGAGGCGCCGGCGGCGGAGCCGGCGACGGAAGAAGTGTGCGTGCTCGACACCACCCTCGGCACCATGGTCTTCCGCTTCTTCGACGACAAGGCGCCGCGCACCACGGCGCAGATCAAGCGCCTGGTGAAGGAGGGCTTCTACGACGGCAAGCCCTTCTACCGGGTGGTCGCCGGCCACGTCATCCAAGCCGGCGACGGCGGCGCCAACGATCAGCCGACGGTGCCGGGGGAATTCGGCGCCTACCCGCACGTGGTCGGAGCGGTCGGCCTGGCGCGGGACGCAGACCCGGACAGCGGCTCGACCGAGATCTACATCTGCCTGGCGCCGCGCCACTACCTCGACGGGTCCTACGCCGTCTTCGGCCTGCTGATCGAGGGCTTCGACGTACTCGAGCGCATCGGCCAGGTGGAGGTTGAGGAACGCTTCGAGGGCCGGGTCGCCTTCCACAAACCCAAGGTGCCGGTGATCATCGAGCGCGCCTACCTCGAGCGCCGGCCCCTGCCCCCCTGACGCGGTCTCGTTGCGGCCGATCTGAAGAGCCTTCCCCCCTGCGTGCCCCGTCGCGGTAGCTCCGGCGTCGATCCTACCGGTCACGCGGGACGTTGCACGGCGGGCGGCGGGTCGGATAGGGTTTGTCCGGCGGCGGTCGCGCCGCTCAAACCATCGGCAAATCCAGAGAATCTCGACTGTGAAGGAAGGTTGACCCATGAAACTGTGGATCGGTCCTGCGTTGCTCTCCGTCCTGGCGGCTGCCAACGCCGTCGCCGACGACGCCAATCCCCGCGTCACCCTCGAGACCTCGAAGGGCACCATCGTCATCGAGCTCTTCCCCGACAAGGCGCCGAAGACGGTGGCCAACTTCCTCGCGTACGTCAAGGCGGGGTTCTACGACGGCACCATCTTCCACCGGGTGATCCCCGGCTTCATGGTCCAGGGCGGCGGCTTCACCGGCGACATGAAGCAGAAGAAGACCAATTCACCGGTCGAGAACGAGGCCGACAACGGGCTCAAGAACGACCGCGGCACCGTCGCCATGGCGCGCACCAACGATCCCCACAGCGCCACCGCCCAATTCTTCATCAACCTGGTCGACAACGGCTTCCTGAACCACACCGCCAAGACCCCGCGCGGCTGGGGCTACGCGGTCTTCGGCAAGGTGGTGGAGGGCATGGAGACGGTCGACGCCATCGCCAAGGTCAAGACCGGCCGCAGAGGGCCGCACGGCGACGTGCCCATCGAGCCGGTGACGATCGTCAAGGCGTCGGTGGCGGAGTAGCCGCCGGCGATCGGCGCGCCGTCCCCAAGCTCCGGCGCGCGGACGCACGCGGCGGGATGACGGCGGTTCGTCCCGCCGGAGGAACAAGCGGCGGCAGTGGCGCGTACCTCACACCATGCAGGCCGCACCGACGCATGCTCCAACCTCCATGACTGCGCTGGGCCTGCGACGCGAGGGCCGGGGAAGCTCGGCCCTCGCCTTGAACCGACCGGGAACACGATCGCCATGAAACCTCTTCAGCCGCCGCGCGCCGCCGCCCTTCTCGCTGCCGTCTCGCTGCTCGTTTTGGGCGGCGGCGCCGCCGCACAGAACGACGGCCCCTGGCTGGGGGAAGACGGCAAGCCCCTGCCCTTTGCCGGCGCCGGCGAGCTGCTCGACTTCCTGCGCACCGCACCGGTGGTGGCGTCGAAGGTGCTGACCGACGGCATCAACCGGCCGCGCAAGCTGACCCTGGAGCGCGACGGGGTCAGGGTTCACGCCATCTTCCGCACCGTCGACAAGACCTACTTCCGCCCCGACGACCGCAACCGTCAGATCCCCGACTTCCGCGATCGCCACGTCTACGAGGTGGCGGCCTACGAGGTCAGCCGCCTGCTCGGCATCGACAACGTTCCCCCCGCCACGACGCGCACGATCGACGGCGAGCGCGGCTCCATCCAGTTGTGGATCGAAAACGCCCGCACCGAGGCCGAACGCATGACCCGGCGCCTGTCCCACCGCGGCGGCGGGCCGCCGTGGGCGGCGCAGCAGCAGACCATGCTGCTCTTCGACAACCTGATCTACAACCACGACCGCAACCACGGCAACATGCTGGAAGACGAGACCGGCAAGCTGTGGTTCATCGACCACACCCGGTCCTTCAAGCCGCAACCGTCGCTGCTGCGCCGCGGCGACGCGATCGAGCGCTGCGAGCGAAGCCTGTGGCGCCGGCTCAAGGCCCTCCAACCCGAGCTGGTACGCTCCCATCTCCACCCCTACCTGGCCAAGGTCGAAATCGACGCGCTGCTCAAGCGCCGCAACAAACTCGTCCGCCACCTCGAGCGGCTGATCGCCGAGCAGGGGGAGGAGCAGGTGCTCTACGACCAGGGCGACCGCCTCGCCGCCACCGCCGACTAGACTAGACGACCCGCCCGCAGCGCAGGCGGAGCCTTGCCACGGGCCGCTAGGCTCGCGGTGCCGCGCGTTCGAGGATGGGAGCGAGGTCGAGGGCGGGGGGGAGGGTACCGTATTGGTGGCCGGCTTCGCCGTCGAGGCGGGCGGCGCAGAAGGCGTCGGCGACGGCGGGCGGGGCGTGCTGGAGGAGGAGGGCGGCCTGCAGCGCCAGGGCGAGGCCCTCGACCAGACGGCGGGCACCGGCCTGGCCTTCGCCGCCGGCGTGCAACCGGCGCTCGACGGCCTCGAGGTGGGCGTCGTAGCGGCGGTCGGCGCCGCGTGCCAGGCGCAGCTCGTCGAGCAGCGCCGGCACGGTCTCGGGCTGGCGCTCGATGGCGCGCAGCACGTCGAGGCAGATGACGTTTCCCGAGCCTTCCCAGATCGAGCCCAAGGGGATCTCGCGATAGAGCCGCGGCAGGATCGACTCCTCGACGTAGCCGTTGCCGCCGAGGCATTCGAGGGCCTCGCAGACCATCGCCGGCCCGCGTTTGGTGACCCAGTACTTGCCGATGGCGGTGGCGATGCGACGCAGGGCGCGGGCGGCGGGGTCCTCCGCCGCCTGGTCGTAGGCCCGGGCGACGCGCAGGGCGAGAGCGGTCGCCGCTTCCGACTCCAAGGCCAGGTCGGCGAGGACGTTCCGCATCAGGGGCTGCTCGATCAGGCGGCGCCCGAAGGCGGCGCGGTGGGCGGCGTGATGCAGGGCCTGGGCGAGGGCCTGACGCATCAGGGCCGCCGAGCCGATCATGCAGTCGAGGCGGGTGTGGGCCACCATCTCGATGATCGTCGCCACGCCGCGCCCCTCCGGCCCGACGCGCACCGCCCAGGCGTCGCGGTATTCGACCTCGCTCGAGGCGTTGGAGCGATTGCCGAGCTTGTCCTTCAGCCGCTGGAGGTGGAAGCGGTTGCGGCTGCCGTCGGGCAGAAAGCGCGGCAGCAGGAAGCAGGTGAGCCCGCCCTCGGCCTGGGCGAGGGTCAAGAAGGCGTCCGACATCGGCGCCGAGCAGAACCACTTGTGGCCGGTCAGGCGGTAGGCGCCGTCGCCGGCGACGGCGCGGGTGTCGTTGGCGCGGACGTCCGAACCGCCCTGCTTCTCGGTCATCGCCATGCCCATGGTCGCGCCGCGTTTCGCCGCCGCCGGCAGCGGCCGCGGGTCGTAGCGCGTCGACCGCACCCGCGGCAGCCACTCCTCGGCCACCTCCGGCTCGCGCTCCAACGCCGGCACCACGGCGAAGGTCATGGTCAGGGGGCAGAGCACGCCGGCCTCGACCTGGGTGAGCAGGAAGTGCTTGACCGCCCGCGCCACGTGGGCCCCGGGGCGCGGGCGATTCCACGGCAGGGCATGGATTTCGGCCTCGATGCCGATCTCCATCAGCCGGTGATAGGCCGGATGGAAGACGACTTCGTCGATACGACGGCCGAAGCGGTCGTGGGTGCGCAGCTCGGGCGGATGACGGTTGGCGTCGAAGCCCAGGGCGATGGTCTCCGGGCGGCCCATGAGCTCGCCGAAGGCGGCCAGCTCATCCGTCGCCCAGGCGGCGCCCTCGCGCGAAGCGCCCTCGGCGAGGGCCGCGTCGCCGAGGAAGAGGTTGTGCCCCTCGAGGGGCGGCGGTTGGTTGGTGACCCGGTGGGTCTCGTAGACGAGGTCGGCGGCGTCGACGGCCATCGGCCTCACTCCCCGTCGCCGGCGCCGTTCTCCCCGCCGGCGGACGAGGAGCGGACGGCGATCATCGCGATCTCGACCAGGGCCTCGGGGCTCATCAGCTGGCTGCCGACGGTGGCGCGGGCCGGCGGCGGCTTGGGCATGGTCTTGCCGTAGACCTCGTTCATCGCCGCGTAAAAGCGCACGTCGCTCAGGTAGACCTCGGCGTTGACCACGTCGGCGAAGCTCATCCCCGCCGCCGCCAGGGTCGCCGCCAGGCGCTCCAGCACCCGCCGCGTCTGAGCGGCGACGCCGGCCGGGTAGCCCTCGCGGCCGCGGCCGACGAAGCCGGAAAGGAAGAGCCGGTCGCCGACCTGGACGGCGGGGGAGAAGGGGCGGCCGGCAGCGCTCTCGCCGGCGGCGACGACCACCTTCTTGGCGCCGCGTGCCGCGATGCACTGGATCTCGACTTTGAAACGCGGGTCGGCGAGCCGCGCGCGCACCGTGGCGCGGGATGGCGGCGCGCTGGTGAAGACCCGCTTCCAGGCCTCGTTCATGGCCTGAAAGTCGCGCCCGTCGGCGAGGTAGACGCGGCAGGTGACGGCATTGCCGTAGTCCATGCCGGCGGCCTTGAGCACCGCGCCGACGTTGGCCAGGGCCTGCTCGACCTGGGCCGCGAAGTCCTGCGGCACCTCGCCGCTGGCGGGGTTCCAGCCCACCTGGCCGGCGAGGAAGAGCAGGTCGCCGGCGAGCACGCCGTAGCTGTAGGGCAGGGCGGGCGCCGGCCAGCCGGGAGGGGTGATCGGCCGCACCTCGACCCCGGGGCGGGCGGCGATGGCCGACATCTCGAGCGCCGCATTGGGGATGGCGATGTCCGCCTCGACGCCGGTCAGGGCCGGCGGCAGGGCCTCGAGGTCGCTCGCCGCGAGGGCCTCGGCGACCGGTTGCAGGAGCCGCGCGTCGGCGAGGAAGACGGTGCCGGAGACGACGCGCGAAAAGTCGAGGCCGGCGGCGGCCAAGACGCTCTTCAGATTGTCGATGGTGCGCCTGGCCTGAGCCGCCGCATCGCCCTCCACCGCCGCCACCCCCGGCTCATTGCCGATGGCGCCGGAGAGGAAGAGGAAGTCGTCGCTGAGCACCCCGGGGCTGAAGGGCAGGGCGAGGGCCGGCCCCGGCGGCTGGACGACGCGGTTCTCCGCCGCCACCGGCGGCGCCAGGGCGGCGAGGAGGACGAGGCAGGGGACGATGGCGCGCATGGCCTGACGATAGCACGCCCGGGGGGTCACCCCACCCCTTCCGAGGTGGCGGGGGCGGTGGGGAGG
>RFGL01000035.1 GCA_003697015.1 Acidobacteriota bacterium | reverse complement strand
GCCACCTGCCCCCTGCCGCCGCCCCAGAACCGCCTCCCCCTGGCGATTCCCGCCGGCGAGAAGCGCTACGCCGGCGGCGGTCACTGAGGGGGCCGCCGCCGAGGACGCGCTCGGCGATTTCCTCGCCGGCGGCGGCGGATTCCGTCACAAAGTGCCGGTGCAATGAGCGGCCTGCCCGGCGCGGATCTCGCCCCGGGCAGGGGCCGCGCGCCCTACTCCGACGCCGCGCCGACGGTCGCCGGCGACGGCGCGTCGACCGGCTTGCCGTCGGCGTCGATCAGCTGGATGTCGGCGAAGCCGAGCTGGCGCAGGCCGGGCTCGATCTTGGCCCGGTCGCCGACCACCACCCACACCAGCTCGTCCGGGTGGACGACCTTCCTGGCCGCCGCCGCCACCTGCTCGCGGTCGAGGCTGCGCACCAGGTCGGGATAACGCTGCCAGTAGTCCTCCGGCAGGCCGAAGCCGATCATCTCGGCGATCGAGCTGGCGACGGCACCCAAGGTCTCCCAGCGGCCGGGCAGCGTCAGGGTCTGCTGATCCTTTGCCTTGGCCACTTCCTCCGGCGCCGGCGGGCGGTCGCCGATGATGCCGGTCAGCTCCTTGCGCAGCTCCTCGATCGACTCCTTGGTCTTGTCGGTCTGCACCGGCGCCAGGACCAGGAACGGCCGCGGGCCGCGGGCGTCGAGAATGAAGCTCGAGGCGCCGTAGGACCAGTGCTTGTCCTCCCGCAGGTTCATGTTGATGCGGGCGGTGAAGCTGCCGCCGAGGAGCTGGTTCATCGCCTCGATGGCGATCTCGTCCGGATCGCCTTTGGGCGGCGCCAGGTGACCGGCGACGATCACCGACTGGATCGAGTCCGGGCGGTCGATCAGGTAGAGCTTGTTGCCGCCCTGCACGGCGACGCTGCCGACGTTCTTGCGCGGCACCTCCCCCGGCTGCCAGCTGCCGAAGCGGGCCTCGATCTGGCTCCTGATCTCCTCCATCGTGACGTCGCCGACCACCACCAGGGTGGCGTTCTGCGGCTTGAACCAGGTGCGGTGAAAGTCGATCAGATTCTGGCGGGTGAGCCGGCCGACCGAGTCCTCGGTACCGGAGCCGGTGAAGGGCACCGAGTAGGCGTGGTCGGGGCCGTAGATCAGGACCGGGAAAACCCGCAAGGCCATCTGGAAGGGGCTGGTCTTCTCGCGCTGGATCGACGCCAGCTGCTGGCGCTTCAGGCGCTCGAAGTCGGCTTCCGGGAAGGCCGGGTTGAGGATCACGTCGGCGAAGAGGTCGAGGGAGGGACCGAGGTTGCCCCTGAGCGCCGACAGGGTGACCGACGAGGTGTCGAGGCTCGAGCCGGCGAAGAGCGTGGCACCGAGCAGCTGCAGCTCCTCGCTGATCTCCAGGGCGCTGCGCGAGGTGGTGCCCTCGTCGAGCATGTTCATCGCCAGGTTGGCGGTGCCCGGGATGGCGCCCTGGTCGGCGGCGTAGCCGGCGTCGACGATCAGGCTGAGCTGCACCAGGGGCACCGCGTGGCGCTCGGCGAGGACGATCTCGAGCCCGTTGTCGAGGGTGGCGCGCTGGAGGGAGGGGAAGCTCACGTCCGGGCTGTCGCCGACCTCGGGCAGGCGCGAGCGATCGGCCCCTTGGGCGGCGCTCTTGAACGGCGGCACGGGGTGGATCTCGAGGGTGAAGACGCCGTCCGACAGCCACTTCACCGCCGCCCGCTGCAGGTCTTCGGCGGTGGCGGCGGCACGCCGGGAGAGGGTGGTCTTGTAGAAGTCCGGGCGGCCGCCGTAGACCTCGTTCTGGGCCAGGACGTCCGACTTGCCGCCGAATCCGCCGATGCGCTCGATGCCGCGCACGAAGCGGGAGCGGAACTCGGCCTTGGCGCGCTCGACCTCGCGCTCGGTCGGCCCCTCGGCGAGGAAGCGGGCGAGCTCCTCGTCGAGGGCGCGCTCGACGGTGGCGAGGTCCTGACCGGGCAGGGCGGTGGCCCAGATGATCATCTGGCTGCCGAGCTCGCGGGAAGCGTTGAAGGCCACCACGTCGCTGGCGATCTGATCGTCGTAGACCAGCCGCTTGTACAGCCGCGAGGTCTTGCCGGAGCCGAGGATCAGGCCGACGAGATCGAGGTAATCGTCTTCGAGCGCGCCCCAGGGCGGGGTATTCCAGACCTTGACCACCCGCGCCTGGGAGACCCGATCCTGCATCGTCGCCCGGTGGCTGCCGCTGCGCTTCGCCACCCACGCTTCCTGGCGCGTCAGCGGCGGGCCGGGGGCGATGTCCCCGAAGTAGTGCTCGACCTTCTGCCGCACCGTCTCGGCGTCGACGTCGCCGGCGATGACCAGCACGGCATTGGCGGCGCCGTAGTAGCGCTTGAACCACTCGTGGACGTCCTCCAGACTGGCGGCGTTCAGATCCTCCATCGAGCCGATGGTGGTCCACGAGTAGGGGTGGCCGGCGGGATAGGTGTTCTCGGCGATGATGCCCCACATGCGGCCGTAGGGCTGGTTCTCGCCCTGGCGCTTCTCGTTCTGCACCACGCCGCGCTGCTCGTCGAGCTTGGCCTGATCGATCGCCCCCAGGAGGTGGCCCATGCGGTCGGACTCCATCCACAGGGCGAGGTCGAGGGCCGTCGACGGCACGTTCTGGAAGTAATTGGTGCGGTCGACGTTGGTGGTGCCGTTCATCTCGGTGCCACCGACCCGATCGAAGGGCTTCATGTAGTCGTCGTTATAGTTTTCCGTGCCGTTGAACATCAGGTGCTCGAAGAGGTGGGCGAAGCCGGTCTTACCGGGTTTCTCGTCCTTCGAGCCGACGTGGTACCAGACGTTCACCGCCACGATCGGCGCCTTGTGGTCCTCGTGCACCACCAGGGTCAAGCCGTTGTCGAGGACGAACTTGGTAAACGGAATGTCGATCTCGTCGCCGGTGCGGCTCACCGGACCCTGCTCGACGTCGGCGACGGGGGCCGCGGCCGCCGGCGCGGCGAGCGCCAGGGCGACGGCGATGGCCGGGATGACGCGGGCGAGCACGGACGATCTCATCGGACTGGTCTCTCTCATCGGGTATACCTCTCTCCATGCTGATGAGGGGCTGAACGGCGCCGGCGCCACCGCCGCGACGGACGCTCCGCCGCGGGCGACTGCGGGTCACCGGCGCGGCCAGGACGACGGACCCTAACGACTACGGATCCAGGCCGCCGGGGTTCGATCCTAACAGCCCGGGGCGGGACGCCGGCCGCGCTTGAGGCGCGCCTCGTCGGCCGGATCTTCGCTGGCCGTCCCCGGCGTTTCCCGGAGACCCCGCCCTGCGCCGGCACGGAATTCCGCGCCCCCGCCGGCAACCGAAGTTCACCGCATTGCTAGGCAGGGCGCCCGCGCTCGAACCGTTGGCCCAGCCACCTCGCCTCCTGCCGCGCCGCCCGGGCGACGGCGCGGAGAAGGAGGAGCGGCGGCGGGGTCTTGCCGAAGGCGCCGGCGATGGCGTAGAGGGTGCCCAGGCCGACGCGCCGCTCGCTGGTGATGGCGTAGATCGGCTCCCAGGCCTGGGGCAGGAACTTGGCCTTGTAGCTGTCTAGGCCCTCGAAGTTGTAGAACCGCCGGCCGTGCGCCCGCAACCAGTCGAGGAGCAGGCGGATCCACCACGGTTGGGGCGGCGGCGTGACGCCGGCGCGGCGCGACAGGGGGGACAAGCCGAGGGTGACGAAGGCCGCCCCTCCGGCGGCCAGATGGCGCATGGCGGCGTCGAGCAGCAGCTCGCTGGTGCCGTTGGGGGCGCCGGGACCGCGGATCGTCTGCTCGACCAGCCAGCCGCGGCGCGCCGGCACCGGCGAGGCGACCAGGAAACCGACCACGTCGTCGCCGCGGGCGGCGACGAAGACCCGGCGGTCGTAGAGCCGCCCCAGGGTCTCGGGCTCGATCAGGAAGTGGAGCGGCGGCAGGCCGCGGCCGGCGAGCCAGTGGTCGAGGCAGCGCTTCAAGCTCGGATGCGCGGTGGCGCGTTCCGCCGGCCAGCGCGTCACCACCACGCCCTTGTTCCGCGCCCGGTAGAGCTGCGCCCGGAGGGACGCCTTGCGCGCCAGGATCGCCGGCCACGCCGACGGATCCCACACCGGCTGGGCCCCGAGGAGGATGCGATCGAGGGGCCCGCGGCGGGCGAGGAGACGCGCCAACCGTTCCTCCGCGGCGAAGTAACACGACCAGCGTCCACGGCGGTGGGTATCGTCCTCGAACGCCGCCACCGCCGCCGCCAGACGATCGGGCGCACAGACCGGCGAACCGGCCACCACCCGATAGCCGCCGGAGGGCACGTACCCCACCACCGCATCGCCGGCGGGGCTGAACCAACGCCGGATGCCCGGATTCAGGATCTGGTAGGCGGTGGCATTGTAGCCGTGGGCGAGCACCAGCTCGCGGCTGCGGGCCAGGGCCTCGGGGATGGCGGTGGGGTCGGCGGCGATCATCGGGCGGCGGGCGATTCTAGCGCGCCGGGCGCGCCGCCGGCTCAGCGATGGGCGGTGCGCGGCGTGATCGCGACCGGCGTATCGGCGCTGACGTAGGCGGCGAAGATCGTCCCCGCCGGCACCCGGGCGTTCTTGCCGCGGATGAAGAGAAAGGGCCAGGCGACGGCGAAGGTCAAGGCGGCGGTAGCGGCCTTGCGTCCCTTGCCGGTACGGCGTTCGGCGCCGTGCAGCGGCAGCCGGCTGCCGTCGACCGCCTCGACGCTCAGCGCCTCCAGCTCGAGCCGTCCCTTGCGGCCGAAGAAGCGGGCCTTCTTCACCGCGCTCACCCGCAGCAAAAGCTCCGCCCCCTCCTCGATCACCACCGCGCCGTCGACCACCACGTCGCCGCGCACCCGCGCCGGCACCACGTCGCCTTTGCCGGTCTCCTTCTTGCGCGAGGTGACGTCGCGGAAGAGCTCGGCGTAGACCGGCGTCTCGGCGGGGATGACGATCTCCGCAGCGAGGGCCGACGGCGGCAGAGCGACGGCGAAGACGAGAACGAGCGCCAGGATCTTGGTGGTACGTGCTGGTTGCATGACAGGGCTCCTTCGGAAGACGTCCGCGTTCACCAGCTCACCCGCGGTGAGCACACGGCGTCTGGGGAGAGCAAGATCGTTGCCAGGAGATTCGGCAGCCCATTCGCCGTCGGATCGGCCTTCGGGGAGGATCCTCGGCCCGCAAAGCGTCCTCCCTGGAGGACGCTGACGCGGCAGGAAAAAAGGGTGGCACCTCGACCGGGCGAGAGGGGCGAATCGCCCCCGCACTGTGCTAAACTCCCGGCACCATTTCAACGTCAGCTCGCTTCGGTGAGCCCCTTACCTTGGCGGCCTGGCCGATTACAATCAGCGGAGGTTCCAATGTTTCGCACCTCACTTCGTTTCCAAGCCTCAACGCTCGTCGCGCTCCTCGCGCTCCTCTCCTTGGCCGGCGCAGAGCGCCTCGCCGCCCGCCAGAACGAATGGACTCTCCAGGGGCCGTTTGGCTTCGCATTAAGGGCAGACGTCATCATCCCTCCTGACGACCCTTCGTTTCTTTATGCACTCGTCGCTGGCGACCTCTATCGAAGCGACGATGCTGGCACACATTGGAAGCTCATGAGACCTTCGGGCCTTCCCCCTTCCTCCAGATTTTCTTCTGTACGTCTTTATCCTCATGATTCGTCAACCTTCTTCTCGTCAGTCGGAACTATAGAAGGAACCGCCCACTACAAGAGCATCGACAAGGGCGAAACCTGGGAGAAACTGAACTGGCCACCTGAGTACGGTCTGCTCGCTTTCGACCCCGTAACTCCCGGCACTTTCTACTTCCAAGTTCAGTACGACACCATACGAAAGACGTCAGACGGCGGTCAGACGTGGCGCCAGCTTGCTCCAACGCCGGGCGTAAGAGGCCAGCGAACCAGCTTTGTCATCGACCCGGCCAATAGCTCGAACCTCTACCTCGGCACTGCACTCGACAGTTGCAAGTACGGTTGTGAAGAGCCGGTCGTGGGCGTCTTCAAGAGTACTGACTGTGGCGCGACCTGGGAAGCCTCGCTCACGGGCCCCTCGCTAGAGATCTACGACCTTGCTTTCGATCCACATGCCCCCGCCACTCTCTACGCTTTGGTGGCAAGTAACCAATTCGAACTGTGGGTCAGCACCGACGCGGGCCACACATGGAACCTCCGGAGTGGAAACCTGCCATCTATGAACGCCATACTTCCTGACCCGGTGGTACCCGGAAGGATCTGGGGATCACATAGATTCTCTTATACAAACCAGTCAGCACTAGCTGTATCCACCGACGGAGGCACGACATGGCAATCACTCGAGCCGACAGAGCCCGTATTGGGCGTAGCCGTGGACGTTTCCAACCCGCACCGCATCTTTGCATCTACCGAGGACTCCGGGATACTCCGCAGTATCGATGACGGCCAGACCTGGCAGACCGCAAACGGCGGCCTGAGCAACGTAGAGGTCACCCACCTGAGGGTCGCGCCGTCGGACCCACGCACGATCATGATCACGTCTTCAGCCGGCACGTTTCGCAGCGAAGATGGGGCAAGATCGTGGACTCTACTCAACGGAGATTGGCGCCGCGTCGCCATCGACGCGGGCGACCCCAAACTGGTCCTCCTGGCCTTTCCGAACAGCCATGAGCTGCCCGCCATTGCCAGGAGCATCGACGGTGGCAAGACGTGGCATGCGGCCGTGAGCGGAATCCCGGAAACGGAGTTGGGAGAACTAGCTGCCATCTTCGCTCATCCATACCAGCCTGGCCGAGTCTACGTCGAAACCAAGTTTAGAAGATCGCTTTTCCTCAGCATTGATTTCGGAATGCACTGGGAGCGAATCGGCTCTCGCACTTTTCCCATCGCAGCCGATCCTCGGAATCCCGACGTCCTATATGGGAGGGGTAGTGTCGTAAACGGTATTTATGATGCAGCTTTCAAGTCGTTCGACGGCGGATCGTCCTGGGTGAAGATTTTCGACGCTTTTGACGTCAATGCTGTGGCAGTAGCGCCGTCGCGACCTGACATTGTTTATCTCGGGACCAGGGCTGGGACCTATCGCAGCGAAGACGGCGGCCTTTCCTGGACGCTCGTTAATCCGACGCGGCAGTCAAACTACTTGTGGGTACATCCCACGGATCCGGACGTCGTGTATTCGGGCATCGCTCGGAGTCTCGATGCCGGCAAGACCTTTTTCAGCTTGTTCACAAAGGACATACCGAGCCGCCTAACAAGGGTCTCTATCAGCCCATTAGAGCCTGACCGGATCTACGTGGGTACCAAAGAAAATGGAGTACTCGCAGGGACGTTTCCCCTACCCGAGCCCCTGAGCCTGGGGGCAGGGGAGCGCTTCAGCGCGCGCCTGAGCTGGCGCGACCCAAAGGGCAGAATCGGCACGGGAACGCCGGTGTCGATGACTGAGAAGAGCGGTTATTTCTGGTTCTTCCGTCCCGGGAACGTGGAACTGATGACAAAGCTTCTCGATGGGCGGCTGAACAACGGCCACTTTTGGTTTTTCTACGGCGCCTTGTCGAACGTCGAGTACCAACTCAGCTTGAAGGATCGCCTGACTGGAGCATCTCGGACCTACGTCAACGAAGCTTCGACGTTCGCGAGCGTCGGCGACGTGAAGGCGTTTCCCGCGCCGCTCGACGGCCAGGGGGTTCTGGCGGAGGAGCTGGAACTCTCGACCGAGAAGCCTTTCGGGCTCGTAAGGAATGACGTAGGAATCGATTTGGGTACTCCCGCGACCCCCTGCGCCGCCGGCGGAGATTCGCTCTGTCTTCTCGACGGGCGCTTCAAAGTGAGCGTCGAATGGCGGACGTCCAAGGGCGATAGCGGCATCGGCCGACCCTTGCAGCTCACTCGGGACACAGGCGCCTTCTACTTCTTCCGCTCTGACAACGTCGAGCTTCTGCTGAAGATTCTCGACGGTAGAGCGGCCAACGGCCACTTCTGGGTCTTCTACGGCTCACTGTCAAACGTAGAATTCACCATACGGGTCACGGACAACGAGACCGGCGCAGTCCGCGCCTACCACAATGCACCCGGTAACTTCGCGAGCGCGGGAGACGTCGAGGCTTTCTGAATCGGTCCCGCGGTGCGACACGATCCCCAGCACCTATGCCCGACAACCCCAATCGAGGAGCGATTCTGGGTACGAAGATCGCAGGCGCGCTGGTCGTACTCGCCCTGGCGCTTGTTGCCGTCTACGGAGCCCGGAGATTCATCCGGCTGCGCGAAGCCCACCACCTAGGCAATCCACATGACGACGGCGCCGCTCAAGACGCAGTCGCGGCCGCAGTCGCGAGAGCCAGAGCAGACGTAGAGAAATTCGGCTGGCACGTGGTAGCGCTCAAAGGCGAGGGTGAGCTTGGATTTCTATACACGGTCGGCCTCTGGCAGACCTATAAGCATCCGGAACTCTTGGTTTTCGCAGCATCCGAAGATCCATCACCGTTCTTGGGCTTCGTCGCCAAGCTCGCAAACCGCATCGCAGAAGGCGAAACTCTGAGAATCGGCGGCACCGTCGAGGGTGCCTTCGGCGATCTAGCCGGGGCAACCCGAGCCGTGCTGCCACGATGGCTCCTAAGCTTCGTGGGTATCGCCGCCGTTTACTACGGGAACGTGGATTTCCCGGTAACGCAGTTGTACTGGCCCGATCGAGCTGGTCTCTTTCCCTGGCAAAGCGGTTTCGACGCCGACTTGTTCGCCGCCCAGCCGCTCCTGGATCAAGAGAACGTGGTTCTAGCCAACGTAGGCTACGATGAAGTGCTTCGGATCATCAACGACGAAGGCGCTCGGATTCTCCAGACTGCTCTCGATAACCTGTTCCTGAAGCCTGAAGAGCTCGTAGGCGTAGACTTGCTCGATGAGTGGCGCTGGCGCATCGGCGCAGATGCGGAAGTATTCCAAGTGACGCTGTTTGGAGATCTCTTCTTGAGATTCCCCGATGGTCATATCGGCTGGCTGGATACGGGATCAGCCCACTATATTGAACGGATCGCTCCTGATCAGGACGGTTGGATTCGCGTGATCTGTACTGACCCCGTAAGATTCTTTCATCCCAGCACACTTCTACACCTGCGTTCCCTCGGGTACCTGACAGGACCCGGAGAGGTCTACAGCTGGATCCGGCCACCCATGGTAGGGGGCGAAGACCGCATCACTAACCTTGACGTAGTTTCTCTCGCCGTTCACCTGACAGCGGCGGGTCAACTGGCAAGAAGCATTCAAGAATCGAGCTCAGGGGGCAACGACGTCGACTCGGCTGAGGACTCTCTTGGCGCCGGGAAGGTGCCGGCCGGGAAGGTGCCACCCTCTTCGCAAGGAACTTAGAATCAACGACTTACGAAACGCCCTCGCGTTTGCCGGCGGGGCGCCAGGCGAGGCGGGGGGGTGGGGGCAGAGGACGGGCTCGCGCTTTCGCCGCCCACGCTTCGGCCGCCGCGCTGACCGGCAGGACGACCGGGGCGGGCTGCCAGCGCAGGGGCGCGCCGGTGGCTTCGTCGACCACCTCCCCGGCGGCCAGGGCGCGGCTGGCGGCGGCGACGGAGACGCCGTCGAAGAGACGATCGAGGGCATGCCACAGGGCCGCGGTCTCGGGGCGGACCGGGACGAGGCGATCACGCCAGGGGGCGGCGGTGTGGTAGTGCGACGGCACCCACGCCAGGCCGTCGAGGTGCAGGCGCTCGCAAGCGAGGATGAGGAGCGCGATCACGTCGTGCGCCATGCCGAGCCCCGGGTGGCGCTGGCCGGGGAGGGGCGGTTGGCGGTCGCTGAAGGCGGCGCGGGGGTTCTGCATCAGCAGCCATTCGATCGACAGCAGCTCGAGCCCCTCGACCGTCCGCCGGTCGCGCGACAGGCGCACTTCGACCAGCAGCTCGCGCTGGCGCGGATCGCCCCAGATGCGCAGGGCGTGGCCGCCCGGATCGTCGAGCTGGAGCTCGAGGGCGGGCTCGAAACCCAGGTCCCGCAGGCGGTCGAGGAAGCCGCCGCGCTCCAACACCAGCTCGATGCCGTGCTTGGTGTAGTAGCCGAGGAAGCGGGTCTCGCGCATCATGCCCCAGCCGGGTAGATAGAGATCCTCCTCCTGCAAGGCGAAGTCGTCGCCGCTACCGCCGGAGAGCTCGCGCGGGTCGATCACCGTGGTGATGAGGCGGTACCGCTCGAGGGTCATGACCTCGGTCGACGGCGGCTCGACCGCCCGCCGGCCGTCGAGAGCCAGGCTGAGGAATCGCCCGCTGTAGCGCCAGCTGTAGGGGCCGTAGCCGCCGGCGAGGAGGATGACCAGGGGCAGGCGATGCTCCTGTCGCACCAGCTTCCACACCCGGCGGTCGCGTTCGAGCACGCCGGCGGCGGTAAGCCGCCAGTCGCCGAGGGGGTCGTCCTGCGCCACGTCGACGCCGGCGAGGTAGATCACCAGCTGCGGCGACGCCTGCTCCAGGACCGGTGGCAGGGTGCGGCTCAAGGCGTCGAGGTAGGTGGCGTCGCCGACCTTCTCCCCCAGCGGGACGCGGGTGTCGGCGACCGCCTCGGCGTCGTCCCAGTCGCGGGCGTGGATGGAGAAGGTGTGGACGTCGGGATCGTGGCGGAAGATGGAGCGGGTGCCGTCGCCATCGTGGAGGTCGAGATCCACCACCAGGACCCGGCCGCGAAAGCCGCGGCTGCGCGCCTCGAGGATGGCGGCGGCGACGTCGTTGAAGATGCAGAAGCCGGCCCCCTGATCGGCGCGGGCGTGGTGGAAGCCGCCGCCGAGGTTGATCGTCAGCGAGCGCCGGCCGAGGGCCAGGTGGGTGGCGAGCTTGGTGCCGCCGGTCTCGAGCCGCTGCAGGTCGAGGAGGCGGTCGACCTGATCGGCCCGCACCTCGCTCCCCATGATGTGGCTGAGCTCCCGGGGATCGCGCAGGCGGTCGAGATACCCGGCCCGGTGGACGCGTGCCAGGCTCTTGAGCGAAGCCGGGCGGGCGAGGAAGAGCGTGCGCCGGTCGAGGAGCCCCTCGGCGGCCAGGAAGGCGAGGATGCGCCCGGCGCGCAGGGGATCGTCGGGCACCCCCGGCACGGCGACGTCGTAGCCCTCGTGGTAGACCACCGCAGCGTGAAGCGGCGCGATCAGCCCCCGCAGTCGCCGTCGCGCGCGGCGCAAGAAACGGGGCATGAGCGATGGTCGCACGGCTTCCATGTCTGCCGCCGCAGCAACTCACCGACGCCCGGTCGGGATGTGGAGGTAGACTTGGGGGGTCTCGCTGTCCATCCCACGAGGATAACGCCGCCGCCGGCCCGCTCGACGAGGCGCGTCGCACCCCCGCCTCGTCCGGCGCCCCGCCGGCAAATGCGACGTCGACCCGTAACTCGTTGATCCGACGACCCTTGCGAAAACGGTGGCACCT
>RFGL01000362.1 GCA_003697015.1 Acidobacteriota bacterium | reverse complement strand
CCTGGCGGCGGCCCTGCGCGCCGCCGGCTACCCGCTCGCCGAGCGCCGCGTCGCCGGCGCCCCGGGTTGGGCCAGCTGGCGCCTCGAGCTCGCCGCATCCCTCACCCGCCTGCTCCCCCGCCGAGGGCGCGCCCCCGACAGGTAGACGCCGGTCGAGCCCACCCGGCGGCCTGCCGCGGGCTCGTCGGACGGGGCGGAGCGCAGCGCCGCCCGCCCTACCGTTCGTCGTAGGCCGGATGGCCGGGACCGACCGCCATGAAACGGCCGGTGCAGGTGGCGGTGACCTTGCCCGCCGCCTCGAGCTCGGCCTCGACGGTGACCCGCGGGCCGTCGGAGGCGACGGCCCGCGCCCGCAGGTGGAGGGGGCCGCCGGTCGGCGTCGGCCGCCTGAGCTTGACGTGGTAGTCCATGGTGACGGTGACCGGCGGCCGCGGCAGGCGGTCGCGGCGCATCAGATGCCAGGCGGCGGCCCAGTTGCTGTGGCAATCCAGCAGGGTGCCGATGATGCCGCCGTTCAGCACGTTGCCGAAGGCTTCGTGATGCGGCTCCGGAGTCCACTCGCAGACCAGCTCGTCCCCCGCGCCGTCGCGGGGGAAGCTGCGGATGCGCAAGCCCTTCGCATTCGCCGGCCCGCAGCCGAAGCAGCGGTTGCGCGGCGCGAAGCGCTCCTGGATGGAGAGCGGCTCCGCCACTAGTCGCGCGACATGAAGAGTCGCAGCACGTACCAGAACATCAGCGCCACCGAAGCGAAGAGCGCCAGCGACGCGGCGACGTAGCGGTCCTCCGGGTAGTGGTGGAGGACGTTCGAGGTGTCGTAGAGGATGGCCGCGCCGGCGAAGGCGATCATCCCCACCGAGAACCAGGTGCCGAAGTTGAAGCCGAAGATCACCGCGGCGGCGATCCCCACCAGGACGACGACGCCCATCCAGCCCAGGGTGCTGCCCATGAAGGAGAAATCCTTGCCGGTGGCGAAGGCCACCACCGTCAGGCCGCCGAAGCCGAGCATGGTGACCAGCGCCGCGCTCTGGATCACCCCCGGCGCCTGCCACTCCGCCAGGTAGAGCATCGGCACGAAGATCAGCGCCTCGGCGGCGACGAAGGCGACCAGGGCGGCGTACTGCGCCCCCAGGCTGCGGGCCGAGGCGGCGACGCGGCTGGCCAGCCAGCTGACGACCAGGAAGCCGCCGAGCACCAGCAGCCAGCTGACGCCGAGCATGGCGCGCGTCAGGGTCGCCGCCAGACCGGTCTTGAACAGCACCACCTCGATGGCGGTGAAGAGGATCATGGCGCCGAAAAGATGGCTGTAGGTGCGGTTGATGAAGACGGCCCGGCTGCGCCTGTCGAGGTGGGCGACCGTCTGGGGTTGGGATGGGACGGAGGAATAGGCTTCTAGCATGGTCTGGACCTCCCGCAGAATCCGTTATCAGGGTACGCGATTGCCCCCCGATCCTACCCCATGCGGGGTGCTCTCCGCCAGGGTGAGGGCGATGGCGGCCAGCGGCAGGCCGGCGCGGCGGTGCTCAGCCGTGCTCGGCGTGCAAGGCCGGCTCGGCGGGGGCGGGGACGTCGCTGGCCGCGGCGTCGCTGAAGGCGACGTCGCGGCGCTCGAGGTAGGTGTAGCCGGCCAGGCCCTTCTGGTAGCGGCGCAGCAGCTCGCGGGCCTGGCGGCGGGTCAGCCGCTCGGCGCGGATCGCCTCCTCGACGCTGCGCCGCAGGCGCGCCAGCACCTCCTCGCGGTGGTAGCCGACGTAGCGCAGGACCTCGGTCACCGTATTGCCCGGCACCACGTGGTCGATGCGGTAGCCCCCCTGGCCGTCGCGCGACACGTGGACCGCGTTGACGTCGCCGAAGAGGTTGTGCAGGTCGCCGAGGATCTCCTGGTAAGCGCCGACCAGGAAGATGCCGAGGTAGTAGGGGTCGTCGCCGACCTCGTGCAGATCGAGCACCGAGCGCGCGGCGCGCGGATCGATGAAGCGCTCGATGGCGCCGTCCGAATCGCAGGTGATGTCGGCCAGCACGCCGTGACGCTCCGGCCGCTCGTCGAGGCGGTGGATGGGGACGATCGGAAAGAGCTGACCGATGGCCCAGGAGTCGGGCAGGGATTGGAAAACCGAGAAATTGCAGAAGTAGGTGTCGGCCAGCGCCGGCTCCATCAACGCCAGCTCCTCCGGCACCCGCGGCAGCTCGTCGAGCAGCCGGCGGACCTCGCCGCAGATGGCCCAAAAGATGTCCTCCGCCAGCACCCGCTGCTCGAGGGGCAGATGACCGAGCTTGAACAGGCTCAGGCATTCGTCGCGGTAGAGCAGGGCGTCGTGGTAGGTCTCGCGGGCGTTCTTCGGCGTCAGCTCGTGGTAGGCCTCGAAGAGGTTGTGGACCACCAGCTCCGCCTCCTCCGGCACCCGCTCGGGCAACGCCCCGATCCCCAGCTTGCCGACCTCGAGCACCTCGGTGACCAGCACCGCGTGGTGCGCCACCGTCGCCCGCCCGGCCTCGGTGACCAGGGTCGGATGGCCGACGTCGTGCTGGTCGCATACCTCCATCAGGTTGTAGACCACGTCGTTGGCGTACTCCTGCAGGGAGTAGTCCATCGACGTGGCGACGTTGGTCTGCGAGCCGTCGTAGTCCACCCCCAGGCCGCCGCCGACGTCGAGGTAGGCCAGGGGCGCCCCCATGCGCACCAGGTTGACGTAGAGCCAGCCGGCCTCGCGCAGGGCGTCCTTGACCGTGCGGATCGACGAGATCTGGCTGCCGAGGTGAAAGTGCAGCAGGACGAAACAATCGAGCAGGCCGGCGGCGCGCAGGAAGCTCACCCCCTCGAGCAGCTCGCGGGCGTTCAGGCCGAACTTCGAGCGGTCGCCCCCCGACGCCTGCCAGTGACCGGCGCCGCGGGTCGACAAGCGCGCCCGCATGCCGATCGACGGCCGCACCCCGAGGCGCTCGGCCAGGCGGGCGATCAACCGCAGCTCCGAGGGCTTCTCCACCACCAGGACGATGCGCGGCCCGAGCCGCGAGCCGAGGAGGGCGGTCTCGACGTAGTCCTCGTCCTTGTAGCCGTTGCACACCACCAGGGCGTGGGGATCGTCGAGCATCGCCAGCACCGCCAGCAGCTCGGGTTTCGAGCCCGCCTCGAGACCGTAGTGGTAAGGCCGGCCGTAGTCGAGCAGATCCTGGACCAGCCGCCGGTCCTGGTTGACCTTGATCGGGTAGACGCCGCGGTACTCGCCCTCGTAGTCGTAGGCCTCGATCGCCCGGTGGAAGGCATCGTGCAGGGCCTCGATGCGGGCCTTGAGCAGATCGGAAAAACGCAGCAGGAGGGGCAGCTCGATGCCGCGCTCGCGCACCTCGTCGACCAGCGCCTTGAGGTCGATGCGCGGCCCGTCGTCGGGGCCGACTTCGATGTGGCCGCGGTCGTTGATGCCGATGAAGCCGCGGCCCCAGGCATCGATGCCGTAGAGCTCGCCGGCGGCGGTCCGGCTCCAGCGTCGCGGCGGCAGATGGGTCACCTTGCTCATCGCTTCCTCGCTCACCCTGCGCCCCGCCGGCCGGCGGGGCGAGCTGCGATCGACCCTAGCGTACCCGCGGGCGGCGGGCAAGGCGGCGATGCGGGGTCTGATAGGCTGCCGTCTCCGCGCCCCCGGCGGCGCCATCCCGAACCCCCTATCCCGCGGAGCCGCGCGACGATGTCCGACGTGACCATGCCCCAGCCGCAGCCGGCGGCCAGCGCCACCAGCGACCGCCACCGCATCATCAAGGCCTTTCTCGACCAGCACTACCGCCACTTCAACGCCCGCACCCTGGTCGAGGCGGCCCAGGCCTGGGCCGAGCAGCTGGCGGCCGGCAACCGCATGTTCCTGGCCATGGCCGGCGCCATGTCGACCGCCGAGATCGGCATCCTGCTGGCGGAGATGATCCGCCGGGGCAAGATCCACGCCATCTCCTGCACCGGCGCCAACCTGGAGGAGGACCTGTTCAACCTGGTGGCCCACGACCACTACCGGCGGATTCCCAACTGGCGCGCCCTGACCGCCGAGGACGAGCACGAGCTGCTCAAGCAGGGTCTCAATCGGGTGACCGATACCTGCATCCCGGAGCACGAGGCGATGCGCCGGGTGGAGAACCTCCTGCTGCTGCGCTGGCAACGGGCGGACGCCGCCGGCGAGCGCCTGCTGCCGCACGAGCCGATCTACGCCATGCTGCGCGACGGCGACCTCGAGCCCCACTACCAGATCGACCCCCGCCACAGCTGGGTGATGGCGGCGGCCGAGCACGATCTGCCCATCTACGTCCCCGGCTGGGAGGACTCGACCCTCGGCAACGGCTTCGTCGCCGCCGTCGTCGACGGCAAGATCCGCCGTCTCGACACGATCAAGAGCGGCCTGGCCTACATGGAGGAGCTGATCTCCTGGTATCAGGAGGCGAGCCGCGAGCGCGGCGTCGGCTTCTTCCAGATCGGCGGCGGCATCGCCGGCGACTTCCCGATCTGCGTCGTGCCGCTGATCGCGCAGGATCTGCGCCGGCCGGTGCGCCTGTGGAGCTATTTCTGCCAGATCAGCGACTCGACCACCTCCTACGGCTCCTACAGCGGTGCGGTGCCGAACGAGAAGATCACCTGGGGCAAACTCGGCGTCGACACCCCCAAGTTTCTGATCGAATCCGACGCCACCATCGTCGCGCCGCTGATCTTCTCCTACGTGCTCGGCTCCTGAGGCCGGCGTGATACGATCGGACCACCGCCGCGACCGATCAACCGCCTGCGAGGAGCAACCCCGCCATGAGCGTCCTGACCCCGCCGCGTCTTTACTTCAAGGGTACGATGGGATGGAATCCGAACACCGCCAACAACAACGATCAATGGCCGACCTACAACTTTCCTGACGCCGAGCTCAACTGGGAATTCCTCGCCACCCAGGAGCCGCCGATCACGCCGCAGAACGTCCGCCGGACCTTCGTCCCCTGGGTCGGCAAGCTGAAGTGTTATCCGGACGACGACGACTGCAAGTACCGCCAGCCGCCGGCGGAGTGGAACTACTACGGCGGCAACAACTGCGGCTTCCGCAACCCCGGCAACGGGGTGGCGACGGTGGTCACCGGCGGCCAGCTCGACTACGGCGACGACCCCGCCGCACCGCCGGTGATCCACGACGATCCGGTGGTCGGCCAGATGGTGAGCATCCTCGGCAACCCGAGCCCCTTCGCCCATTCCGACCGCCCGTCCCGGGCCCGCCTGGTCGACGTCAATCCGGACTCCTTCTGGAGCTCGCAGATCTACCTCCACAGCGTGCAGATCGGCGACAAGAAGCCGTCGTCGCCCTTCCTCCGCGGCCTGGTGCCGCCGGGGATGCGCATGCACTCGCGCTGGCTGACCTTCTACCGCAACCTCAACCTCACCGGCACCATCCAGATCGCCGGCGTCGGCGGCTGCGTCTTCCAGATCAGCCTGCCGAAGGAGATCGACGGCCTGCGCACCCTGGAGATCCAGCCCGGCGGCTCGGCCCTGCTGGCGGCCTTGCAGGAGAGCTTCGCCGATTCGAGCACCCTCGGCGTGCAGCTGCGCTTCGCCGTCTACACCACCCAGTACTTCTCCAGCGGCTCGATCCGCCGCGCCATCCCCGAGCTCGCCGAGTGCGATGCGATCACCGACCCCAATGCCAAGCTCGACTGCCAGTACAAGAAGCTGGTCGCCCTGTGGGACCGGCAGCTGGCGCAGAACGAGAAGCCGTCGTGGAATCCGGCGATCAGCTCCATCGTCGGCTCCTTCGGCGTGTGGGAGGAGGGGGAGCTGTCGTCGATGCCCAGCGGCCGCCTGCTGTCGCCGGTGAGGACGGTCGCGCCGCGGGGGGTCGACCGCCAGGTGGTGCTCAGCCCGGCGGTGGCCAAGCTCAACCGGACGAAGGCCGGCGGCGGGACGCGCTACTACCTGTCGGTCGACATGGGCGCCACCGTACCGGAGATCAACCCGGAGAACGTCAAGGCCGACCTCGGGACCCTGGTCCTCGGGGTCGAGACCGGCAGCGGGCGCTGCGAGGAGATCGGCAGCCTGAGCCCGGCGGACTACGATCGCCGGCACTACGACGCCACCGCCGGCATCGTCGACTTCCCCCTGCCGCCGCACCTCGAGCCGGCGGCGGTCGAAGACGGCACCCTGGTGCTGCGCGCCGGCGGGCGCACGGTGATGCGCGAGCCCGCCGGCAAGCTCACCGTGCAGACCGACGAGCGCGGGGTCTACGTCGAGCAGGGGGAGATCGGCTCCTGTACCGTGCAGGTGCGGCAGAACGGCGCGCCGCCCACGGCGGAGGTGAGGGTGCTGCTGGTGGAGTACGTCCCCGAGCCGCCGACGCCGGCGGCCAACGCCGGCCAGTGGGTACGGCCGGCGCGGGGGGCGGAGGTGATCGAGCTCGAGACCGACGTGCTGGCCGTCGAGCCGGGCTCCGGCGGGGTCGCCACCTTCCGATTCAAACCGCGCCGGCCGGGCCTGCCGATGGTGGTCTTCTTCCCCTACTTCCCGCATCAGCCGCCGCCGTCGCCGCCGGCCGCCATCCCCCCGGCCCTGGGCAGCGGGAAGACCGAGATCCCGGGGCCCAACGCCTTGATCCCCACCGCCTTCTTCACCTGCATCCGCGCCATGCCCTTCGACGACGCCCTGCCCTACCGCTTCCTGCGCCTGTGGCAGGAGACCCACGACCCCGAGCTCGCCTGGCGCTTTCTGTACGAGAAGGTGCTCTACGTCTACGACCTGCTCTACCCGGTGATGAAGTACTGGGCCGACCTCGACCTGGGCAGCCGGGAGGCCACCGAAGCGGCGTGGCGGAGCGGCGCGATCCCCGCCCTGATCAGCGAAGATGCGATCGACGGCACCCTCTACATGCCGGTCACCCGCGAGCTGTCGGCGGGCAAGCGCAAGGTCTTTCAGCTCTGGGGCCGGCTGGTGGTCGACGGCGAGCCGGCGCCCTGAGCCGCCGCGGCGGTCGATTGCCCGGCTGCGAACGGCCGGATAAGCTCGGGGCTTCGATTCACCACCGTCTTTCCCCCTGACATGGAGGAGCCCCGATGAAGATCCCCGCGCTGGTCCTGAAGCGCCTCTACACCTTCGGCAGTCTGGAAAACGTCCGCGGCGGCGTCCGCTTCGCGATCAAGAACCGCCTGAGCGACGCCACCCTGCACCGCATCCGCCACCTCAAGATCGACGGCGTCGAGGTGCCGCTCGACAAGGTCACCCTCGACCTGGGGGAGGAGGGCAAGCTCAAGGCCAGCGAGCTCGACGGCAGCCGTACCGTCGACTTTCCCCTGCGCCGGGTGGTGGTGATCACCGCGGCGGGCGACAAGCTCGAAGACGGCAAACACGAGATCGAGCTGTCGGCGTCGACCGAGCCCTTCGGCGAGCTGACCTTCCGGGTCAAGGACGCCATCGCCAGCGAGCGGGAAAAACGCGTCACCGTCCCCTACGACAAGGAAAAAAACTACGCCCCGCGCATCATCCGCAAACGCCAGCGCTTCGTCGAGAAGGCCAGCGGCACGCGCCTCAAGCACATCTTCAAATACTCCTTCGATCCGCGCATCACCGAAGGCAACATCGAGAATTTCACCGGCGTCGCTCAGGTGCCCCTCGGCTTTGCCGGCCCCATCCAGGTCAACGGCGAAGCGGCCCAGGGCGAGTTCCTCGTCCCCCTGGCGACCACCGAGGGGACTTTGGTGGCGTCGTACAACCGCGGCATCAAGGTGGTGAACCTGTCGGGCGGCGTCACCTGCACGGTGTCGGACGACTGCATGCAGCGGGCGCCGGTCTTCATCTTCGATTCGGCGCGCGAAGCGCGGGATTTCCGTTCCTGGATCGGCGAGCACCTGCCGCAGATCAAGAAGGCCGCGGAAGAGACCTCGAGCGTCGCCAAGCTGCTCTACATCGACACCTTTCTGGCGAGCAAGTTCGCCTTCCTGCGCTTCAACTTCGCCACCGGCGACGCCGCCGGCCAGAACATGGTCGGCCGCGCCACCTTCGCCGCCTGCAGCTGGATCCTCGAGCAGGTGCCGTCCATCCGCCGCTTCTACCTCGAGTCCAACCTGGCGACCGACAAGAAGGGCTCCCAGATCAACACCATGCGCACCCGCGGCAAGCGCGTCACCGCCGAGGTGACGATCCCCCGCGAGGTGCTGATCAATCACATGCGGGTCGAGCCCGAGAGCCTCTCCTACCACGGGCAGGTGGCCAACGTCGGCGCCTTCCTCTCCGGTGCCAACAACAACGGCCTGCACTCGCCGAATGCCATCACCGCCATGTTCATCGCCACCGGCCAGGACGTCGCCAACGTCGCCGAGTCCTCCGCCGGCATCCTCTACAACGAGCTGACCGCCGACGGCGATCTCTACCTGTCGCTGACCATCCCCTCCCTGATCGTCGCCACCTACGGCGGCGGCACCGGCCTCGCCACCCAGCGCGAATGCCTGGAGATTCTCGGCTGCTACGGCAAAGGCAAGGTGAGGAAGCTGGCGGAGATCGTCGGCGGCGTGGCGCTGGCGGGGGAGATCTCCCTGGCGTCGGCGATCTCCTCCCTCGACTGGGTGTCGAGCCACGAGCGCTACGGCCGCAACCGCTGAGCGGGAATCGTCATGGCGAAACAACTATTCTGCCGCCACTGCTTCGAGCTCTTCCGCGCCGACAGAATCATGGTGCTGTGCCGCTCGGAGCGCTGCTCGGGGGTCCCCGACGACCGCGGCCGGCGCGCCCCGCGCTTCATCGACCCGCGGGCGCACGCGGCCCTCTGGCGGCGCTTCCGCCGCCGTCTGGTGCTCGACGCCCCCTGCCCTTTCTGCCAGGAGATCGACGTCCTCGCCCCCGCCTGCCCCCTCTGCCGCGGCCAGCTCGAGGAAGGCCTGGGGGAGGCGGTGGTCGACCGGGTGATCGCGGTGATCGGGGCCCGCGACTCCGGCAAGTCCCACTACCTCGCCACCGTCCTCCATCAGCTGCTCGAGGGCGGCGCCGGCGGCGAGGTGTGGGAGCCGGCGATGAAGGCGGAGGACGTGGCGCTCTACCGCCGTCACTTCCGGCGTCCGTTGTTCGACCAGCGCCAGGAGCTCCCCGCCACCCCGCCCGCGCCCGGTCCGGAGCTGCGCCTCACCCTCGAGGGGCGGGGGGGGAAGACGCTGGTCGTCTTCCGCGACCTCGGCGGCGAGGTCTTCGACGACCCCGAGCGGCTGAAGGACCTCGGCTTCCTGCGCTACGCCCCGGGGGTGGTGCTGATGGTCGACCCCTTCGCCTTCCCGCCCCCCGCCGGCAGCCCCTTGGCCTGGGCGCCCAACGGCGAGCCGACCTGCACCGAGGTCCTCGAGCGCTACCGCGCGGTGCTCGAGGCCCTGCCGCGCTACCCCGAGCACCGCGCCCTGCCGCTCCTGCCGCGGCAGAAGGCGCTGGCGGTGGTGCTGACCAAGGCCGACCTCCTGCTCGACGAAGACCACCGCTTCTGGGACGGCGCCGCCGGCCGGCCGCACCTGGCGAAGGGCTTCTGGCATGACCGTCGAACCGACAGCGAGGCGGTCCGCGGGTGGCTCCGCGGCCGTCTCGGTCTCGATCTGGCGGACGCCGCCGGCGCCTTCGGTGAGGTCGGCTACTTCGTCGTCTCGAGCTACGGCTACCCGCCCCACCAGCCGCGCAGCCGCCTCGACAACCCGCCCCGGCCGCGGCGGGTCCACGAGCCGATCTTCGCCCTCCTCGACCTCTTGGCGGAGGATGAGCAGGGCGGCGGCGCGGCGCCCGACGTCGATCCCGAGGACGACATCCTCTGAGGGCCGTGATGGAGACCACGGCGAGCGCGGCGGCGAGGGGTTGGCGCCATCTCTACACCCACGCCGCCGCGGGCCGCCTCGGCCACCGCCGCCAGGCGCTCGAGGCGCGGCGTGCCGGGGGCGGGCAGGGGCTCGTCCTCGAGCAGCGCCTCCCCGCCGCCGCGCGGCGCCCGCTCCCCGCCCCACCAGTCGAGGGCGGCGAAGGCGGCGGCGTAGTCGCAGCCGCCTTCGACCAGCCACCGACGCGGCACCACCACCGACTCGGCCCAGACGTTTCCCGGCCGGCCGTCGGCGCAGGCGCCGGCGGCGGTCAAGCGGGCCAGGACGACGTGCTCCGGCCGGGTCGGCAGGGCCGCGACCAGGTGGCAGCGCCAGCCCTCGTCGCCCGCCGGGCGCCGGCCGCCGGCCAGGGCCTCGAGGGCGGCCACGTCCTGCGG
>RFGL01000361.1 GCA_003697015.1 Acidobacteriota bacterium | reverse complement strand
CCGGGGCGCCAGGTGGCGGTGGTGCCGTCGAGCCGGCGGATGGCGAGGCGACGGCCTCCGTCGATCCAGGCGAGGCACGTCGGCGGCGACGCCTGGAGCAGGCGGTGGGTGCGGTGCCCGCTCGGACGATGGCGGATCTCGACCAGCCCCGGGCCGACCAAGCCGCTGCCGCGGCTCACCGCCACCCTCCGGCCGTCGTCGCTCACCGCCAGGGTGAGGGCCGGGGCGCCGAGCAGGTGCCGCTCCCCGCCCACCAGCACCCGCAGCACGCCGTCATCGCCGCCGCGGACCTCCCCTCCGGCGCCGGCGGCAAAGGCACTGACCGGACGGCCGCCGGAGGACAGCCGGCGCGGGGGGCCGCCGCCGCGCCAGTCCCAAGCCCAGCGCTCGCCGTCGCCGTGGACGAGGATCAGCCTCCCGTCGCCGCCGGCGAAGCGCAGGCCGCGTACCGCCTCGCCGCTGGCGAGGGCGGCGAGACGCCGCCTTCCGGCGAGGTCCCAGACGCTCGCCGACGCGCCGCCGGCCAAGGCCAGGCGGCGGCCGTCCGGGCTGATCGCGGCGGCGCTCGCCGGCACGGCCGGCTCCAGGGGCTCGACGATCTTGTCCCGCAGACCGGCGATGACCGGCCGGCCGCCCGCGTCGCTGGCGAGGAGGTGGAAGCGATCGGGGAGGAAGGCGAGCGGGCGGCAGGGCCCGCAGTCGGCGATCGTTCTGTCGAGCAGGGCCAGGGACGGCAGGGCCCGCAGCTCCACCCCGCCGCCGGCGACGGCGACGGCGAGGGCGCGGCCGTCCGCCCGGGCGGCGAGGGCGCGGATCGGACCGCGGGCGCGGGCGCCGTTGGCGGGCACCGGATCGTCGAGCCGCCAGCGGAAGAGCTCCCCGCCGTCGCCGCCAGCGACCAGGCCCCCGTCGTGCGGCACGAAGGCCAGCGCCCGCACCGCGCCGCCGCCCGTCGTCGAACGCCACGCCAGGCGTTCGGCCGTCGCGTCCCAGAGGTGGACCGTGCCGCCGTCGTCGGCCGAGGCGACCCGCCGGCCGTCGGCCGAGATCGCCACCGCGCGCACGCCCCGGCCGTGGCCCTCCCGCGGCAGGCGCTGCTCGACCTCCAGGTGCCAGCCGCCGAGGCCCGGGGGCGCGACCAGCAGCAGGGCGGCGGCGCCGGCGAGCGCCAGGAGCGCCAGGGCCAGGCGGCCGCCGAGCTGCCGGGCGGCCTTCACGGAGCGCCGCGGGCGAGGGCCTCGAGGTCGTCGAGAAGCCGCGCCACCGCCTGGTCGTCGAAGCTGTCGTAGTAGCCGCGGACCCGCCCCGCGCCGTCGACCAGGACGAGGCGGTTGCTGTGCAGGATCTGCTCCCCGGGCAGCGCCTGATCCGCCGCCGGCGAGGGCTCGACCGGCAGCTTGAAGCCGGTGCGGATGAGCTGGTAGACGTCGTCTTGTGGGCCGGTCAGAAAGTGCCAGTAGGGCGGGGCGTCGAAACGCGCGGCGTAGCGCTCGAGCCGCTCCGGGGTATCGTGCTGCGGATCGACGCTGATCGAGACGCCGTGCAGGGCGCCCGCGGGCACCGATCGCAGCACCCGCTCGAGGCGGGCGCTGACCCGCGGGCAGATGCCGGCGCAGCGGGTGAAGATGAAGTCGGCGACCCAGGGCGTGCCGCTGAGGTCGCTGCGGCCGAAGGGGCGGCCGTCGCGGTCGGTGAGGGTGAAGTCGGGCACTTCGCCGAGTACCGGCGGCGGCGGCTGGCGCGGCGCCCGGCGCCATACGGTAAGCCCGATCAACACCACCATGAAGAGGGTCAAGAGGCCCCAGATCAGGAGCTCGCGGGGGGTGGGCTTGCCGTCGGCGGGCGGCGGGGCCGCCGGCTGCGGCGCGTCGCCGGCGGCCACCTCAGGCTCCCGGCAACGCCCGGTCGACCAGCAACAGGCCCAGGAGGAGCGGCAGATAGAGCACCGAAGCCAGCACCAGGCGACGGGCCGCGGGCAGGCCGATGGCGCGGGCGAAGGCGACGCCGTAGCCGAGAAAGACGACGCCGAGGACGGAGGCGCCGACCAGGTACGCCAGTCCGCTCGCGCCGACCACCGCCGGCAGCAGGCTCACCGGGATCAACGCCGCGCCGTAGAGCACCGCTTGGCGGGCGGTGCGCTGGCCGTTCTCGTCGAGCACCGACAGCATCGGGAAACCGCCGCGGGCGTAGTCCGAGCGGTAGAGCCAGGCGATGGCGAGGAAATGGGGCATCTGCCACAGGAAGAGAATGCCGAAGAGGCTCCAGGCGAGGGGCCCGAGGGCGTCGCTGGCGGCAGCGCAACCCATCACCGGCGGCACCGCCCCGGGCACCGCGCCGACCAGGGTGGCGAGGGGGCTGTGGCGCTTCAGCGGCGTGTAGACGAAGACGTAGAGCGACAGGGTCAAGGCCCCGAGAGCGGCGGTCAAGAGGTTGACCAGGAGCGCCAGGTAGAGCATGCCGGCGAGGGCGACGGCGGCGCCGAAGACCAGCGCCTGCTCCCGCCCCAGGCGGCCGGCGGGCAACGGCCGGCGGGCGGTGCGTCGCATGCGTGCATCGCTGGCCCGCTCGATCACCTGATTGAGGGCCGAGGCGCCGCTCGCCACCAGGGCGGTGCCGATCACCGTATGGACGAGCAAGGCCCAGGACACCATCCCCGGCGAGGCCATGACGAAGCCGACGGCGG
>RFGL01000360.1 GCA_003697015.1 Acidobacteriota bacterium | reverse complement strand
CCGGGCGCAGATCGAGGAGACCACCTCGGACTACGACCGCGAGAAGCTGCAGGAGCGGCTGGCCAAGCTGGTCGGCGGCGTGGCGGTGATCCGCGTCGGTGCCGCCACCGAGAGCGAGATGAAGGAGAAGAAGGCGCGGGTCGAGGACGCCATGCACGCCACCAAGGCGGCGGTCGAGGAAGGCATCGTCCCCGGCGGCGGCGTGGCGTTGCTGCGCGCCATCAAGGCGGTCGAGGGGGTGCAGGCCGAAGGCGACCTGGCGGTCGGCTGCCAGATCGTCCGCCGGGCGCTGGAGGAGCCGGCCCGCCAGATCGCCAACAACGCCGGCGAAGAGGGTTCGGTGATCGTCCGCGAGATCCTCGCCGCCAGCGGCTCGACCGGCTACAACGCCGCCACCGGCAGGATGGAGGATCTGGTCAAGGCGGGGGTCATCGACCCGGCCAAGGTGACCAAGAACGCGCTGCAGAACGCGGCCTCCATCGCCGGCCTCCTGATCACCACCGAAGCGATGGTGACCGAGATCAAGGAGGAGAAGGAAGAGCCCGCCGGCGGCCCCGGCGGCATGGGCGGCATGGGCGGCATGGGCGGCATGATGTAAGCCCGTCCTCAGGACGCCCGGCAGAGGAAGCGTTTGGAGAACGGCCGGTCCCGCGACGGGACCGGCCTTTTTTGTCGCCCGGGAAAAAAGACCGGAGCCTCCGTGTCGCCGGGGGGCCCGCGGGCATAGAATGCGCCGGTGGCACGACCGGCCTTCGTTTCCGACGCCGCAGCCGCCCTGCTGCCGGCGCTGCTGTTGCTCGCCGCCGGCGGCTGGTGGGGCACCTTCCCCGCCGGGGCGGGGGCCTGGGCGGCGATCGCCGCCCAGGCGTCGATCGTCGCCTTCGCCCTCCTCGGCGCCGGCGCCTGGCGCGACCCGCTGCGCCTGGGACGCGGCGCGCCGCTGCTCTACGCCGCCCTGGCGGTCGCCCTCGTCGCCAGCTACCGGGCGTCGCCGGTGGCCCGTGCCGGGCACGTCGGCCTGCTGCTCCTGCCCGCCTTTCTGCTCCTGCCCGCGGCGGTGGCGCGCTGCTGGTCGAGCCCCCGGCGGCGCCGGCTGGGCGTGGCCGGGGTGGCGGCGGTCGTCGCCGCGGTGGCCGCCTGGTCCCTGATCGCCTGGATGATCGTCGGGGGCGAGCGGCCGGCCCTGCCCCTCGGCCACCACAACCTGCTCGCCACCTGGCTGGTGGCGCTCCTGCCCCTGGCGTGGACGGCGGGTGCCCGACCGGGGGCTGGACGCGCCCTGGCAGCGACCGCCACCGCCGCCGCCGTCGCCGCCGTCCTGCTCAGCCGCTCCCTCGCCGGCGCCGTCGCGCTGCTGGTGGTGGCGATCCTCAGCCTGCGCGCCCTCAGACGGGGCCCGCATCGCATCGCGGCGCTGGTGCTCCTCGCCCTCTTCGCCGCGCCGAGCCTGCCGCGGCTGATGCGGATGGCCGCGGCCGAGGACGCCTCGACCGGCGCCCGCCTGGCCTATGCCGAAGCCGCCGTCCAGGGCGTTTCGGCCCGCCCGCTCCTCGGCTGGGGACCGGGGGCGGCGGCCTGGACCGGCGGCCGCTTCCTCGGCCCGCGGCCCGGGGTGCTGCCGGCGGGCGACGTGGCGAGTCACTTCCACAGCCTGCCCCTCGATCTCGGCTACGAGCTCGGCGTCGCCGGCGCCCTCCTGGTGCTGGCGATCGCCGGCCTCTTCGTCCTCCGCCGGCGACGCGCGCGGCAGCGGGCCCGCGGCCTGCGGCGGGGAGCGCTCCTCGGCCTCCTCGGCCTGGCGGTCGCCGCCCTCGGCGGCCTGCCGCTGGCGGTGATCGCGCTGCCGGTCGCCGCCGCCGTCCTCGCCGGCGGCGCCCTGGCGACGGAGGTGCCCCCCGCCCGTCCGCGCGACGTCCTGCTGGTCTACGCCCTCCTCGCCGCCTTCGCCGCCGGCCTGGTGGCGCCGGATCGCGCCCACCTGGCCTACGACCGCGCCCGCAGCGCCGGCGACTTCGCCGATTCGGTCGGCGAGCTGCGCGCCGCCCTGCGCCACGATCCGTCGTTTCCGCTCTACCGCGCCCGCCTGGCCTGGCTGACCGACGACGCCGCGGGGGCCCTGGCGGCGGCGCGCGCCGCTCCGGGGGTGGCGGCGCTGTGGTTTGCCGCCGGCGTCCAGGGGCAGAACGAGGGCGCGCCATGGGCCGACCGGGCGCTGGTCACGGCCTGCCGTCTCGACCCTTTCGGCCCCTTCGTCCCCTTCCGTCTGGCCATCGCCACCCCCGGCCACAAGCGGCTGACCGTCGACCGCGCGGCGCGCGCCCTGGCGGTCGAGCCGCGGCTCCTCGCCGCCACCACCTGGCGCCAGCGCATGCGCCTGCGCCTGCTGGCGGTCGGCCGCCTGCGCGCCACCCCCGGCATCGACGCCGACTGGCGCGACGCCATCGCCCGCCTGACCTCGGCGACGTGGTCGCGGCGCAGCGCCACCACCAGCCTGCTGGAGCTGAATCTGGACGCCGAGGCCGCCACCTCCCTCTCCCTGCACCTCTTCCGCCGCGCCCCCTGGCCCACCACCCTCGACGCCATCGAGCTCGACGCCGAGGCCCTCGCCCGCATCGACCTCGGCCCCGCCAGCAGCCTCCCCGGCGTCGATCCGCAGCTCTTCCGCGATCCCGACTGCGCCTTGAGAGACCGCCAGGGGACTCGTCTGGACCACTGATCGGTCGCCGGCGGCGGCGAACCTTCGCGCCGCCGCTCCGTACCCGTTCCCAGCCCGACGGCGCAGCACCGTGTCGCGCCATCATCGATCGACGCCCCGGACCCCGCCGCCGGCGGCAGCAGCAGGAGAATGACGCCATGAAACCTCCGACCGTCCGCATCGCCCTCCTCGCCCTCGCCGGTGCCATCCTCGTCGCCCCCGCCTTCGCCCAACAGCTCAGCCTGCCGTCGCCGGGGGACAATCAGCGTGCCGAAGTCACCCAGTGGATGGGGCTCGTCGCGGTCACCGTGGTCTACAACAGCCCGGACGTGCACGCCCCCAACGGCGACGACCGCAGCGGCCACATCTGGGGCGAGCTGGTGCCCTGGGGCATCGCCCCCAATCCGTTCTATCCGGCCTTCGGCACCGCCGAGGCGATGCCGTGGCGCGGCGGCGCCAACGAGAACACCACCGTCCGCTTCTCCCACGACGTCGAGGTCGAGGGCCAGCCTCTCGCCGCCGGCACCTACGGCCTTCACTTCATTCCCGGCGAGAAGGAATGGGGGGTGATCTTCTCCCGCAACAGCACCTCCTGGGGCAGCTTCTTCTACGACGCCGGCGAAGACGCCCTGCGGGTCGAGGTCACGCCGCAGGAGGCCCCCTACCGCGAGTGGCTGACCTACGACTTCATCGACCGCCAGCTCGACTCGACGGTGCTCGCCATGCACTGGGAGAAGCTCCTCGTACCGGTGCGCATCTCGGTGCCGGACGCCGTCGGCCTCTACGTCGCGCGGATCGACGACGAGCTGCGCGGCACGCCGGGCTTTTTCTGGCAGAACTGGAACAACGCCGTCCTCTTCCTGCTCCAGCGCCAGACGCGGCCGGAGAAGGCCTTGGAATGGGCGCGGATCGCGGCCGCCAACAACAACCGCGGGCAGGAGAACTTCACCACCCTCACCACCCTCTATCAGGCCCTGATCGCCAACGGCGAGACCGCCGAGGCCGAGGAGGTCTTCCACCGCGCCCTCGACCATCCCACCGCCACCGCCGGCCAGATCCACCAGGCGGGCCGCAGCCTGATCGCCCAGGGCGAGAAGGAGAAGGCGATGGCGGTCTTCCGCACCAATTACGAGCGCTTCGACGGCGCCTGGCCGACCGAGGTCGGCATGGCGCGCGGCCTCGCCGCCCTCGGCCGCTTCGACGAAGCCCTGGCCCATGCCAGGAAGGCCCTGGCGCAGGCCGAGGAACGAAAGGATGCGATCAACGTCCCCAGCCTCAGGTCCATGATCGAGCGCCTCGAAGCCGGCAGCGACGTCAATTGAGCCGCCCGTTCCCGCCCGCGCCGGACGGCCGGGCTGAAGTAGCCCGGCGGACGAAAAAAAGCGGGCCGCGCACGACGCGCGGCCCGGAGGGTAGGGCTCCCGGCAGGGAGGGACGTCGTTCAGCGGCGGGCGGCGCGCTCGTCGATCCGCTCGACGATGAAGTCGCCCGCCTCCAGGCGGTAGGCCAGGCCGGCGCTGCCCAGGACCATGGACGAGGCCTGGACCGGGGTGAGGTCCCGCAGGTCGCCGTGGAGGATGGTGTTGGCGGCGCGGGCGGCGGCGGCGTCGTCGGCGAAGCGCACCGTCCACCCGCCCTCGCGCTCGAGCCAGTCGAGAAAGACCGCCAGCCGCCGGCCGGCGACGTCGGGAGCCGGGGCGGCGTCGAGCACCCAATCCCACCGCGGCCCGTAGACCGGGCTGGCGGCGCGGCGCACGCGGCCGTCGGCCGCCACCGCCAGCTCCTCCCCGGCAGCCGCCGGATGGGTCTCGCCGTCGCGCTCGAGCACCACCTCCCCGTCGCGCACCCGCACCCGCAGGACGCCGCCGCCGGCGCCGGGGAGCAGGCGGACCTCGAATCGGGTGCCGACGTCGCGTACCACGCCGAGGGCGGTGCGCACCTCGATCGGCGCGCCGCCGCCGGAATCGACGTAGACCGCACCGCCCTCGAGCACCACGCTGGCGGACGACGCCAAGCGCACGCGGCTGCCCTGATCGAGGCGCAGGGACTGGCCGCCGGCGAGGCGCAGAGCAGCGCGGCCGCCAGCGCCCGGACGGCCGGTGTCGAGCACCGCACCGGCGTGGATCGGCTCCCCGGCCGCGAGGGTGAGGAGCGCCGCGCCCGCCGGTCGATCGCCCGCCGGCACCACGCCGAGGGGGCCGCGTGCCAGCTCCACCACCCCGACCCGCTCGGCGGCGGTAGGCCGCCCGCGGTCGAGGCGCAGGAAGACGGCGCCGGCGGCGGCCAGCGCCACCAGCGCCGCCAGCCCGAGGGCCAGGTGCGCCCGGCCGCCCCCGCTCCCCGCCGGGCGCTCGTGCGGCGGCCGTACCGCCCCCCGCCCCAGGGTCTCGCTCAAGGTCTCGATCAGCGTCTCGGCGATCGAAGGTTTGCCGCCGTACCGGCCGTCGCGCCGCTGGTGGTGCATCGCTCTCTCCTCCTTGGTACTCACGCTCAGAACTCCCAGGTCACGCCGAACGAGGGCAGCAGGCCGCCCCAGGTCTCCTCCACCGGCGTTGCCACCGCCTCGGGACCGGCGTCCTCGAGCAGCGAATCGACGTCGAAACCGGCGACGTTGCCCCGGTTGTACAGGTTCTGGATCTCGAGATAGAAGCCGAGCTTGCCGCGTCGTTTCCGCCATTCGCGGCTCGCCCGCAGGTCCAGGCGGTGGTAGGCCGGCAGGCGCTCGGCGTTCTGCGGCCCGAGCTCGAGGACGATCTCCGCCTCCCCGTCCTCGTCGAGCTCGAGGCGGCGGGCGATGGCGGTGGTCGGCCAGCCGCTGTGGTAGCGCCAGGCGAGATTCACGTTCCAGTGGTCGCCGGCGCGGACGTTGACGTCGAGGTTGAGGGCGTGCGGTTGGTCGAAACGGCGCGGCACGTCGCGCCCGCCGATGCGGTCCTCGATCCGCGCATAGGCGTAGCCCGTCCACCACTCGACGCGGCGGCCCAAGGTGCCGCGCAACAGGATCTCCAGGCCGTGGGCGGAGCCGCCCTGGGGGCGGATCCGCACCCGGTCGTTCTCGATCTCAGGGAAGATGCTGATCGGCTCGAAGAGGGGTTCGAAACGCTGCCGCGGCCGCCGGATCCGGCGCTCGTAGCCCTCGATCCGCAGCAGCAGGTCGGAACCACCGGGGCCGGCGCCGCGGAAGGCGTGCTCGAAGCCGACCACCCGCTGCTCGGTGCGCTCGGCCGGCGCCAGCTCGGTCTCGCCGTCCTCGACCTGGAGCTCATAGGGCCGCTGGCTCTGGTAGAAGAGGCCCCACGCCAAGCGCAGGGCGCTCCGCCCGCCGGCCGCCCACACCAGATTGAGGCGCGGGCTCAGGTTGCGGTCGCCGGTCAGGGTATGCCGGTCGAAACGCAGCCCCATCTCGACGGTCAGGGTGCCGCCCGGACGGAAGCGATCGCTCAGGTAGGCGCTGTACTGCTCGCCCCGCAGGCGCGCGGCGAAAGCGGTGGTGCCGGTGCGCGGCTCGCTGCGCACCGGCGCCAGCGGGTCGTCGAGGACGCGGCGGTTGGCGTAGTCGTAGTCGGTGACGAAGCGCCGTACGTCGAAGCCCCATTTGACGTAATGGCGGGGGTTGGCCGCCAGGCTCCAATCCTGCTTGACGCCGGCGACGTCGAGCCGGCGGCGGTCGAAGATGCTGAAGCCCGCGCCCTCGACCTCGGGCTCGACCTCAAGCTCGATGCCGGTGCGATCCCGGGTCACCCGGCCGAAGGAGGCGACGCCGTCGGCGAAGAGCGCCGGCCCGAGGATCGCCTGATGGGTGAGCCAGGCGTAGGAATTGCCGTAGCCGGTGCGGAAGATCTCGGTGACGTCCTCTTCCGGATTCAACACGTCGAGGGAGTCGCCGGAATGGAGCGCGTGCAGACCGAGGCGCTGCTTCGGCCCCAGCTGATGCTCCAGTTTGGCGAAAGCATCCCAGTACCGCGGCTTCTCCGCCTGGCCGAGGAAATCGAGGGCGAGGTCCAGGGAGCCGCGGCGCACCGAGGCGAGCCAGCGGCCGCGCCCCCGGTCGAAGGTGCCGGAGCCGCCGGCCTCGGCGGTGATGATGCCGAAGCCGACGTGGGCCTCGAGGCTGTCCGGCAAGCGGGTGGTCATGTCGAGCACGCCGCTCATCCGGTCGCCGTACTGCACCGGGAATCCGCCGGTGATCAGGTTGACCTCGCGCAGGGCCCGCGGCGGGATGATCGACACCGAGCTGCTGAAGTCCTTCAGGTGGTAGGGCTCGAAGAGCTCGAGGCGATCGAGCAGCACCAGCACTTCGTCGGTACGCCCGCCGCGGACGTTGAATCGCGCCGACGCCTCCTCGCCGGTGACCCCCGGCAGCAGGGTCAAGGCGCGGAAGACGTCGTCGCCGAGATGGGGCAGGGCGAGGATGTCGTCGCGGTCGAGATCGAGGCCGCTCACCGGCTCCTGGCGCAGCAGGGACATGCGGCTGGGGGTGACGATGATCTCGTCCAGCGCCAGGGGCGCCGGCTCGAGCTCGATGACGAGCTCGGTCAGCCGCCGCGGCGCGACCTCGACGCCGGCGATGCGCTCGACGACGAAGCCCGGCAGGTGGACCTCGAGCCGGTAGGAGCCCGGGGCCAGCCCGGCGAGCTCGAAGCTGCCGTCGCCGGCGGTCGCCGCCTCGCGGCCGGCGGCGGGGACCAGGACCCGCACCCCGGCCAGGGGCTCGGCGCTGCGGCGCACCCGCACGACGCCGCGGATGCCGGTCGGCCGCGGCCCGAGAGCCACCACCACCAGACGACCGCCGGGGCCGGGCTCGACCCCCAGCCCGTGCGGCGCCAGCAATTGGTCGAGGATCCGCCGCGGCTCCACCGCGCTGGGCTCCTCGGTCACCCGCATGTCGGGCCGCACCAGATTGCTGGTGAAGAAGATCGCCAGGCCGCGGCTCTGCAGCTCGCGCAGCGCCTCGACCAGGGGGCGTCCGGCGAAGCCGTCGCCGGCGGCGACGCCGCTCAGGAGCAGGCTCGCGATCAGGCTCAGGGCCGCCGGCCGGCTCCAGCCCGAGCTCATCCGTGGGCCGTCGACGATTGCGGACATGATCGGCCTTTCAGCCGGGGTGGCATCCGGGTGAAGACCCAGGGGCCGGCGGGCGACCGGAACGCGCCTCTGCATCACGCAAGAGAAGAGTCCCGCGGCCGCAAAATCCTTCGCGCCCCGGCGGACGGCCGGCGCCACGCCACCGGTGGCGCCCGTTCCGTCGGCCGGCGGCGGCCTCACTCCCCGGGCTGCTCGGGTACCAGCCTACCGCACCGTCGCGGCCCCGGTGGCGGCGGGGAGGCGCGCTGGTAGACTGGCGCCGAGCCTCGAACGACGACGGGAGCCCCGCCATGCTGCGCGCCTGGATCATCGCCCTCACCTGCCTCACCACCGTTTTCCCGGCCGGCCGCGCCGGCGCCGAGGACGAACCCGCCGGCACCTTCGCCGGCCGGCTGCAGGTCACCGAGGTGCTGGTCGACGTAGTGGCCTTCGACCGCCGCGGCGAGGCGGTCGCCGACCTCGGCCTCGACGACTTCGTGGTGCGCGAGGAAGGGCGGCCGGTGGAGCTCACCGGCATCAGCTTCTACACCACCTGGTACGACCCGGCGGGGGAACGCGAGGCCGGCGGCGAGCACCGCGCCGAGATCCCCTCCAGCCGCTACTTCATCCTCTTCTTCCACGATCCGCGCCACCAGCGGGCGCAGCCGATCGACGCCATCCCGGACATGCTGCGCCAGCAGTGGCGCGCCGGCCTCGACGGCCGGCGCTGGCTGGCGGAGGATCTGCAGCCCTCGGATTGGGTGGCGGTAGTGAGCTACCGCGGCAAGCTGGTGCTGCACCAGGACTTCACCCAGGACCGCGACGCCCTCGCCGAGGCCATCGCCGCCGCCGCCGGCAGCCGGCGGCT
>RFGL01000359.1 GCA_003697015.1 Acidobacteriota bacterium | reverse complement strand
TCCCCGCGGGCGGGGCCGGGAGCGCCGGCGGGTAGGTCTTCTCGAGCAGCCGGTCGTGGCCTTCCCTGAGCTCGAGGATGCGGTTGGCGGCGACGTCGGTGAAGCGCTGTACGCGGCCGGAGCGCGGCCAGCGCACCTCGAGCGCGTCGAGGCGCTCGACGTCGCCGAGGCCGAAGTAGAGCCGCAGGCTGTTCTGCGAGCCGTAGCCGTCCCCCAGCACCACCTCGCGCAGCTGCTGGCGGCCGCCGGCGCGGATCACGACCCGCGCGCCGACGGCGTCGCGATTCGAGCCGCCGGCCAGCGTCCCCGCCGCCCCCACCAGCTCCAGGGCCAGGTAGTTGCGCCTGCCGCCGACGCGATTCTCGAGCAGGGCGTGGCGGTCGGTGGAGGCGGCCACCGCCAGGTCGAGGACGCCGCGGTTCCAGAAGTCCGCCACCGCCACCCCGCGGCTGTTGCGCAAGAGGGCGGTGCCGGCGGCGAGGCCGATCTCGGTGAAGCGCACCCGGCCGTCCGGCCCCGGGCCGTCGTTGCGCAGGTGGCGGTTGCGCTCATAGCCGTGCCAGGAGAGCTCGCCGAAGCCCGCCGGATCGTAGAAATAGCCGGTCTTGTACTTCTTCTGATCCGCCACCACCCCCTCGAAGAAGTCGAGCTCGATCTCCGTGTCCGGGGTGTTGTAGACCCAGCCGTTGGCGGCGTAGAGATCCTGCCAGCCGTCGTTGTCGAAATCGGCGAAGCTGGCGCCCCAGAACCAACCCGGCGGATTGGCGCGGGCGTCCCAGGTGACGTCCTCGAAACGCACCACCCCGTCCGCCCCCGGACCGAGATTGCGCAGCAGGGTATTGCCCGACCCCATCTGCTGAAAAACCTTGTGGAACTCCGGTCCCGACTGGCGGAAGATCTCGAAGTAGAGCGGCATGTCGCTCAGCCACACCCCCTGGCGGATCGAATTGAGCAGGTAGCGGCGGGCGGTCGGCCGCTCGCCGAACCAGGCGAACTCGGAGCGGATGTTGGTGACGTAGATGTCGAGTCGGCCGTCGTTGTCGTAGTCGCCGAAGGAGGCGTTCATGCCGGCGCCGTAGGCCAGGGTGTTGGTCTCCACCGTGACGTCGGCGAAGGTGCCGTCCCCCCGGTTCCGGTAGAGCGTATTGCGGCCGAAATCGTTGACCACGTAGAGATCGAGGTCGCCGTCGTCGTCGTAATCGCCGAAGACCGAGCCCAGGCAGAGGCCGATCTCCCCCACCCCCGCCTCGGCGGTGACGTTGGTGAAGGAGCCGTCCCCGTCGTTGCGGTAGAGCTGATTGGGCAGGCCGTTGCGGGCGTAGAAGGTGGTCGGGATCTCGGTGCGCGGCTCGAGGTAACGGCCGACGTAGAGGTCGAGATCGCCGTCGTTGTCGTAATCCGCCCAGGAGGCGACCGTGGTGCAACAATCCTCGCCGATGCCGGCGGCGGCGGTGACGTCCTCGAAGGTGCCGTCGCCGCGGTTGTGAAAGAGCTGATTGGGCTCGAAGGTGCGGCTGACGAAGGCGTCCTTGAAGCCGTCGTTGTCGTAGTCGGCGAAGACCGCCACGCTGACGCCGGAGAGACCGCTCAGGCCGGCGCCCTCGGTGACGTCCTCGAAGGTGCCGTCGCGGCGGTTGCGAAAGAGCCGCGACTCGACGCCGTCGGGGATGAAGAGATCGTAGAAGCCGTCGTTGTCGTAGTCGACGGCGGCGATGCCGGCGGGGCCGTAGCGCAACATCACGAAGCGCAGGGGAACCTCGAGAAAGGCCGGGTAGTAGCGGTTCTCGAAGTCGATGCCGGCGGCGGCGGCGACGTCGGCGAAGTGCGGCTCGCGGGAGGCGATGCGCCGGCCTTCGATCAACGCCGCGTGGCGGATCTTGGGCCCGGCGGCGGTGCGGGCGAAGCGCAGGCGCAGCATCGCCCGGTCGATCGCCGGCCGCGGCGCGCCGCGCGGCGTGCCGATCGCCTCGAAGCGCACGCTGGCGAGCACCTCCTCCCCCGGCGTCCAATCCTCCAGCCGGTGGACGTGGAGCTCGACCGCGTCGACGGCGTCGAAACCCTGCAGGTAGTCCCGCCATTCGGCGACCGCGGCGGCGCGGTCGCCGGCGGTGGCGGCGGGAGCGAAGCGCTCCACCACCACCCCGTCGCGCTCGCCCTCGACCTGGCGCTGCATCAGCCCCAGGGGCGCGGCGGCGAAGGCCGGGTCGTAGAAGCCCTCCACCGCCGCCAGGTCGCCGGCCTCGAGGGCCGCCGCCAGGCCGCCGAGGGCGTCGACCAGCTGCTTGCCGGTGTGGAAGAAGCGCACCCCGTCGCGCTCGACGTAGCGCGCCGCCAGCCACAGGGCAAGCGCCGTCACGACCAGGGCGAGCACGGCGAAGGACGGCCATCGCCGCCGGCGCCGGCCCTCCCCGGCCGCCGCTGCCGGCCTCTCTCGCTCCACCCGGCGGCGCGCCAGGGCGTCGCGGGCCATCACCTCCTGCGCTCGTGCTTGGGCCACGTCTTCACTCCTCTCTCGGGGGGCGTACGACGCCCGCGCCTTCTTCCAGGTAGACCAGGGCGTCGACGGGGACGGCGGACGCGCCGCCCGCGGCTTCGATCACCTCGGTGGCGCCGCCCGGCCAGCGGATCTCGAGCCGCTCGATCCGGGTCGCCCGACCGAGGCCGAAGTGCAGGCGATGGGTGCTGGCGCTGGCGTAGCCGTTGCCGCCGTTGACCTCGCGCAGCTGGCGGACGCCGCCCGCGTCGACGATCACCCGGGCGCCGATGGCGCTGCGGTTGGCCCGCCGGCCGGCGAGCTTGAGCTCCAGGTAGTGGCCGGCGCCGGTGCTCGTGCCGCGGTAGAAGAGGGCCGGCTGATCGACGTTGGTCTGATAGACGTCGAGCAGGCCGTCGTTGTCGAAGTCGGCGATCGTCACCCCGCGTCCGTCGAGGTCGTTGCCCACCCCGGCGACGGCGGCGATCTCCTTGAAGGTGCCGTCCGCCAGATTGTGAAAGAGACGCGTCCGCTGGTAGCCGCTCCAGGTCATGTCGCCGATGTCGGGGTAGCTGTCGAGATCCGAGAAGTCGACCCCGGGGGTGATGATCATCTCCAGCAGCACCGGAATGTAATTCGTCTCCCCCGCCGAACGCAGGCCGTTGACCACGTAGAGGTCTTCCCAGCCGTCGTTGTCGAAGTCGGCGAACTTCGCCGCCCAGCCCCAATCCGTATCGCAGGTGCCGGTCTCTTTCGACAGATCGATCAACGTGCCGTCGCCGTTGTTGTGCCACAGCATGTTGCACTCTTTCATGTACTCGTCGGTGATGTTGGTGACGTAGACGTCGAGATGGCCGTTGCGGTCGTAGTCGCCGAAGTCGACGTTCATGCCCTTCTTGGTATCGAAGCCCATCGCCTCCTCGGTGACGTCGGCGAAGGTGCCGTCGCCGCGGTTGACGAACAGGCGGTCGGTGCCGTAGTCGCCGGCGACGTAGACGTCCTGATCGCCGTCGCCGTCGAGGTCGGCGTGGCCGACGTCGAGGGACCAACCGGTGTGGTGGGCCAGGCCGGCCGCCGCCGTGGTCTCGACGAAGCGCCGGCCGCCGCCCTCCCCCGGCACGTTCTTCCACAGGGTGACGCCGCCGCCGTTGGCGGCGTTGTCGAGGTCTTCGGGCAGGACCTTGGTGGTCTCCAGGTGGAGCAGGTTCAGGGGCTTGAAGTAGTTGGCGAAGAGCAGGTCGAGCCAGCCGTCGTTGTCGTAGTCGAAGGCGATGGCGGCGATGGTGTTGCCGAAGGCGTCGAGGCCGGAGCGGGCCGCCACCTCGGCGAAGCGGTAGGCGCCGCCGGCCTGCGGGCCGAGGTTGCGGTAGAGCAGCGGCGTGCCGAAACGCGCCACCAGCAGGTCGAGGCGGCCGTCGTTGTCGTAGTCGAGCCACAGGGCGTCGGCGACGATCGAGTGCTCGTCGTTGCCCCCCGCCACCCCGGCCTCGACCTCACTGAAGGTCAGATCGCCGTTGTTGCGCATCAGGTGGTTGGGCTTGCCGAGACCCGAGTCGACGACGAAGAGGTCGTCGAAGCCGTCGCCGTCGAAGTCGCCGGCGGCGGCGGCGGCGCCGCCGGCGGTGAACATCTCCAGCACCTGGTGCTTGTGGCGGCCGGTGAAGCGGCGCGCCGAGTGGACGAATCGCAGGCCGGCGCGGGCGCCGATCTCCTCGAAGCGGATCGCCGGCGCCGCCGGCGACGGCGACGGCGTCAGCTCGGCACCGGCCGCCGCCTCGTGGGTGGGGCCGGCGCCGCCGGCGGCCGGCGTCACCATCAGCCATGCCAGCAGCGCCGGCAGCACCGCGCCCCGAGCGCCGCAACAGAGGTTCCTCATGACGTGCTCCTGCCGGCCGTGCCGGCGGCGAAGGTGGCGTGAAAGCCCGCCGGCACCGCCCGGCGCAGGGGCAGGGTGGCGATCGGCCCCGAGGCCACGTCGCGGGCGTCGAAGAGCAGGTAGTCGTCGTGGACGCGAGCGGCGTCGAAGCGCTTGACGATCACCACCCCGCCTTCCGCCGCCGACGGATCGCCGGCGAAGGCCGGCTCGCTGGCCAGGTAGCTGCCGGCGGGGGCCTGGTAGACGTCGCGCCGCTCGGGATGCCGCCAGTCGAGGTGGACCAGCTGGTCGAAGAACTTGCGCCCCGGCTCGCCGGCGTGGGAGATGCCGAGCAGCCACAGGTGGCGGTAGGGGCGGCCGGCGCGGCGCGGGTCGATGGCCGGGAAGTCGGGGGCGGCGTCGTAGGGCAGCTCGTGGCGGTCGCAGAGCCGCCAGCGCTCGAGGTCGATCACCAGCCGTACCGGCCGGCCGCGGGGAGCGTCGGTGAAGAGCTCGGGGATCACCTGGTACTCGCCGTAGACCGGCCGCTCGAGCTCCACCACGTCGACGTGGAGGCGGCCGTCCTCCTCGAAGCTGTTGACGTGGTGCAGGCAGTAGCGCCGGCCGATGGGGATCGAAGCCTGGAGCTCGAAGTCGTCGCGCCGCACCACCAGCAGCCGCGAGCCCAGCTCGGGCCGCCAGTGCAGGGCCTCCATCACCGTCGCCCCGTCGCGCAGGAGCTTCTCCACCGCCAGCAGATAGGGGCTCAGGTAGAAGACGGCGTAGCGCCGGCTGAGGCCGAAATCGTGCATCGAGGCGGGCAGCTCGAGGGGCAGGCGGCGGCGCTGGAGCAGCTCCCCGGCGGCGCTCACCCGGTAGAGGGTGAGGCTCGGGCTGCGGCCGGCGAAGGAGACGCCGAAATTGACCATCTCGCCGCTCTCGGGATCGAAGGACGGGTGGGCGGAGAAGGGGCTGATCAGGTTCAGCCGGCCGCCGAAGGTGTGCTCGCCCAAGGTCTCCAGGGTGTGCGGGTCGAGGGCCCAGGGCAGGCCCTGCTCGCCGAAGGCGAGGAGCACGTCGCCGAAGGGGAAGACGCTGACGTTGACCGGCGACTCGAGGCCGATGCCGCGCATCAGGCGATCGCCGGGGAAGGCGGTGCCGAAGGTGCGGAAGAGGGGACGGCCGGCTTCCTCCTCGGCGGTGAGCTTGCGCGAGCGCACGAAGCGGTTGCGGAAGCGCACGCCGTCGCCGTCGAAGGTGAGGGCCGCGACCATGCCGTCGCCGTCGAGCCAGTGGCGGTAGCGCAGCTCGCCGCGGCGGAAACGGGCCGGGCCGTTGACGTAGCAGGTGCCGCGGACGAAGGGCGGGATCTCGCCCGCGACGCCCGCCAGCCGCTCGTCGCCCTCGGCGACCTCGAGCTCGAAGGCGCGCTCGAGGTACGGCGCGTGATCGATCATCGTCGCCGTGCTCATCAGGCCACCTCCTCCGCCACCGCCTCCGCCACCTCGAGGGCCGGCTGCGGGGCGCGGTCGAAGACCTCCATCACCGCCGGGTCGAAGGACCAGGGATACTCCCCGCCCTCGCCACGGCAGCGCGCCCAGCGCTCCTCGATCGCCGCCGGGTCGAAGCGCAGGGCGGCGACGTCGATGCCGGCGACGAAGCGCCGGTTGCGGATCAGGGCCGCATCCCCCACCACCACCGACGCCACCCGCGCGGCGACGAAGCGCGCCAGCTCCTCCAGGTTCTCCACCTGGCGGGCGAGCTCCGCCTTGGCCTCGCTCACCGACACGCCGACGCGGTAGAAGGTCTTCTCGGCGGTGCGCAGGGGGGCGAGGGAGCTGAAGTCGAAGAAGATCGGCGCCGGCGGCGGCGGCAGGTTTTTCTTCTTCCACTGATAGAAGTCGCTCAGGTAGTCCTGCACCCCCTGGTTGATCGGCCCCAGGCGGGTGAACAGACGCATGAAGGCGAGGGCGAAGCGGCGGTCGGTGAAGAGATCGTTGATGAAGGGGAAGACGTAGCCGGCGAAGTAGACGGTCAGCTCCCAGACGTACTTGAGGCTGAAGGTCTCCTGATCGCCGAGGGCGTCGTAGCTGGTGGCGTAGGTCGGCACGTAGGCCTGGTAGACCGCCCGCATCAGCTGCTCGTAGAGCCGGCACTTGGCGTCGAGGGCCTGGCGGTCGCCGGTCTTGACGGCGTCGACGATCAGGGTATTGTAGATCGCGATCAGGTCGCTCCCCGGGCTGTAGAGGGGGTCGGTGAAGCGCCCCGCCTCCCCCGCCATCGCCCAGCGCTCGGCGGAGATGGTCTGCCCGCAGTCGTGGGAGAAGTCTTTGAGGCCGCCGAAGTCGAGCACCTTGCGCTGCGGCAGGTCGCGGGCGAAGAGGGGGAAGCGCTCGCATACCCAGCGCGTCGCCTTCTCCACCGAGAAGACCTCGCGGCTGTCGATCAGCCGGTTGTCATAGACCAGGCCGAGGCTGGTCTTGTGGCGCAGGGGGATGACCCAGAACCACAGCCCTTCGTCGCAGAAATGGTTGGTCGCGAGCCAGAAGGGCAGATGGCCGGTGTGGGCGCGGTCGGGGTTGAGACGCCGCTCCCTGGGGCTCATGCCGGTCAGCTTGTCGACGTCGACGAGCCCCTCGACCCACCAGAAGAAGGCGCCGTGGCGGATCGGATTGCGCCGCCGCAGGCCCATGCGCCGGGCGAGGAAACGGCCGCGGCCGGTGGCGTCGACCACCCAGTCGGCGGTGACCGTCGCCGGCGGCGCCTCGCCGGCGCGAAAGCGCACCCCATGGCGGCCGCCGTCCGTCGCCAGATCCACCGCCAGGTCGGTCGCCGCGGGATGGAAGGTGAAACGCCGATCGCGGCGGTTCAGGCGCAGCAGCTCCCCCTCCAGGGTGTTGCGGTCGAGCTGGTAGCTGGCGATGTTGGAGAAATTGCGGATGTAGCCCTGGCCGTAGTCCTCGAAACCGTCGTTCGCCCGCCCGGCGCTCTTCCAGTAGAAGCGCAGGTTGTACTTCATCAACTGGTCGTGCAGCAGGTAGCGCTCGAGGTCGAGGACCTTGGCGAAGTAGTAGCCCGCCAGCTGGACGCTCGACTCGCCGACCTTCTGGCGCGGCGGCGGGATGGCGGCACGGCGTTCGAGCAGCAGGATGGTCTTGTCGCTGTCGAGCAGCAGGTGGCGCGCCAGGGTGAGGCCGGCGAGGCCGGCCCCGAGGATGACGACGTCGTAGTGCTCCGCCGGAGCTCGCGTGGTCATAGGGCTCGTTCGATCTCCACCAGATCCGCCTCGATCGCCGCCCGGCTGGTCGGTCCGCGGTAGATGCGGGCCACCCGTTGGGCGGGATCGAGGAGCAGGGTGTAGGGGATGGTCAGGCCGTCGAAGCGGCGGAAGAGCTCCTGGTCCCCCAGGAGCACCGGATAGTCGATGCCGCGGCGCGCGACGAAGGGCGCCACCGTCCGCGCCCCCTCCTCGTCGAGGGCGATGCTCACCACCGCCACCCGTCCCTCCCGCGCCAGGGCCTGAAGCTCGGGGATCTCGCGCCAGCAGGGCTGGCACCAGGTAGCCCAGAAGTTGAGCACCGCCGGCCGGCCGGCGAGGCTGCGGCTGTCGAAGGACGCGCCGTCCAGGGCGGCGAGGGTGAAGGGCGGCGACGGCGCGCCGGGATGCAGGCGGCCGCGCTCCGCAGCGCCGCAGGCGAGGAGCGCCAGCCCCAGGGCGGCGACGGCGGGCAACCGGCAGCGGGCCTTCATGCCACCTTCTCCTCGAGCACCGGCCGGGAGGTGAAGATCGAGCCGTAGAAGATCGACCGGCGGCGGCGCAGCATCTCCGCCAGGGCCTTCTCCATGCGCCGCCGTACCGCCTGGCTGAGGCGTCGTACCACCGCCGGATCCGCCGCCGCCTCGGGCGGGTAGCGACCGGCGACCTCGAGCGGCTGGAGAAACTGCGTATGCCACTTCGACGGGTGGGGCACGAGCCCCAGGGTCGGGGTGAGCGGCAGGCAGGGCCAGCCGCTCAGGCGCTCCCACCAGCGCCAGCGGATCTTGCCCAGGATGGGAAAGACCTCGGCGCTGCCGACGGTGACGAAGGGCACGATCGGCGCCTGATGACGGAGGGCGATCTTGACGTAGTCGTCGCGGCCGAATCGGCGCAGGCGATAGGCATTGCGGTAGCGGCTGAAGGCGCCCTGGATGCCCTCGGGGAAGATGCCCAGCAGGTGCTCGCGCTCCAGCACCCAGGCGGCGTTGTCGCGGCAGGCGAGAAGGCCGCCGAGCTTGGTCATGTAGGGCGCCAGGATCGGCGGCTTGACCAACGCCGGGTGGATCAGGAAACGCGGGTAGCGCCCCAGTTGGCGGACGATCAGGTGCATGAGCATCACCCCATCCCAGGGCATGAAGCCGCGGTGGACGCCGGCCAGCACCGCCCGTCCGCGCCGCGGCACGTGCTCGAGACCCTGCCATTCCACCCGCCAGTAGACGTCGTGGAGAAAGGCGAAGAGGGTGCGGCCGAGGCGGCCGACGTAGCCCTTGTCGAGGCCGAAGTCGTCGTAGCTCGGCGGCGGCCCCGCCGCCGGCGTGCCGCGCAGCTCGCACAGCGCCTCGAAGCTCGTCGCCCGCGGCCGGAAGCCGAGCTCGGCGGCGATGCGGGCGCCGGAGACGGTGGACGGGTGGGCCAGGTAGGGGAGCTGCTCGGCCGGCGCCGCCAGGCCGCGGCGCGCCAGCAGCCGGCGCACCGGCCGCTGCAGCCGCAGCGGCAGGGGCAGGCGGCGCTTGCCCGCCGCCTTGACCGCCTTGCGCAGGGGAACGACCGCCGCCGGCGCCACGTGGTAGGTGCCCGTCCGCCGCGCCGCGAGGGCGCGGGCGACGGCGGCGATCAGGTCGTCGGCGGCGAGCAGCTGGAGAGGCGGGTCGTAGCCGAACGGGGTCGGCACCAGGCGGCCGGGGCCGAAGGCACGCGAGAAGAGGTCGTCGCCGCCGGCCACCGGCACCGGCGCCGGGCGCAGCACGGTGAGGGTCGCGGCGCTGCCGGCGAGAGCCTCCCGCGCCCCGTCCTCGACCGCGCGCCAGCGCTGCGCCAGGCGGTTGTCGCTGCGCCGCGGGGGCCGGCGCTCCTCCCCCACCAGGCCGGGAT
>RFGL01000034.1 GCA_003697015.1 Acidobacteriota bacterium | reverse complement strand
TCGCCGAACGGCTCGCCGAACGGCTCGCCGGCGGGGCCGGTGGGTTCGCCGTCCGGGTCGCCGCCACCCGCACCGGCCGCGAGCTGGTGGTGGCGGCGGGACGAACGGACCTGCTGGCCAACGTCCGCACTCTCGACCGCCTGCGCTACGGCACGGCGCCGCCGGCGGTGGAGGCGGTACGGCGGTGCTGGCGGCAGCTGGCGGAGGCGTTGACTTGAGCCGGCGCACGGGCCTCGCCCTGCTCTTCGCCTTGCTGCTCGTCGCCAGCGTCCTCCTGGTGCTGGGGGAGGGCCGGCACGGGGTCGCGGCCAGCACCCTGTCGCGCGGGCCGGGCGGGTGGCTGGGGATGCGCGCGGTGCTGGAGGAAGGTAAGGGGCAGGAGGTGGTGCTCATCGACGCCCCCCTGGCCGAGCGACCGCCCGCCGAGGGCGCGGTGTTGGTGCTCGCCTTCCCCTGGCAGGGCCGGCCGAGCGACGAGGACCTGGCGGCCGTCGACCGCCACCTGCAACGCGGCGGCACGGTCCTGCTGGCGTACTCGGGAGCGGCCCTGGCCCCGGTCGAGGATCGGGTGGTGGAGCACCTCGGCATGACCACCACCCCGCCGCGCTGGCCGACGATCGTGCCCTGGCGCTGGCGGGCGGACAAGATCGCCACCTGGACCCTGACCCCGGAGCCCGCCCTGCGGGGCAATCGCCCGGCGGTGACGCGGGCGCCGCGCGCCAGGCCGCAGGCGCCCGCCGGCGCCCTGGTGCTCTACCGCGGCGGACCCCAAGACCAGCCGCTGGTCTTCGCCTATCCCCGCCTCGCCGGCCGGGTGGTGGCCCTGCCCGCCGACGCCTGGTCGAACGCCCGCCTGGCGGTGCCGGGCAACGCCGACCTGCTGCTCACCCTGGCGCGCTGGCTCGAGCGGGCGTGGTGGCTCGACGAGTACCATCACGGCCTGATCGACCCGGCCCTGGCGCGCGCCCGCCTGGCGCAGCTGGTGATTCTCGACCTCGGATTCGTGCAGCTGACGTTCTGGGATCTTTTGCTGTTCCACCTCGCCCTGCTGTATGGTCTGGCGCTGATCGCTCTCGGCCGCCGTTTCGGTCCGTCCTGGCGCGAGCCGCGGGCCAGCGTCGGGTCGACCGCCGCCTTCTTGCGCGGCGTCGGCGCCCTGCACCACCGCCTCGGGCACCACGCCGGCGCCGCCCGAACCCTGGTGGCGCACGCCCGCGAGCTCGATCCGGGCAGCGAGCTCGGCGATCTCGCTGCGGCCGCCGAGGGGGTTCGCGACGGCGCCGGGCTCGTCGCCCTGAGTCGCGAGCTGGCACAGCGGCAGCGCGGCTGAGCCGCGGGAGGAAAGCGAACGATGAGCCAAGCCCAAGACGCCGCCGGCGGCGAGCTGACCCCGGAGCAGGCCAGCGAGCTGGTCGCCCGTCTCCTCGCCCGGCTCGAGGAGCACGTCCTCGGCCAACGCGCCGTCGCCGAGCAGCTGGCCGCCACCTACCTGGCCGGCGGCCACGCCCTGATCGAGGGCGTTCCGGGGGTGGGCAAGACCCTGCTGGCGCGCTGTTTTGCCGCTCTCCTCGGCGCCGAGCTCAAGCGCGTGCAGCTGACCCCGGACCTGATGCCCACCGATCTGATCGGCACCAACGTCTTCGATCAGTCCGCCGGCCGCTTCCACCTGGTACGCGGCCCGATCTTCACCCAGGTCCTGCTCGCCGACGAGATCAACCGCACGCCGCCCAAGACCCAGTCGGCGCTGCTCGAGGCGATGCAGGAGCGGCAGGTGACGATCGACGGGACCAGCCACGTCCTCGACGACGGCTTCTTCGTCGTCGCCACCCAGAATCCGATCGAGCACGAGGGCACCTACCCCCTGCCCGAGGCGCAGCTCGACCGCTTCCTCACCCGCATCACCATGGGCCCGCCGGCAGCGGAAGCCGAGCTCGAGCTCTTCCGCCGCGCCACCCGCGGCCGGCTCACCGGCTGGTCGCAGGACCTGCCGCCGGCGGTGACGTCGCCGCAGGAGGCGCGCGCTCTGCGCCGGGCGGCGCGCACCGTGCACGTCGCCGAGGAGCTCCTCGACTACCTGGCACGGCTGGCGGCGGCGGTGCGGGAGAGCGAGCTGCTGGAGCTGGCGGTGAGCCCGCGGGCGGCGTTGGCCCTGCTGGAAACGGCGCGCGCCGCCGCTCTGGTCGACGGCCGCGACTACCTGGTGCCGGACGACCTCAAACGCTCCCTCGAGCCCTGCTGGGGGCACCGGCTGATCCTCACCGCCGAGGCCGAGCTCGAGGGCCACAGCGCCGGCCAGCTGCTGCGGCGGGTGGCGGACGAGGTCGAGATCCCGCAGTAGGGCGACGATGCCGGCGCCACGGGTCTTCGTGCTCCTCGCTCTCGCCACCGTGCTGGTGGCGGCGAGCGCGGCGGTGCCGTCCCTCGGCCGCTGGGCCCTGGCCGGCGACGCCGCCCTGGTGGTGCTCTTCCTGATCGACTTCGCCCGGGCGCGGCGCGCGCCCCTGACGGCACGGCGGGAGTGGCCGGCGATGCTGGTCCAGGGCGTGGCCGCCGAGGTCCGCGTCGAGCTGACGACCCGCGGCCCGAGGCCGCTGGCGATCCGCTTGCGCGACGCCCTCCATCCGGCCCTGGCCGGCGCTCCCCGTCGCACCAGCGCCACCGTGGCGCCCGGGCGGCACGCCGTCTGGAGCTACCCCCTGCGGCCCCGGCGGCGCGGCGCCCACCCCGCCGGGCCGCTGGTGGCACGGGTTCTGGGACCCTGGCGACTGGCCCTGGCGCAGCGCGTCCTGCTGCCGGGGGAGACCTGCCACGTCTACCCTCAGATGCGGTTCGAGGGGCGCGTCGGCCGCCTCCTTCTCCTCGCCCACCGCCGCGCCCTGGGGTACAACCCGCAACGCCTGCGCGGGCCGGGCGGCGAGCCCTACGCCCTGCGCACCTACCGGCCCGGGGATCCCATGGCCAAGATCCACTGGAAGGCGAGCGCCCGGCACGGGCGGCTGATCAGCCGCGAGGAGACCTGGGAACGGGGGGCGAGGTTGATCATCCTCCTCGACTGCGGCCGCGCCATGGCGGCGCAGCAGGAGGGGCGCTCCAAGCTCGACCACGCCCTCGCCGCCGCCCTGGCCCTGGTGCGGGTGGCGACGGCGCGCGGCGACCGGGTGACGGTCGCGGCGTTCTCCGATCGCGTCGAGCGCACCGTCCGCCTGCGCGGCAACCGCGCCGCCGTCGCCTACGCCGGCCTCTACGACCTCGAGGCGCGGCTGGTCGAACCGGCCTTCGACGTCGCCGGCGAGCTCGCCGCCGGCCTCGAGTCCCGTCGCTCGACGGTGGTGCTCTTCACCTCGGTGGTCGACCTGGCGTCGGCCGAGCTCCTGCAGCGCAGCCTGTTGACCCTGGAACGCCGCCACCGGCCGCTGTTGATCAACCTCGAGGATCCGGAGCTGGCGGACCTCGCCCGCGCCGCGCCGGACGATCCCGCCGGCGCCTTCGCCAAGGTGGCGGCGCTGCAAGTGATGGCGGCCAACCGCGCCCTCGCCACCCGCCTGCGCCACGCCGGCGTGCGGGTGGTCACGACGCCGGCGGACCGCCTCGCCCTCACCGCCCTCGAGACCTACCTCGCCATCTTCGCGGCCCGCGCCGCCTGAGGAGCCTCCGATGACGAACGAGAACCGAGTGCTGGTCAGCATCCTGATGGGCAGCGAGTCCGACTGGGGCGTGATGCGCCACGTCGGCCAGACCCTGGAGCCGTTCGCCGTCCCGCACGAGAGCCGCGTGCTCTCCGCTCACCGATCCCCCGAGCTGGTGGTCGAGCACGTCCGCAGCGCCGCCGGACGCGGGGTGGAGGTGATCGTCGCCGGCGCCGGCGGCGCCGCCCATCTGGCCGGCGTCGTCGCCGCCCATACCCCCCTGCCGGTGCTCGGCGTGCCCCTCAAAGGCTGGGCCCTGGACGGCATGGACGCCCTCCTGTCGACCGTCCAGATGCCGCGCGGCGTCCCCGTCGGCACCCTCGCCATCGGCAAGGCGGGGGCGGTCAACGCGGCGCTCCTGGCGGTGCGGATCCTCGCCTTGAGCCGGCCCGACCTGCGCTCCGCCTTGGAAGACTTTCACCGCCGGCAGTCGCAAGCGGTGGCCGAAATCACCCTTCCCTGAGCCCGGACGGGGCCCGGCGCCCAGCCCGGCGCCCGCTCCGGCGAAGGAGCGGCGCTTATTTTCCTTGCATCGAACCCGGTCTTTCTGTATACTAAAACTCCTTTTGGTCAAATCGAAAGGAGCTTCTTCGGCTCGGCTTCCCTGCGCGAGGCAAAAGGATGCAGCAACGCTGACGGCCACTTTTCTTCGGCGGCGCGTGCCCCTCTCCCCCTACCACCCTCACGCGCCGCCTCCTCTCTACTCCTTCCCTGCGGGGCGCGCTCCCTCACCCACGGACGCGCGCCCCTTTTCTCATGGCGGACGGCGGTATGATGAGGAACGCGCAGACGAGGACGCCGACGCCATGCCCATCCCACGCTTGTTGCCGCTCGTGCTGCTGGCGCTGACGGCTGCCGGGGCCGTCGCCGCCGGCGGGCCGCCCCCCACCCCGGAGAACGGCGGCGAGCCCGTGCCCGAAGCCGTCCGCAGCTTTCTCGCCGAGCGCCCGCCCGCCGATCAGCCGGACCGCGCCGAACGTCTCTACCAGCTCAAACGCCGGCCGCCGGACGAACGGCCCTTCGACGTCGTCGAAGCCTACCGGCGAGCACGCCGGCACCTCGAGGCCATGCCGCGCTACGCCACCCGCAGCGGCCGCTTCCTCCCCCCTCTCGCCAAGAGCGGCCCGCTGCCCGTACCGGCCGGCGCGGCCGAAGCGGCTGCTCTCGGCACCTGGGAGCCCCTCGGCCCAGGCAACGTCGGCGGCCGTACCCGGGCGCTGGTGATCGATCCCTCCGACCCGCGGGTGATGTACGCCGCCGGCGTCTCCGGCGGGGTGTGGAAGAGCACCGACGGCGGCCGTCGCTGGCGGCCCCAGAGCGACCTCCTGCCGATCCTCTCGGTCAGCGCGCTGGCGATGGATCCGAGCGATCCGCAGGTGCTCTACGCCGGCACCGGCGAAGGCTTCTTCCGCGAGGTGGTACGCGGCACCGCCCTGCCGTTGCGCGGCGCCGGCATCCTGAAGACCACCGACGGCGGCGACCGCTGGCAGCGCCTGCCGGCCACCGCCGGCCCCGACTTCTACTGGGTCAACGACGTGGTGGTCTCGGCGGTCGATCCGCGGCGGGTCTACGCCGCCACCCGCGCCGGCGTCTTCCGCTCCACCGACGGCGGCGACAGCTGGCGGCGCATCCTCGATCCGCGGGTCAACGGCGGCTGTACCGACCTCGCCCTGCGCAGCGACCGCCCCACCGACGTCCTCTTCGCCGCCTGCGGCATGTTCGAGCAGGCCACCCTCTACCGCCATCCGGCGGCGGAAGGGGGCGGCGGCTGGCAGGTGTCGCTGCGCGATCCGGGCATGGCGCGCACCTCGGTGACCCTCGCGCCGTCGCGTCAGGACGTGGTCTACGCCCTGGCCGCCGGACCGGGGCGCAACCTGGGCAGCGGCGTCCACGGCCTCTTCCGCTCCGATCGCGGCGGCGAACCGGGCAGTTGGGAGGTGCTCCTGCGCGCCGACGGACCCGATCCGATCGGCGCTCTCCTGCTCTCCAACGCCATCATCCAGAACCTGGTCGCCTGCGGCTTCAACGGTCCGGACTCCTCCTTCACCTTCGGCTGGTACACCAACCTGCTGGCGGTCGATCCGACGGATCCGAACGTGCTCTTCGCCGGCGGCGTCGACCTCTTCCGCTCCGACGACGGCGGTCGGACCTGGGGGCCGATCAACTTCTGGTGGAGCGATGGGCCGCAGAATTCCCACGCCGACATGCACGTCATCGCCTTCCACCCGCACTACGACGGCAGCACCAACCAGACCCTCTACCTGGGCAACGACGGCGGCGTCTACGCCACCGACAATGCCCGCGCCTTCCGCGCCACCGGCCCGCGCTCGATCTGCGATCCGAGCAACTCGTCGGTGACCTGGCGCTCGCTCAACAACTTCTACGGGGTGACCCAATTCTACCACGGCGTGCCCCTGCCGCCGAACGGCCAGCGCGTGATCGGCGGCACCCAGGACAACGGCACCGTCCTCGGCGGACCGGGGATCAACGGCTGGCGGCAGGTGCTCGGCGGCGACGGCGGGTACGTAGCGGTCGATCCCGGCGATCCCTCGCGCCTCTTCGCCGAGACCCAGAACATGGGCATCGTGCGCTCGGTCGACGGCGGCAGCACCTGGCAGGCGGCGACCGAGGGCATCGTCGAGACCACCGGCGCCAGCGACGAAGCCGACAACAGCGTCCTCTTCATCACCCCCTTCATCCTCGATCCCAACGACCCGTCGCGCCTGTGGACCGGCGGCCAGCGGCTGTGGCGCAGCGACGACGGCGGCGCCTCCTGGACCCAGGCCAGCAGTCGGCTGTCGAGCGCCGGCAAGGTCAGCGCCATCGCCATCTCGCCGGTGGATCCGGACCGCGCCCTGGTCGGCCTGTCGAACGGCTTCATCCACCGCTCCGACCGGGCCCTGACCGCCGGCCGCACCACCGACTGGCCGGCGGCACGGCCGCGCGGCGGCTTCGTCTCCTGGCTCGCCTTCGATCCCCGCGACCCGCGTCTCGCCTACGCCACCTACGCCGGCTTCGGCGGCCGTCACCTGTGGCGCACCCGCGATGGGGGCGCCAGCTGGCAGAGCCTCGACGGCAGCGGCACCACCGGGATCCCCGACGTCCCGGTGCACGCGGTGGTGATCGACCCGCGCGACCCCCAGCGCCTCTACCTCGGCACCGACCTCGGGGTCCTGGTGAGCCTCGACGGCGGCGCCGGCTGGGCGGTGGAGAACACCGGTTTCGCCAACGCCGTCACCGAGTCCCTGGCCCTCTTCGCCCGGCCCTCCGGGCGCCTCGACCTCTACGCCTTCACCCACGGTCGCGGCGCCTGGCGGGTGCGGACCGACGGCGCCGCCGGCGGGGGCGGCGGCGGCGGCGGCGGCGGCGACGCCTGCCCTCTGCCCCCCGGACACGGCCGCTTCTGCAGCGAGTGCGGACCCTGCGACGCCGGCCAGGGCGACTGCGACAACGACGACGAGTGCCGCGACGGACTGACCTGCACCAGCGACGTCGGCGCCGACTTCGGATTCGGACCCCGCATCGACGTCTGCACCGCCCCCGGCGGTTGCCCGGCCGCCCCCGGCGCCGGCGATTTCTGCGACCTCTGCGGTCCCTGCGACGCCGGCGAGGGGGACTGCGACCGCGACAGCGACTGCCGCCCGGGTCTGCGCTGCGTCCAGGACGTCGGCGCCGACTTCGGATTCGGGCCCCGCATCGACGTCTGCCTCTAGGGGTTGGGCGATGAGCGAACGGATCCGCGATCTGATCGGCGACGAGGAGATCTGCCCCTACCTGCGCGATCGCCGGGCGCGCATGCAGTACAAGCTGATCGACGGCTGCAGCGCCGCCACCTACCAGCGCCTGCTGGCGCTCGGCTGGCGGCGCTTCGGTCGCGTCTTCTTCCGCCCGATCTGCGCCGGCTGCAACGCCTGCCTGGGCCTGCGGGTCGACGTCGCCAGGTTCCGCCCCAACCGCTCGATGCGGCGCACGGTCAAGAAGAACCTCGACCTCACCATCAGCATCGGCCGGCCCGGCATCTCCGCCGAGCAGCTCGACCTCTACCACCGGTATCACGCGGCACAGAGCGACCGCCGCGGTTGGCGACGTCATTCGGTCAGCCCGGCGGACTACTACCAGAGCTTCATCGAGGGGGGCGAGGACTTCGCCCGCGAGCTGCTCATCCGCCAGCGGGAGCGGCTGCTGGCCGTGGCCCTCTTCGACCGCCTGCCCGAAGCCCTATCGGCGGTCTATTGCTACTACGATCCGGACCACCGAGACCGGGGGCTGGGGGTGATGGCGGTGCTGCAGGAGATCGGCCTGGCGCAGCGGCTCAAGCTGCCGCACCTCTACCTCGGTTACTGGATCGAGGACAATAGGAGCATGAGCTACAAGGCGCGCTACCGGCCGCACCAGATCCTCGACGGCCGGCCGGAAGAAGGCGACGTTCCCCGCTGGCTCGGCGACTGAGCCCTACGCCGTGCCGCGGCGCAGAGCGGCCTTCTCGGCCGGCGACAAGAAGGCGATCTCCAGGGCATTGGCCTGAGCCTGGCGGATCTGCGCCGGCGACAGGCCGGCAGCGGGCGCTGCCCGCTCGAATTCGTGGCGCAGGTCGATGCCGCTGATCGTCGGGTCGTCGGTGTTGATGGTGGCGAGCAGACCGCGGGCGAGAAAATGGCGCAGGGGGTGGGCGGCGAGGTCGGGGATGGTGCTGGTGTGGACGTTGGACGTCAGGTTGCACTCGATGCCGATGCCGTGCTCCAGCATGTGGTCGAGGAGCGCCGGATCCTCCCCCGCCCGCACCGCGTGGCCGATGCGCGTCGCCCCGAGGTCGCGGATCGCCGACCACACGCTCTCCGCCCCCGCCGCTTCGCCGGCGTGGACGGTAACCTCCAGTCCCGCGTCGCGCGCGCGCCGGAAGTGGTCGGCGAAGAGCGCTGCCGGGAAACGCCCTTCGTCGCCGGCCAGATCGATCGCCACCAGGCGGTCGCGGTGGGCGAGGAGCGCCGCCAGCTCGCGGTGGGCGATCTGCGGGCCGTAGGTGCGGCTCAGGATGCCGATCAGCCCCACCTTGATCCCCAGGTCGCGCGCCCCGGCCTCGGCGCCGTCGGCCACCGCCTCGACCACCGCCGCCGGATCGAGACCATGGCTCTCGGCCATGAACCAGGGCGAGAACCGCAACTCGACGTAGGCCAGGCCCTCGCGGACGGCGTCTTCGACGTTCTCGTAGGCCACCCGGCGGCAGGCATCGGCGTCGACCAGCACCGCCGTCAGCCACTTGAACTTGGCGATGAAGTCCATCAGCGACGGCGCCCGGCCATCGACCTGGACGTGGGGGCGCAGGCCCTCGAGGTCGCGCGCCGGCAGCTCGATGCCGTGCTCTTCGCCCAGCTCGAGGATGGTGGTCAGACGGATGCTGCCGTCGAGATGGCGGTGCAGGTCGATCAGGGGCAGGTCGGGGTCGATCATCATCGGCTGATGGTACTCGAATCGGCGCCGCCGCGTCGCCTTTCATCTCAGCCCTGACGCCGGCCCTTTCAGTACCGGGACGCACCAGCCGCAGGGCGGCGCCAAAACCCTGCGAACGCCGGCTGCGTCGCCTTGGCACGCCTCCTGCAACGCGAGTTCCTTCGTCCGAAAGGTTTTCATGTCGAGACCTTTCGCTATGCCGACGAAACCTTTCTTGCGCCGGAGGAGAGACGCCATGGATGCCGCCGAGGTCCGCGACAAAGTCAAAGAAGTCATCGCCAACGTCACCGGCATCGAGGCCGGGGAAATCGCCGACGAGGCCAATTTCGTCGACGATCTCGGCCTCGATTCCCTATCCCTCTTGGAAATCGCCGTCGACGTCGACTACGCCTTCAAGCTCGGCCTGCCCGAGGAACGCCTGCAGGCCCTGCGCACGGTGCAGGACACGGTCGACCTGGTGCTCGCCCACCGCGTCGAGGCCGCCGCCTAGGAGCTCGCCGTGCGCCCTTCCGTGGTCATCACCGGCATCGGCCTCATCACCCCCCTGGGCAGCGGCCGCGAGACCGTCTGGCGCCGGCTCCTGGCCGGCGCCAGCGGCATCGCCGACGTCACCGCCTTCGATACCGCCGCCTATCCGGTCCACCGCGGCGGCGAGGTGAAGGACTTCGACCCGGCGCCCTACTTCGAGCGCCTGGCGCCGGCGTCGGTCGGCCGCGCCAGCCAGCTGGCGGTGGCCGCCGCCCGGCTCGCCGTCGCCGACGCCGGCGGCGTCCTCGACGAGCTGGCGCCGGAACGCGCCGGCGTGGTGATGGGCACCACGTCCGGCGAGCCGCGGGAGATCGAACGGCACAACGACCGCCTGTTGGCCGGCGACGGCGCGGCCGGCGACGGTGCTCTGGCGTCGCGATACCCCTGCCACGTGATCGCCGGCGCAGTCGCCGCCGAGCTCGATCTGGCCGGCCCCAACGCCATGATCCCGGCGGCCTGTGCCGCCGGCAACTACGCCATCGGCCACGCCGTCGACCAGCTGCGCGCCGGCCGTGCCGACGTCATGCTCGCCGGCGGCGCCGACGCCTTCTCGCGCATCACCTACGCCGGTTTCGCCCGTCTCGGCGCCATCGCCCCGGAGTGCTGCCAGCCCTTCGACCGCGACCGCAAGGGCATGATCCCGGGGGAAGGGGCGGCGGTCCTGGTGCTGGAGCGCGCCGCGCGGGCGAGGGCGCGCGGGGCCCGGATCTGGGCCGAGGTCCAGGGCTACGGCCTGTCCTGCGACGCCCACCACATGACCGCCGCCCACCCCCGCGGCGACGGCGCGGTGCGGGCCATGCGCCAGGCCCTCGCCGACGCCGGGATCGAGCCGCGAGCGGTGAGCTACGTCAGCGCCCACGGCACCGGCACGGCGATCAACGACCGGCTGGAGACCACCGCCCTCAAGCGGGTCTTCGGCCCCCGCGCCCGGCGCCTGCCGGCCAGCTCGATCAAGTCGATGATCGGCCATACGATGGGCGCGGCGTCGGCGATCGAAGCCGCGGTCTGCGCCCTGGCGATCGCCGATCGGCGGGTGCCGCCGACGATCAACTTCCGCCGGCCGGATCCGGACTGCGACCTCGACTGCGTGCCCAACGAAGCGCGCGAGCTCGAGGTGGCGGTGGCGATGAGCAACGCCTACGCCTTCGGCGGCTACAACGCCTCGGTCATCTTCCGGCGCAGCGACGGATGAGGAGGGGAGCGATGTCCCAGCAAGACCGGGTGGTGATCACCGGCTGCGGCGTCGTCACGCCGCTGGCGGACGAGCCGCAGGCCCTCTTCGACGCCCTCTGCGCCGGCCGCAGCGCCCTGCGCCCGCTCACCCTCTTCGCCGCCGCCGGTGGCGGCCGGCGGCGCGCCGCCGAGCTCACCGACTTCGACCCCCGGCGCGACCTCGGCAAGGTCAACGTCCGTCCGCTCGACCGCGTCGGCCGGCTCGCCACCGTCGCCGCCCGGCGGGCCCTCGCCGCCAGCGGCTGGACCGACGAGCGCCGCGCCGAGCACGACGTCGCCCTGGTGCTCGGCACCATGTTCGGCAGCGTGCGCACCGTCACCGGCTTCGACCACCGCGCCCTGACCGCCGGCCCGAGCTACGTCAAGCCCCTCGACTTCGCCAATACGGTGATCAACGCCGCCGCCGGTCAGACCGCCATCTGGCACGGTCTGCGCGGGGTGAGCTCGACCCTCGCCGGCGGCCCCACCGCCGGTCTCCAGGCCATCGGCTACGCCGCCGACCTGGTGCGCAGCGGTCGCGCCGGCGCCGTTCTCGCCGGCGGCGTCGAGGAGCTCTGCGCCGAGTCCTTCCTCGCCTTCGACCGCCACGGCCTGCTCGGCGACGCCGCCAACGGCAGCCGCTCCGGGCCGGTACCGTTCGATGCCCGCCGCGCCGGCTTCGCTCTGGGGGAAGGCGCCGCCTTGCTGATGGTGGAGTCGGCGCGTCTGGCGGCGGCACGGGACGCGCCGGTGCTCGCCGTCGTCCGCGGCCACGGCAGCGCCTTCGATCCGCGGCGCGGCGACGACGAGGGGTCGGCCGCCCGCGCCCTGGCCCGCGCCATCGCCGCCGCCCTCGCCGACGCCGGTCTCGAGGCCGGCGACGTCGACGCGGTCAGCGCCTCGGCCAACGGCAGCGTGAGCGGAGATCGGCGGGAGGCCCTGGGGCTCCTCGCCGCCTTCGGCGACGGCGCCCGCGAGCTGCCGATCACCGCCGTCAAGTCGATGCTCGGCGAGACCCTGGGCGCCGCCGGGGCGCTGCAGACCCTCGCCCTCGTCGAGGCACTGGCGCGTGGCGTGCTGCCCGGCATCGCCGGCCTCGGGTCGCTCGACGACGACCTTCCCCTGGCCGGCGCCCGAGCCGCCAGCCGACGCCTCGACATGGCCCGTGGCCTGGTCACCACCACCGGCTTCGACGGCAACGTCCACGCCCTGATCGTCGAGCGGCCGGCGCCATGAGCAGCCGCGAGCGCTCCTGCGACGTGGTGATCGTCGGCGCCGGTCTCGCCGGCCTGACCCTGGCGCGCCACCTCTTGCTCGACACCGACAAATCGGTGCTCCTGCTCGAGCGCCGGCCGGCGGTGCCGCCGCCGCGGCAGAAGGTCGGCGAGTCGACGGTGCAGCTCGGCGGCTACTACCTGGCCAAGGTGCTCGATCTCGAGGAACACCTGATCAAGCGGCACCTGATGAAGAACAACCTGCGTTTTCACTGGCGCACCGCCGGCCGCGCCAACGACGCCTTCGAAGACTACGGCGTCGCCGGCATCCGGCCGCTGTCGAACGTGCCCAGCTACCAGCTCGATCGCAACGTGCTGGAGGCGGAGCTCCTGCGCCTCAACCGCCGGCATCCGCGCTGCACCGTCGAGACCGGCGCCAGCATCGAGGACCTCGATCTGGCGTCGCGCGGCCGCCACACGGTGCGCTACGCCCGCGACGGCGCGGCCCATACGGTGCGCGCCGACTGGGTGGTCGACGCCTCCGGCCGCGGCAAGCTGCTCCAGCGCCGGCGCGGCGACCTGGCGGCGCCGAGCCCCATCCGCCACGGCTCCTTCTTCTGGTGGGTCGAAGGGCTGCTCGACGTCGAGCGGCTGAGCGACCGGCCGCGTCGCGACGCGCGCCGGGACCCGTCGCGCCGCGTCCTCGGCCACGTGCCGGCCTGGCTCGCCACCAACCACTTCTGCGACGAGGGGCTGTGGCTGTGGGTCATCCCCCTGCGCGACAAGACCAGCCTCGGCCTGGTCTTCGACAAAGCGGTGCTCGACCACCGGCAGGTGTTCACCGTCGAACGCGCTACGCGCTGGGCCTGCGAACGCTTCCCCTGCCTGGCGCGCGAGCTGCCGCAGCGCCGGGTGCTCGACTTCGGCGGCTTCGCCGACTACGCCTACGACTGCCGTCAGACCATCAGCAGCGAGCGCTGGGCGGTGGTCGGCGAGGCCAGCCGCTTCTCCGATCCGCTCTACAGCCCCGGCACCGATCTGATCGCGATCTACAACACCCTGATCGCCGACGCCATCGAGACCGGCGACGACGCCGAGCGGGAGGCCAAGTGCCTGCGTTACGAGCAGCTGATGCAGGTGGTCTACAGCGCCTACGAGCCGAGCTACGCCGACAGCTACGACGCCCTCGGCGACGCCGAGACCTTCACCCTGAAGTACGTCTGGGAGCTGACGATCTACTTCGCCTTCTACGTCTTCCCCTTCATCAACGACCTCTTCACCGACCGCCGTTTCAGCCTCGCCTTCCTGCGCAGCTTCGCCCGCCTCGGGACGCTCAACCGCCGCATGCAGCGCTTCCTGAGCGACTTCTATCGCTGGAAGAAGGCCAACGGCAGCCGCGGTCTGCACCGCAGCTGCTTCGACTTCATGCAGGTCGGACCGTTGCAGGAGGCGGAGCGCACCTTCTACCAGGTCGGCGCCGGCGCCGGCGAGGCCAAGGCGATCCTCCGCCGCCAGCTCGACAACCTCGAGCTCCTGGCGCGCTGGATCGTGGCCCACGCCGCAGCGGTGGTGCTCGACGAGCCGCGGGTGTTGGCCAGCGCGCCCTTCGCCGGCGGCATCGATCTCGAGCGGCTGCGCTTCGATCCGGCGGCCCTGGCCGACTCCTGGGCGGCGGTGCCCGCAGACGGCGCCTGTGGGTGGCCGTTTGACGCCGACGTGCTGTGGCGAGCCCACGGCCGCCGGTCGCGCCCCGCGGGCGCGGAGATGGTGGCATGAAAGACGACCTGCGCGACCACGCTCCCGGCCTCGAACGGGCCTTCGCCTGCCCGCCGGCGGAGAACGATTACCGCATCGACGTGGTCGAGGGGAAGGTGCCTTCCTACGTCCGCGGCACGTACTACGTCATCGGTCCGGCACGCTTTGCCCGCGGCGGCCTGCGCTATCGCCACTGGCTGGACGGCGACGGCCTGGCCTGCGCGCTGCACCTGGGGGAAGACGGCGCGCGTTTCGTAAGCCGCTACGTCCGCGGCACCAAGCTGATCACCGAAGAAGCCCGTTGCCGGCCGGTCTTCCGCACCTTCGGCACCGCCTTCCCCGGCGATCGCCTGAAGCGCGGCATGGGGCTCGAGTCGCCGCTCAACGTCAGTCTCTACCCCTGGCAGGGGAGCCTCCTCGCCTTCGGCGAGCAGGGGCTGCCCTGGGCGCTCGACCCGATCACCCTCGACAGCCGCGGGGAGCATGATTTCGGCGGCCGGCTCAATGCCGTAAGCCCCTTCGCCGCTCACCCGAGCTTCGATCCGGAGAGCGGCGAGATGGTCAACTTCGGCGTCTCCTTCGCTCCCTCAAGCCCCAGCCTCACCCTCTACCACGTCGCCCCCGAGGGCGCCGTCCGGCGGCGACGGGTGCGCCTCGAGCACCCGGCGTCGATCCACGACTTCGCCCTCACCCGGCGCTACGCCGTCTTCTACGTCAGCCCCTACCTGCTCGACCTGCCGGCGGTGACCGAGGGCGGCCTGCCGCTGCTCGAGGCGCTGCGCTGGCGCCCCGAGCTGGGCAGCCGGCTGCTGGTGGTCGAGCGGAGGAGCGGCGAGGTCAAGGCCGATCTCGACGTCGGCCGCGGCTACTGCCTGCACGTGATCGGCGCCTTCGAGGACCGCCGGCGACTGGTGATCGACGTCGTCGAGCTCGACCGGCCGGTCTACGACCAATACGCCGTGCCGCAGCTCTTCCCCGAGCCGCAGGAGGCCGAGCCGGCACGCTACGTCGTCGCCGTCGAGGCGTCGCGGATCCTCGAGCGCCGCGCCTTCGACTACCGCCTGCTGTGTGACTTTCCCCACCACGACCCGCGGTGCTGGGGGGAGGATTACCGCCACTTCTGGATGCTCGGCATCGGCGCCTCGCGGCGGCCCGGGCGCAAGTTCTTCGACCAGCTGGTGCACGGCGACTGGCATCTCGGCCGGCCGGCGGACGTCTACCGGACGCCGGAGGACGTCTACCTCGGCGGCGAGCCGGCCTTCGTCGCCGATCCCACCGGCACCGGCGCCGGCGCCGTCCTCTGCCCGGCCTACGACGCCCGGCGCCACGCCTCCTCCATCCTCGTCTTCGACGCCTTCGACGTCGGGCGGGGGCCCCTCGCCACCGTCCCCTTGAAGGCCCCCATCCCGCCCCTCTTCCACGCCACCTTCAAGGCCGAGGGCTGATCAGCCGTCGCCGTCGAGGCCGAGGTCGGCGAGGGAACGTGCGGCCAGGGCGCGTTTGACCAGGCTCTCGAGCGCCGTCAGGTCGCCTATCGCCGCCAGGCGCCGGCGACCGGCGTCGCTCAAGGGGCCGAAGCGTCGCTCCACGAGCGCGCGAGCATCTCCCGAGCCCCTTCGATGCGACCGCGCTCGTGGCCTTCGCTGCGCCCGCCCCACCGCCCTGCGCCGGCGAGCGCGCCGGATCGCGGCTGCCCGGAACGGCTTCGATGCACTCGTGTAGGATCGATCGGGAGTCGACGCCGGCGTCCTCGGCCGGCGACCGCCTTCGCCACCTGCCCTGGGAGCCCGCACCATCGACCGCCCCCGCTTCTCGGCCCGTCCGCCCGCCCGCCGGGAGATGCGGCGTGCCCTGGTGGCGGCCCTGACAGCGTGGTGCGCCATGCCGCTCGCCGCCGCCCCCGAGCCCTGGGCCGACGCGGCGCCGTTTTCGCTGGCGCCGGCGGAACTGGCGGCGGCGGCGACGGCGATGCCGGTGCCACCGGGGGCCGACGTCGCCGTCCTGTGGCGCGACGAGACCTACCGCTTCGACGACGCCGGCCGCCTGCGCTACCGCCGCCACACCATCTTCCGGCCGCTGACCCCGGCCGCGGTCGAACGGTGGGGGACGACGGAAGCGGCCTTCTCCCCCTGGCATCAGCAGCGGCCGCGGATCCGTGCCCGGGTGGTGACCGCGGCCGGCGGCGAGCGGCGCCTCGACCCGGCGTCGGCGCGGCTGCTGGCGATCGCCCAGGGACGGCCGCCGGTAGCGGGGCAACGCCGCCTGCTGCGGGCGTCCCTCCCCGGGCTGGCGGCCGGAGAGGTGGTGGAAGAGACGGTCGAGGTCGACGACGCGGCGCCGTACTTCGCCGGCGGCAGCGTCTACCACCACCAGCTCGGCCTGAGCCAGCCGATCCTCCACGCCCGGCTGCTGCTCGACTCGCCGACCTCGCTGCCCCTGCGCTACGGCGTCCGCCTGCGCCCCGATCTCCAGCCCGAGCGCCGGCTGGTCGGGGAGCGGGTGCAGCTCCTCTTCGACCTCCGCGACCTGCCGCCGGCGGCCGACCCCGAGCCCTACCTGCCGCCTCAGCTGCCGCGGCGGCCGGCGGTGGTCTTCGCCACCGGCGAGAGCTGGAACGCCGTCGCCCGGGCCTACGCGGCGCGGGTCGAAGAACGCCTCCAGGACTTCGACGCGCGGCGTGCCCTCGACCTCGAGCCGGTCGTGAGCGGGGAGAAGAGGGAAACGAGGGTGGCGTCGATCCTCGCCCGGGTACGCCGGCGGCTGCAGCCCAGCGGACGGCCCTTCGGCGCCGCGCCCCTCGAGCCGACGGCGCCGGCCGAGATCCTGTCGCGGGGCGGCGGCGACGGCAAGGACCTGGCGCTCGTCCTGGTCGCCGCCCTGCGCGCGGCGGGCATGGACGCCGACCTCGCCCTCCTCGCCGCCGGTCCGGGGCAGGACGTCGAGCCGCGCCTGCCCGGTCTCGGCCGCTTCGACCGGGTGCTGGTGGTAACGGCGGGCGAGCGGCCGTTGTGGATCGATCCGAGCGGCCGGGTCAGCCGCCCGGGGGAGATCCCCCTCGAGCTCCAGGGCCGCCAGGCGCTGATCGTCGATGCGGCGACCGACGGTCTCGTCCGCACGCCGCAGAGCAGCGCTCAGGACAACCGCATGCTGGCCGAGCGCGAGGTTCTCTTCGCCGACTACGGCGCCGGGATCGTCGTCGAGACGTCGACCTATCACGGCGCCTTCGAACGCCAGCAGCGTGCCTTCGCCCTCGCCCGCGACGCCGCGACGAGGCGGGCGACCTACGGCGCCTACGCCCGGGCCGCCTTCGCAGCCGAAGAGCTGGGGGAGGTGGTGGAGGACGACCCCGTCGACCTCTCCCATCCCTTCCGCCTGCGGCTCGAAGCGCGCGCCGCCGGCCGCGCCCGCAGCACCCTCGAGGGGGCCTCCTTGACCATCCCCCCGGCCGACCTCCTCGGCCCGCTGCCCGCTGCCCTGCGCCAGGCCGGCGGGGCGCCGCGACTGGCCGACTTCATCCTCCCCATGCCCTACCGCAGCGAGTGGCGCTACCGCGTCGCCCTGCCGGCGGGACTGGAGCCGCGGCGGCTGCCGGCGTCGCGCCGGCGTCAGCTCGGCGCCGCCGTCCTCGACCAGAGCTGGCGGCTGGAGGACGGGGTGGTGATCGGCGAGCTGCGCTTCGACAGCGGCCCGCGACGCCTGACGCCGGCACGTTTCGAGGCCACCCGGACGGCGCTGGCGGCGCTGATCGAGGAGGGACCCATCCGCTTCGAGCTGGAACGTCGCGGCGCGCGCGAGCTCGCCGCCGGCAGGGTGCGCCAGGGGATCGCCGAGCTGCGACGGCTGATCGCCGCCGAGCCCGGACGCTCGCTCCACCGCGTCCGCCTGGCGCGTGCCCTCCTGGACCTCGGCCTGGGCAAGGCGGCGCGCGACGCGGCGCGGGCCGCGGTCGCCGCCGAGCCCGACAGCGCCCTCGCCCACCAGTTCCTCGGCGTCGCCCTGGTCCACGACGAGCTGGGACGCCGCCAGGGACCGGGACACGATCGCGACGGCGCCCGCCGGGCTCTCGAACGGGCGCGGCAGCTCGATCCGCGAAACCCCAACCCGCGTCTGGAGCTGGCGCTCCTCTACCTGACCGGCGACGAGGGCGTGGCCTTCGCGCCGGGGGCGGACCTCGAACGGGCGATCGCCGAGCTCGCCGCCCTGCGCCGTGATCTCGGCGAGCGGCGGCTCGACCGCCAGCTGCTGGCGGCGTTGCTCCACGCCGGCCGCGGCGACGAGCTTCTCGCCCTCGCCGGCCAGCAGCCCGGCGGCGAGGGCCTGCGCTGGCGCCTGGTGGGTCGGACCCTGGTCGACGGCCCGCAGGCCGCCCTCGCCGAGCTCGCCGCCGGATCGCCGGACGCCGGATCGCCGGACGCCGGATCGCCGGACGCCGACAGCCTTCTCGCCGCCGCCGTCGACCTCCTCGCCGCCGGCCGCCGCCACGCCGGCGGCGT
>RFGL01000358.1 GCA_003697015.1 Acidobacteriota bacterium | reverse complement strand
GCCGCCAGGCCGCAGATCACCGCCAGGGTGAAGGCGTTGGCCGGCATGGTGAGGCCGAAGTCCAAGGCGCTGGCGATGGCGGTGGCGGTCAGGGCGCCGAGGGCCGCCAGGCCGGCCGCCCGATCCTCCGACCGGCGGCCGCGGCGCTCTACCTCGCGCAGCCTCCTCACCAGTGCCCAGATGCCGGCGGCGGCCAGCGGCAGGGCCACCACGCCGGCGGTCACCAGCAGCTCGAGCAGATCGCTGTGCGCGTGGGTCCAGGTGCCGGGCAGATCCTCCCCCTGGACGAGGGGAAAGGCCTGGCGGAAGGTGCCGAGGCCGGTACCGGTCCAGGGGAAGCGCCACCACAGCTCGAGACTGTGGCGGTAGACCAGCAGACGGGCGTTCCACGCCAGGTCGAAGGCCGAGGTCTCGACGAAGCGGCCGAGACCGGCGCGCAGGCCGAAGAAGGCGATGGCGGCGAAACCGGTGACCAGGCCGGCACCGCCGAGCAGCAGCCAGCGCCGGCCGCCGCGCCGCGCCACCAGGATGGCGGTCTGCACCCCCAGGGCCGCCACCCCGGCGGTCAGGCCGGCGCGCGAGCCGGTGAAGGAGAGGGCGACGAAGGTCATGACAAAGGCCAGCAGCGGCGGCGCCAGCAGCAGCAGGCGCTTCTCCAGGGCGCTCTCGTAGCGCTGGCGGCGCACCGCCCACCACAACCAGGCGAAGATCATCGCCAGCACCAGACTGAGATAGAGGGCGAGATGATCCGGATTGACGAAGGTGCCGCGCAAGCGTCCGATCTCGCCCTCGACCTCCAGCCCCCAGATGGCGTTGTCCCCCTTGAACCAGCGGTCGGCGCCGTAGACGATCTCGAAGATGGCGGTGGCGAGGATGCCGGCGGCGAGCAGCCGGCGGAGGGAGCGGTCGTTGCCGGCCACCGCCGCCGCGGCGAAGGCGGCGGCCAGGGCGAGGAGGTGGATGCCGGTGGCGCGCGACACCGGCGGCGCCAGGGAGAGGGGCACGGCGGCGCCGACCGGCTCGCCGACGATCGCCTGCGCCCGGTCATAGGCTTCGATCGCCGCCGGCGCCAGGGCGCCGGCCAGGGGCCGCGGCCAGGACAGGCTCTGCAGGAGGCCGAGCAGGCCGAGAGCGGCGAGCGCGAGGACCGGCACCCTCACCCGCCGCAAGGCGGCGCCGCTCTCCCGATCGAAGATCGCCAGGCCCAGGGCGACGCAGGCCCCGACCTGGATCAGGGCCCGCTCGAAGGGCAGCACGCTGGCGAAGGGCAGGGGGGCGGCGATCAGCAGCAGGAGGAGAATCGCCGCCGCCAGCGTTGCGGGGAGGTTGAGATGTCGTATCATCCTCGCTCCAAACCCCAATCGCCCCGGCCGGCACGAGGAATCGCCATGCGTAACCGTATCCCCTTGACTCTGCTCCTGATGCTCGGGCTCCCGTCGCAGATCGTCTGGGCTCAGGCGACGGACTTTATCATACCGGGCACCTCCGGCCGCGGCTTCGGCATCCCCGACAAACAGACCTTCGACGACCGCATCGAAGAGGCGCCGTGGGACGCCGGCGCCATCCACCTGGCACCCTGGATCGGCATCCGCGACGCCACCAACGTCGCCAGCACCAACGTCGGCACCGGCACCGCCGACGACGACGATTTCACCCTCACCGCCGGCGCCGGCCTGCGCGCCTACCTGCGCAGCGGGCCGCGGGTGGTGTGGGCGGCCCACGCCCTGCCGGAGTACACCTGGTGGGCGAACGACGACAACCGCCGGCGGTTCAACGGCCGCTACGGCGTCGGTGGCTTCTTCTACCTCAACCGGCTCGAGCTCGAGATCTCCCAGCGGCTGGTCGAAGAGCAGCAGTTCTTCTCCTCCGAGGTGCAGCGTCTGACCCCCAACAGCCGGGCGATCTCGCGCGCCGTCCTCGACCTCCACCTGGCGCGCAGTCTGTGGCTGTCCGTAAACGGCGAGCGCATCCGCCGGCGCAACAAGGAGGACGGCAACGCCGTGCTGGCGTCCCTCGACCGCACCGAAGAGGACTACTCGGCGCGCCTCGACTTCCGCTCGCCGCGCGGCTGGGAGGTCGGCATCGGCTACCACGCCGGCTCCTTCGACTTCGCCCGCGGCGCCCGCGATCTGTCGAGCGACAGCGACGGCCTGGTCTTCGACGCCCTCTTCACCGGCAACCGCTTCGCCGGCCTGCTGCAGCTGCGCCAGCGCCGGCTCGAGCCCAAGCCCGGCTCCGAGCTGCCGGCCAGCGACGAGACCACCGGCGTGCTGCAGACGGTGTGGGAGATCGCCGAGCGCAGCGCTCTTCTGACCTACTACCGCCGCGCCCTCGGCTTCTCGGTCAGCGACGGCGCTTCCTTCTTCGTCGCCGAGCGCGCCGGCGCCCGCTGGCAGGCCGGTCTCGGCGATCGCCTCAACCTCAGCCTCTACGCCGAGATCGGCGAGGACCAATTCGAGGCCCGCGGCACCTCCGGCCTGGTGCGCCTCGACGACGTGACCTCCTTCGGCGGCGACCTCGAATTCAGCCTGCGGGCCGAGATCGGCCTGCGCCTGCAGGTGCAGCGCAGCGAATTCGACTCCTCCGACCCGGCCTTCGATCGCGACGTCACCACCTTCGGCATCGCTCTCCAGCTGCGGCCGATCGAGAAGCTGAGCCGCAAGATCAGCGAGCGGCTGAGGCTGGGCAGCGCCGCGGGGGTGTGGTAGGGCGAAACCGTTCCCGCGGCGCCCCTGAGGCGTCCTTTTCGCCGTCGCAAGGCGACTCGTAATCAACCTGCGATAGCATAGGGATATGTGCAATCTGCGCTCGCCGTGCCTCCGATTGTCCGTCCTGGCGGCCGGCTTCCTCTTCGTCGCCGGGGCCGGTGCCCAGACGGCGCCCTACCGCCTCGACAGCGGAGATTTCATCGACGTCCGCTGCGCCGAGAACCCGCGCCTCAACGCGACGATCACCGTCGGCCAGGCCGGCACCATCGAGCTGAAGGAGCCCACCGGCGAAGTGCTGGCGGAAGTGCTGGCGCGCGGCCTCACCACCGACGAGCTGGCACGGCGCATCGCGACCCTGCTGGAGAGCAAGGGCATGCGCCAGGCGACGGTGTCGGTGACGCTCCTCCAGCCGCGCCCGCAGCCGGTCGTCCTCATCGGCGAGGTGGTGAGGAAGGAGAAGCCGATGCTGCGCCAGCCGACCCCGCTCCTCGACGTCCTGCTCGAGGCCGGCGGCGTCACCGAGAATCACGGCGGCGTCGTCCGCGTGCGGCGGCGCGCGTCGAACGGCCTGAGCGACGAGATCGAGATCGCCCTCGAGGATCTGATCGATCGCGGCGATCCGACCGTCAATCTGCCGGTGCACCCCGGCGACGTCATCCAGGTTCCTCCCGCCCGGGAGCTGCGCTACTACCTGGTCGGGGAGATCGAGGATACCGGGGCCCACACCTTCCGCAGCACCGAGGAGATGACCCTGCTCAAGGCCATCGCCCAAGCCGGCGGTCTGGGCGACAACGCCTCGCGCAAGGTCCGCATCCACCGCCAGGCCGGCGACGGCAAGCTCGTCGAGATCATCGTCGACTTCCGCCGCATCCTCCAGCGCAAAGATCCCGACGTCCCCTTGCAGGACGGCGACATCATCGAGGTGAAGGAGGCGTTCTTCTGATGAAGATGATCCCCAGCAGCGAGCAACCGCTGCCCCGGCCGGCGGTACGCGACGACTTCCTGGCCTACGACGCGGCGCCGGCGACCGCGACGCCGGTACCGCCGATGCCGGGCGATGCCGGCGAGCTCGACGTCGCCAAGTACCTCGGCGCCCTGCAGCGGCGCTGGCCCTTGATCCTCATCTTCTGCGCCCTCGCCGCCGCCTACAGCCTGGTGCGCTACTCCCTCACCACCAAGATGTATCAGGCGACGGCGGTGATCCAGATCGAGCGCCGCCAGCTCGCCACCATCGCCATGGGCGGGGCGACCAATTGGCTCGAGGAGTGGTGGAACCTCGAGTACTACCCCACCCAGTACCGCCTGCTGCGCAGCCGCGGCATGGCCGAACGGGTGATCCAGAATCTGCACCTGCTGCAGGATCCGACCTTCACCGGTCGTTCCGCCGACCTGCTGCCGGGGGCGGCCGACGCCACCACCGTCGACGACGACGCCGCCGAGCTCGCCCGCCAGGCCATGCGGCTGCAGAGCGGCCTGGTGGTCAACCCGATCCGCGACACCCAGCTGGTCGAGCTCACCTACCGCTCCGACAAGCCGGAGCTGGCGGCGCGCATCGCCAACGGCTACGCCCAGGCGTTCATCGACTGGGGGATCGAGACCCGCACCTCGACGGTCAGCCGGGCATCGACCCTGCTCACCTCCCAGATCGAGGAGCTGAGCCGGGAGATCGAGAAGCTGCGCACCAAGCTGGCCAGCTCGGCGGCGGAAGCCAACCTGGTGCTCGACCCGGATGGCGAGGCGATCATCGAGCGCAAGAAGAGCCTCGAGACGACGCTCAACCGGGCGGTGATCGACCGCCTCGACAAGCAAGCCATCTGGGACGAGCTGCGCAACCTCACCGACGCCGAGGTCGCCAACTCCCTGATCAGCAGCCAGATCACCCAGCTGCGCAGCGAGGTCGACAAGCTGGAGCGCCAATACCGCAAGGCGCTGCAGACCTTCAGGGACGACTGGCCGTCGGTGACCAAGCTCAAGGAGGAGCTCGAGGGCAAGCGGGCCAAGCTCACCGCCCTGGTGAGTGCCGAGGTGAACCAGCGCCGGGACCTGGCGCGGACCGCCTATCAGGAAGCGCTGCGCAAGGAGCAGAACGTGGAGGAGGAGCTGCGGAAGCTCACCGACGAGATCTCGGCCTACAGCTCCTCCGCCCTCGACTACACCACCGCCAAGCTGGAGCTCGAGACCAAGCAGCGGCTGTTCAACGACCTGCTGAAGAAGCAGTCCGAAGCCGAGGTCGCGTCGAGCTTCCATGACGCCAAGGAATCGAACGTGCGGGTGGTGGATTACGCGATCGTACCGTCGGCGCCGTTTCGTCCGGTGCTGCGCAAGGATCTGACCACCGCCCTGCTCCTCGGCCTGCTGGCGGGGGTCGGCCTGATCCTCCTGATCGAGTTCTTCGACCGCACCATCAAGTCGCCCGAGGAGCTGGAGAAGATCACCGGCCTGCCGACGCTGACCGTCATCCCCGACGTCGCCGAGCGCAACCGCAGCTACGCCGCGCGCCTGCGATACGGCCTCGGCAACGGCTACGGCTACGGCTACGGCTACGGCTATGGCTACGGCTACGGCTACGGCTACTACGGTGCCGAGGGGCGCAAGCGGCGCAAGCTCAAGGGCGCGTCGAGCGACGAGCCCGAGCCCGACCGTCAGATCGAGCTCCTGCCCCACCGCAAGCCGCGGCTGGCGGTGTGCGAGGCCTACCGTTCCCTGCGCACCGCCCTCCTGCTGTCGAGCGCCGAGGAGTTGCGCTCGGTGGCGGTGACCTCGGCCGAGCCGGGGGAGGGCAAGACCGCGACCACCACCAATCTGGGCGTGGTGATGGCCCAGCTCGGCCGCAGCGTGCTGATCGTCGACTGCGATCTCCGCCGGCCGCGCATGCACCAGGTCTTCAAGACCTCCAACCGCCTGGGGGTGGTCAACCATCTCACCGGCACCGAGCGCGCCGAAGACCTGGTGCTGCCGACGGCGGTGCCCAACCTCTACCTCTGCCCCAGCGGCCCGATCCCCCCCAATCCGTCCGAGCTCCTGGCCTCGGAACGCATGCGCGAGCTGCTCGCCACCCTGCGCTCGCGTTTCGATTTCATCCTCCTCGACACGCCGCCGGCGCTGCCGGTGGTCGACGCGGCGATCATCGGCCAGCTGGTCGACGGCATCGTCATCTGCGCCCGCGCCGGCGTCCTGGTGCGCGAGCACGCCCGCGCCTGTCGCGAGCGCCTGCGCTACCAGCGCATCCGCCTGCTCGGCACGGTGGTGAATCGCTTCAACCCCAGCGGCGCGTCGCGCTACGCCCGGCAGTACTACTACGCCGATTACGGCAGCGACGAGCAGCTGCCGGCGTCGACCGCCGCCTGAGCGCCCGCCGCGCTGCCGGGGTAAGATCGAGCCATGAGGTGGCCCGCCCTCCACTGCGCCCTGGCTTCAGTCGTCTGCCTGATCGCCTCCCTGCCGCCGGCGGCGCCGGCCGCCGAGCCGTTCTACGAGGATCTCCTGCGCCGCGGCATCGCCGCCGCCGACGCCGGCGACCACGCCACCGCCGCCCGCCAGCTGCGCATCGCCTGCTTCGGCCTGCTGGACGAGCCCCCCAGACTGGCGGCGGGGCTCACCTATCTGGCCCTCAGTCAGGCCGCCCTCGAGCGCGACGACGACGTCCGCGCCACCGCCGAACGCGTCCTCGATCTCGAACGCCGCTTCGGCGCCTGGAGCGACGCCGAGCTGGCGCCGGAGACGCGCCGCGCCTTCGTCGCCGAAGTCAGCCGGCGGCTGCCCTACGAGCGGCTGCGGCAGCTGCCCGCCTTCGCCGAGGCCACCCGCACCCGGCTCGCCGCCGAGCTCGCCGAGTTGGCGCCGGCACGGCGCCGGCAGCGCCTCGCCCGGCTGTTGCAGCTGGAGCCGACCCATCCCCCGTGGGTGATGATGATGGCCGAGCTGGAGCTGGTCGAAGGCCACCCCGAGGCGAGCCTGGAGCTCCTGGCGCCGCTTCTCGCCGAGCAGCCGGAGCACGCTGCGGCGCGTTGCCTGAACGGCTATGCCGCCGCCCTCACCGGTCGCTGCGACGCGGCCCTCGCCGACCTCCCGGCCTGCGCCGCGCCGCCGGCCGACGAGAGCGTCGCCGAGCGGCTGATCCACTG
>RFGL01000357.1 GCA_003697015.1 Acidobacteriota bacterium | reverse complement strand
TTGCCGGACTCCCCACCGCCCCCTCTGAGCGAGCTGCTGGCGCAGGCGATGGCACGTCGCGCCGACCTCGGCGCCGCCCGCCGACGGGAGCAGGCCGCCGAGGCGGCGGTGCGGCTGGCCCTGGCCGAACGCCGGCCGAACTTGGTCGCCGGCGTCTTCGTGCAGCGCGAGGAAGTCACCGACGACGTCGCCGGCGTCACCCTCGGCGTCTCCCTGCCGCTCTTCGACCGCAACCAGGGTCGCATCGCGCGATCCCGGGCGACCCGCGATCGCCTGCGCCACGAGCAGCGGGCCCTGCGCCTGGTCATCGAGCGCCAGGTGGCCACCGCGCTCAACGACCTGCGGGCGGCACGTGCCGCGGCCGAGCGTCTGCGGGATCAGGTGATCGGCACCCTGGAGGAGAACGTCGAGCTGCTGCAGCGCTCACTCGCCGCCGGTCGCATCGGTGCGACGGAGGTGGTGATCCTGCGCCGCGAGCTCTTCGCCGGCCGCCGGGAGTACGTCGAAGCCCTGGCGGACGCCTGGTTGGCGCGCCTCGAGCTGGACCTGGCCAGCGGCCGCTTCGATCCCCCCGCACTCTCCGCCCCCGAGGAGGTTCTGCCATGAGCATCGCCGAGCGAAAGCGGATCGCCGGTTGGATCGTCCTCCTGTCGTTGTCCATGGCCTGCGCGGGCACCGAGCCGGGCTCGGCACCGAGCGACGCCGGCACCGCGCACCACCCCGCCCCTGACCGGGAGCGCTCGGCAGGCGGGGAGCCACGCCGCGGTGAGGGCGTCGTCGAGCTCACCGCCGCGGCCGCGGCGCGAGCCGGAATCCGCACCGCGCCGGCGGTGGAGCGGGTCCTCCCGGCGCAGCTTCAGACCACCGGCCAGGTGGACTTCGACCAGACCCGCCTGGCCCACGTCAGTCCGCGCATCTCCGGCCGCGTCCACCGCGTCTACGCCGGGTTGGGGGAAGACGTCCGCGCAGGCCAGAAGCTGGCGGAGATCGACTCGATCGAGCTCGGTCAGGCCAAGGCGGCCTACCTCCAGGCCAAGGCGAAGGAGGAGCTGGCACGCAAGAGCTTCGAGCGCGCCCAGGGCCTCTTCGCCGATCGCATCGCCTCCGAGCAGGAGGTGATCGAGGCCGAGGCGGTGCTGCGCGAAGCGGTGGCCGCCCTCCACACCGCCGGCGAGACCCTCCACCTCTACGGCCTGAGCCGGGAGCAGGTCGACGCCCTGAGCTACGACGATCGGGCGGCGTCGATCTACCCGCTGCGCGCGCCCTTCGCCGCCACCGTCGTCGAGCGCCACGCCACCCTCGGCGAGCTGGTGACGCCGGAGCGCAACCTCTTCACCCTCGCCGACCTCGGCCGGGTGTGGATCTGGATCGACGTCTACCAGCGCGATCTCGGCAGCGTGCACCTCGGCGACCGGGCGCGGGCGCGGGTGGACGCCTTTCCGGGCGAGGACTTCGCCGGCGAGATCTCCTACCTGAGCGCCCGGGTCGACGCCGCCACCCGCACGCTCCGCGCCCGCCTCGACGTGGCCAACCCCGAGGGCAAGCTGCGGCCCGGGATGTTCGTCGAGGTGGAGCTGGTCGATCCCCACGTCCAGGGGGGCGGTGAGGCCCAGGCCGCGAGCCTGGTGGTGCCGGAGAGTGCCGTGGCGCGGGATGGCGAGGCGCGTTTCGTCTTCGTCGCCGCCGGCGCGCACCGCTACGAGCGCCGAGACGTCGCGGTCGGCCGGCGCACCGAGGGCTTCGTCGAGGTCTCCGGCGATCTCCGGGCGGGGGAGCCGGTGGTGGTCGAGGGGGCCTTCCTTCTCAAGTCGGCGATGGCCGAGGAATCCCTCGGCGGCGGTCACGGGCATTAGGGAGGAGATCATGATCACACGGATCGTCGATGCCTCTCTCGACAACCGCTTTCTGGTCCTGGTGCTGTGGCTGGTGGTGGTGATCGCAGGGCTGAACGCCGTCGCCCAGCTGCCGATCGACGCCGTGCCCGACGTCACCAACGTCCAGGTGCAGATCCTCACCAACAGCCCCGGCCTGGCGCCGGAAGAGGTGGAGAAGCTGATCACCTTCCCGGTGGAGACGGCGATGAGCGGCCTGCCCGAGGTCGAGGAGATCCGCTCGGTCTCCAAGTTCGGCCTGTCGGTGGTCACCGTGGTCTTCGCCGAGGGGACCGACGTCTACTGGGCGCGCCAGCTGGTCGGCGAGCGCCTGAACGCGGCCCGCGACCAGATCCCCGACGGCTACGGCGACCCCGAGTTGGGGCCGATCTCGACCGGCCTGGGGGAGATCTACCAATTCGAGGTCAAGGGCGAGCCGGCCTGTGGCCCGGGACGGCCCGACGCCGAGGACTGCTACACGCCGATGGAGCTGCGCACCATCCTCGACTGGTTCGTCAACTACCAGCTGCGCTCGGTGCCCGGCATCGTCGAGGTCAATTCCTTCGGCGGCGAGCTCAAGACCTACCAGGTGACCCTCGATCCGGACCGCCTGGTGTCCTACGGGCTGTCGGTGAGCGACGTCTACGCCGCCGTCGAGGCCAACAACAAGAACGTCGGCGGCGGCTACCTGGTGCGCGGCGGCGAGCAGGTTCTGATCCGCGGCGAGGGGCTGGTGGAGTCCCTGGAGAATCTGGAGTCGGTGGTCCTGGCGCACGACGAAGACGGCACCCCGGTCTACGTGCGCGACGTCGGCCGGGCCGAGCTGGCGCCGATGATCCGCCAGGGGGCGGTGACCCGCGACGGCCGCGGCGAAGCGGTGGTCGGCATCGTCATGATGTTGATCGGCGAGAACTCGCGGGTGGTGGTCGATCGGGTCAAGGAGAAGATCGCCCAGATCGAGAAGACCCTGCCGCCGGGGGTGACGATCGATCCCTTCTACGACCGTACCGAGCTGGTGCGGCGCACCATCCGCACGGTGGCGAAGAATCTCGCCGAGGGCGGCCTGCTGGTGATCCTGGTGCTGCTGCTCCTGCTCGGCAACCTGCGCGGCGGGCTGATCGTCTCCGCGGCCATCCCCCTGTCGATGCTCGCGGCCTTCATCGGCATGCGCTTCGCCGGCGTCTCCGGCAACCTGATGAGCCTCGGCGCCATCGACTTCGGCCTGATCGTCGACGGCTCGGTGGTGATGATCGAGAACGTGGTGCGGGTGCTCCACGACCGCCGCGACGATCGGCGGACGCCGCACCTGGAGAAGGTGCGGCAGGCGGCCCGCCAGGTCGCGCGGCCGGTGGTCTTCGCCGTCGGCATCATCATGATCGTCTACCTGCCGATCCTCGCCCTGCGCGACGTCGAGGGCAAGATGTTCCGGCCGATGGCCCTGACCGTGGTCTTCGCCCTCGCCGCCTCCCTGGTCTGCGCCCTCACCCTGATGCCGGTCCTGGCGAGCCTCTTCCTGCGCCGCCCGTCGGAGAGAGAACCCTTCCTCTTCCGCCTCGCCAAGCGACTCTACGTGCCGGTCCTCGACCGCTCCCTGCGGCATCGCGGGATCACCGCCGGCGTCGCCGTCGGCGTCTTCGCCGCCAGCCTGCTGGTCGTCCCCTTTCTCGGCGCCGAATTCATCCCGCGCCTCGACGAGGGCGCCATCGCGATGCAGATCTGGCGCCTGCCGTCGATCTCCCTCGAGCAGTCGAACGCCGTCGCGACGACGGCGGAGCAGGTGCTGAAAGAGCGCTTTCCGGAGATCGAGACCGTGGTCTCGCGCACCGGCCGGGCGGAGATCGCCACCGACCCGATGGGGGTTGAGATCAGCGATACCTACCTGATGCTGGCGCCGCGGGAGCGCTGGCGCTTCGCCAGCAAGGAAGAGTTGATCGAGGCGATCGACCAAGCGATGAAGGAGAACGTCGCCGGCGCCATCTTCAGCTACTCCCAGCCCATCGAGCTGCGGGTAGCGGAGCTCATCTCGGGGGTGCGCTCGGACGTCGCGGTGCACGTCTACGGCGACGACCTGGCGCTGCTCAAGCAGAAAGCCGACGAGATCGCCCGGGTGCTGGAGACGATTCCCGGTGCCGCCGACGTCAAGGCCGAGCAGACCCTCGGCCTGCCGATGCTGCGGGTGCGCATCGATCGCCGGGCCATCGCCCGTTACGGCATCAACGCCGCCGACGTGCTGGCGGTGGTCGAGGCCATCGGCGGCAAGCCGTTGGGGATGGTGCTGGAGGGCCAGAAACGCTTCCTCCTGCAGGCCCGCTTCGATCCCGAGGTGCGCACGGACCTGGAGCGCCTGCGCAACCTGCGGGTGGCGGCGCCGGCGGAGAATGGCGGGCCGCCGCGGCTGATCCCCCTGGCGCAGCTGGCCGAGGTCAGGATCGAGGACGGCCCGGCGCAGATCAGCCGCGACCGCATCAGCCGGCGCATCAACGTCGAGGCCAACGTGCGCGGGCGCGATCTCGCCTCCTTCGTCGCCGAGGCGCGGGCGGCGGTGGAACGGCAGGTGACGCTGCCACCGGGCTGGACGGTGGAGTGGGGCGGACAGTTCGAGAATCTCGCGGCGGCATCCCAGCGTCTCACCCTGCTCGTACCGCTGGCGCTCTTGCTGATCTTCGTCCTGCTCTATTCGACCTTCGGCTCCGGCCGCCTGGCGGCCCTCATTTTTCTCAACGTGCCGCTGGCGACCACCGGCGGCCTGCTGGCCCTGGCCCTGCGCGGCTATCCCTTCTCGATCTCCGCCGGCGTCGGTTTCATCGCCCTCTTCGGCATCGCGGTCTTGAACGGGGTGGTGCTGGTCTCCTACGTCGTCGACCGGCGCCGCCGCGGCCTCGATCTCGAGCAGGCGGTCCGCCTGGGCGCCTTGACCCGCCTGCGGCCGGTGCTGATGACGGCGATGGTGGCGTCTTTCGGTTTCGTCCCCATGGCCCTCGCCACCAGCGCCGGCGCCGAGGTCCAGCGTCCCCTGGCGACGGTGGTGATCGGCGGCCTGGTGACGTCGACCCTGCTGACGCTGCTGGTGCTGCCGGCGATCTACGGCCGCTTTGCCGAGGGCCAAGGTCCCGGTCGCGGGGGGCGAGGAGCGTCCTGATCCCGGACGAAAACGAGATCCGCCGACCCCACCGCAGACCTCGGCAGCGCGATCCGATCCGCGGGGAGGCGCCTCGACCTGATCCGGGGCGACCTGGGGTCGGCGGTGGATGGATCCCCCCCTCGCCCGGTGATCCTTCCCTGCCCCTGGGGCTTGACGCCCCGGGCGGCGCCTGTGTAGAATTAGCACTCGTCAGTGGAGAGTGCTAACAGCGCCCGATGGTGGCGCTGGACCCCGCAGCGAACCCCAAAGCAAACCGCCGATGAGGCGCATGTGAGGAGGTCAGCCGTGAACATCCGTCCGCTACACGATCGCGTGTTGCTCAAGCGCATCGAGGAAGAGGAGCAGGTGCGCGGCGGGATCATCATCCCGGACACCGCGAAGGAAAAACCCCAGGAAGCGGAGGTTGTGGCTGTCGGACCCGGCAAGGTGCATGAGGACGGCAGCCGTTCCCCGATGGACGTGGAGAAGGGCAGCCGGGTGCTGATCGGCAAGTACGCCGGCAGCGAGATCAAGATCGACGGCGAAGAGTACGTCATCGCCCGCGAGGACGAGATCCTGGCGGTGGTCGGCTGACGCCGCGCCGCCCGCATCTCCCGACCATGAAACCACGCAGATCCGACGATTGAATCGATAGGAGCCCAGAGATGGCAGCCAAGGAAATCACCTACTCCGAACGCGCCCGCGCCGCGGTGCTGCGGGGCGTCGACAAATTGGCCAACGCGGTCAAGGTAACCCTCGGCCCCAAGGGCCGCAACGTCGTCATCCAGAAGAGCTTCGGCTCGCCGACCATCACCAAGGACGGGGTCACCGTCGCCAAGGAGATCGAGCTCGAGGACCGGCTCGAGAACCTGGGCGCCAAGATGGTGCGCGAGGTGGCCTCCAAGACCTCGGACGTCGCCGGTGACGGCACCACCACCGCCACCGTGCTGGCCCAGGCGATCTTCCGCGAGGGGGTCAAGAACGTCACCGCCGGCGCCAACCCGATGGAGATCAAGCGCGGCATCGACCTGGCGGTCAAGGCGGCGGTCGAGGCGATCGACAAGCAGGCGCGGCCGGTCGCCGGCCAGGAGATCGCCCAGGTCGGTACCATCTCGGCCAACAACGACCCGGAGATCGGCAAGATCATCGCCGAGGCGATGGAGAAGGTGGGCAAGGACGGCGTCATCACCGTCGAGGAAGCCCAGGGCCTCGAGACCACCCTCGAGGTGGTGGAGGGCATGCAGTTCGACCGCGGCTACCTCTCCCCCTACTTCATCACCGACGCCGAGCGCATGGAGGCGGTGCTCGAGAATCCGGTGATCCTGCTGCACGAGAAGAAGATCAGCTCGATGAAGGATCTGCTGCCGCTGCTCGAGCAGTGCGCGCAGCAGGGCCGCCAGCTGCTGGTCATCGCCGAGGACGTCGAGGGCGAGGCCCTCGCCGCCCTGGTGGTCAACAAGGTGCGCGGCACCCTGCACGCGGCGGCGGTCAAGGCGCCGGGCTTCGGCGATCGCCGCAAGGCGATGCTCGAGGACATCGCCATCCTCACCGGCGGCAAGGTGATCACCGAGGATCTCGGCATCAAGCTGGAGAACGTCCGCTGGTCGGATCTCGGTGAGGCGAAGAAGGTGGTGATCACCAAGGACGACACCACCATCGTCACCGATACCGACGCCCACAAGGATGCGATCGCCGGCCGGGTGAAGCAGATCCGGGCGCAGATCGAGGAGACCACCTCGGACTACGAC
>RFGL01000356.1 GCA_003697015.1 Acidobacteriota bacterium | reverse complement strand
GTTCGCCGTCCTCCCCGCAGAGAGTCTCGACGTCCGAAAAAAGGGTGGCACCTGGCCAAGCCACTCATTCCATGGAACTTGCAAAAAGGGTGGCACCGTGCAGCAGCAGCCGTACGGGCTAGGGATCCGCCGTCGCGACGCGGAAGGGCAGGACGACGTACGGAGCGGTCTCGAACTCGTGCTCGCCGGCGGCGGCGTCGGCGTCGAAGAGCTTGCGCAGGCTGTTGCCGGCCAGGTCCTCGAGCAGGGTCTCGACCTCGACCCGGTAGCCGCCGGGGGCCCACGGACGATCGGGATGGAAGCGCCAGCGGGTTTCCTCGCCGGCGATCTCGATGCGCCCGGCGAGTCGCCGTCCGCCCTCGTCGACGACCTCGAGGACGCGCTCGAGGAGGGCGTGGTCCAAGGGTTCGGGAAAGATCAGCTCGAGGGGCCCGCGCCCTCCCGCCGGCGGCGCCACCAGCCGCCAGTCGGCGGCGCGCGGGGCGCTGCGGTCGGCGGCGGTGACGGTGAAGCGCTTGTCGAAGGGGGCGGCGAGGGGGCGGCCGGCGGCGTCGGGCCAGCCGGCGTCGACGAGCAGGCGGTAGCTGCGCCCGGCGACCAGCGGCGGGCCGGCCTCCTCGTGCGGGCGCAGGCCGCGCTTGATGCGCCCCGGATCGAGAAAGAGGGTCAGCCGGCGCTGCTCGGGATCCCACAACTCCTGGCCGAGGAACGGGGGCGTCACCTCGTTGCCGGCGGCGTCGAGCAGGTGCAGATGACGGAAGGCTTCGCCGCGCGTCATCGGCGCCGAGAAGTGGAGGTAGAGCTTGAGCAGGTTCTCGGGCAGCACGCCGCGGCTGGGGTAGATCGCCTCCACCACCGTCGGTGCCGCGGCCGGCGGCGGCGGCAGGGCGACGGTGGCTTCGAGGCGCGCCGGCGCCGGCGGCGGCTGACCGGCGCGGCGGGCCAGCGACGCCAGGTCGACCCGCACCCGGTACGCGACGCCGGCTACCGGCGGGAAACGGGGCCTGAAACGCAGCCGGCCGCCGCCGGCCTCGTGGCTGCCGAGCACCGCCACGGTCGAGACGCCGCCGTCCTCGCGTACGGTGTGGACGGAGAAGCTCGCCGCCCAGGACGCCGGGTCGAGCCGGGCTCGGCCGACGGCGGCGACCAGGGCCGGCGGCAGGCCGGTGACCTCGAAGGTGAGGTAGCCGCGGGCATCCGCTGGATCGTCGTTGAGCCGCACCGCCGGCGCCGCCCCCGCCGCCGCGGCCACCTGCAGGGCGGCGGCGAGGATCGCCGCCGGGCGCCAGGAAGAGACCATCCCGCCCCCGGCTAGAGCCGTCGCTTGGGGTAGGGATAGAGCGCCAGGCTGCCGTCGACCTTCTGCCGCGCCAGCACCAGCAGGGTGTCCTCGTCGCGCTCCGCCAGGCGCAGGGCGCCGCCCAGGGGGAGAGGCACGTAGGGCACCCCGGCGGTCACCTGGGCGCGGTCGACCGGCGCGTCGATGGCGCCGGCCTTGACCAGGTCGGCGACGTCGATGCGCATGCCGGCGCGGCTGCTGTTGATCACCAGCACGTACGGCCGGCCGTCCTTCTCGTAGCGCAGCATGTCGAGCGGGGTGTTGCCGAAGCCGAGCTCGGCCACGGTCTTGCCCTTGACGTGAGCGCCGTCCGCCAGGGCGCGCAGCGGGAAGGTGACCAGGGGCGTGCAGGTGTATCCCGCCAGCAGCTGCGGCTCGCCGCCCACCTCCAGGGGCAGGAGGGAGCGGATCGGCGCGTGGGTTTCGTAGCGGCCGTGGGCGCCGTGGAAGATCTCCAGGCTGGTGGCGGTACCCGGGCCGTCGAAGGGATAGCGCAGGGTGCGCAGGGTGGAGGCGAACTCTTCGTTCGACAGGCCGGCGACGTAGAGGGTGCCGCGGTGGTACTTGAGATCGGTGATGGTGAAGGTGCGCAGGCTGCGGCCGCGCCGATCCTTGGCCTCCGCCGGCGGCACCTTCTTGAGCGCCGCGCGAGCGAAGGGCACGTCGTCGAGGGAGACGAGACGGACGTCGTCCGCCGCGGCGATGCGCACGATCACCGGCACGGCGTCGTCGCCCCGCCCGCGGCTGAGGGCCAGGTAGGCCGCCCGCGAACGCGGGTGAACCGCCAGATCGCCGACCAGGAGCTGCCGCGGGGTGGTGCCGAGAAGCGCCGCCAGCAACTCGTCGAGATCGCCGATCGACGGCGCTTCGGCCAGCGGCAACGCGTCGTCGCCGACGTCGATGGCGTAGATCGCTGCGCCCCGCGAGTCGCCGACGAAAAGGGTGCCGTCCGGCGCGAAGGCGAGGGCGCTGGCCGACTCCAGGCCGACCGCACCGCGGTGGAGCCCGCTCTTCGTCTCGCCGCCCGCCGTGCCCCCGATCGCCGCCAGCGCCGCCGCCAGCAGCAAGAGCCCATAGATCCTCGTCCTCATGCTGACCTCCTTGCTCGGTACAGAACCCGTCTCGCCTGGCACGGCGCCACGCCTCGGGGTCTTCGGGATTCGTCCGTCGATTGTAGCGCAGGAGGATGACTCGCCCCGCCCCGCGTCCCGGCGCGCAGAACCGGGCGGCAGCGCCTCACAACCAGGGCGCCCACTCCGGAGACCGCTCCTCCACCGCCTCGGCCGCGGCCCCCTCCTGCGGCGGCCGGGGGAGGCGTGCTCTCCGGCGTGGCGTTCGGCGGCGGGGCGGCGCAGCGCAGCGGGCGACGGCGGCGGCGAGGCGTTCGGCGAAACGCTCGCCGGGCGCACCGCGGGCGAGCAGCTGCCGGCGCAGGACGGCCGGGTCGACGGCGGCGGGCAGGCTCTCGAGCCGTTCGAGCAGGTAGCGCGCCCAGCCGGGAACCGGCGGCGCCGCGACCAGCCGGCGCCCGGCCGCCGTCAGCTCGATCAGCACCTCCTTGGTCTTCCCCGGCCGCCGGCGGACGATCACCCCCGCCGTCTCGAGATCGCGCAGCAGGTGGGAGAGGTGGGACTCGGAGAGGGGGTCGAGGCCTTCCCTCAACTCCGTCCGGCGCAGCCTCCCGCCGCCGTCGACCAACCGCTCCAGCACCTGCCGTCCCCGCCCCTTGTGGCACAGCAGGATGGCTTCCCGGTCCTCCGCCGCAATCCCGTCCATGGACCGGACTCTAGCTGAATTCGAGTTGAATCGCAGGCTCAGAAATGCGCCCGCAGGAAACGCGACAGGGTGCGGTAGTAGCGGAAGCCGCCGAAGCGGTGGACGTCGTTGTGGCCGGCGTGGGGCACGGCGTACCACTGCTTGGGCTCGGCGGCGGCGGCGAAGAGGCGCTGGCCCATCTCGAAGGGCACGGTGCCGTCTTCGGTGCCGTGGATGAAGAGCTTCGGCAGGGTCAGCTGGCCGACTTTCTCGATGCTGCGGAAGGCGTTGCGCGCCATCAGCCGGATCGGCGAGCCGGCGAAGAGATGCGACGCCATGTCGCGCATGTCGGTGAAGCTGGACTGGGCGACCAGGGCCACCGCCGGCCGGTGCAGGGCGAGGTCGATCGCCACCGCACCGCCGAGGGAATGGCCGAAGAAGATGACCTTCTGCGGATCGATGCCGACGGTCGCCGTCAGGTGGTCGAAGGCGGCGCGGGCGTCGTCGCACACCCCGGCCTCCGTCGGCTCGCCCTCGCTGCGGCCGTAACCGCGGTAGTCGAAGGCGAAGATCTGCACCTTGAGCCGCCGCAGCTGGCGGAAGATGCCGATGCGGTCGGCGACGCTGCCGCTGTTGCCGTGGCAGTAGAGCAGGGTGCCGCGGGCCCGGGCGTGGGGGATCCACCAGCCGTGCAGGCGGGTGCCGTCCGCCGCTTCGAAGAAGTGATCCTCCACCTCCAGGCCGTAGGGGCTCGGATCCCAGATGCCGGTCGGGTAGCGGGTGGGCAGAAACATGATGCGGTCCTGGTAGCGACTGCGCACCCGCTCCAGAGCGTAGGCCCCGCCGGCCACCGCCAGCGACGGCAGGGTGTAGCGCAGGACGGTTCGGCTGTTGAGCGGCAGGTCGGACGTAGTCGGCATCGAAACAAGCCTCCGGGGACGGCAGGAGAAAACAAGACTCCCTCAAGTCACAACCGGGGCGCGCGGCTTGCTTATTCCGCCAGCCCGCCGCCGGGGTCGGGCGGCGGCGGCTCAGGGACCGTCCGGCGGCGGGGTGGGCCGATGCACCGGCGGCGGCCGGTTCGGCGTCCGAGTCGGCGGCCTCCCGCCCCGGCCGGAGCGCTGCAGTTCCTGGCGCAGGCGGCTCATGAAGCGCATGAAGCGGCGCTCCTGGCGTGGATCGAGCAGCGCCCGCGAGTCGAGCAACGCGTCGACCAGCGCCCGCTCCAGGGCCATCCGCCCCTGCGTCAGCTCGGCGAGGTGGCGATCGATCGCCTGGCGATCGGGGTGGCGGGCGGCGAGCTGCCGGCGCAGGCCGCGCTGGGCGTGTTCCACCCGCCGGCGCTCTTCGATCATGGTGCGGTAGAAGCGCTCCTGGACGTCGATGAACGCCCGCCGCTTCTCCCCCGTCAGGTGAAGCTCGTCCGCCATGCGCTCGATGTAGGGCGGACGGCGGAGGTGCTGGCCGGCGGACGGCGGCGGCGCCTCCGCCAGCGGCGGCGGCGGACGGCGCGCCACCAGCAGGGTGGCGAGGATGCCGAGGTTGACGCCCACCGACAGGACCAGGGCGAGGACCAGCCACCAGCGCTTCACCGCCGCGGCTCCTCCGGTCCGAGACGGCCGCCGCTGGCCTCGAGGCTCTGCCAGTAGCGCTCGGCTAGGGTCGGGGCCTCGTCGACCAGCACCGGCCAGCTCTCCTGCTCGCCCGCCGCGGCGACGCCGAGCCGGCCGAGACCGACGCCGAGCCCCAGGCCGACGAGCAACGCGGCGGCGGCGGCCAGGCGCAGCCAGGCCGGGGCCGGGGTCCCATCGTCGGCGACGCGGCGTTCCACCGCCCTGAGGACGTCGCGGCGAAAGTCCACCGGCACCGCCGCCGGCGGCAGCTCCAGGCCATGCCACAGTTCCGCCAGCCGGCGGTAGCGGGCCGCGAGCGCCGGCTCCCCCTCCAACCGCCGCTCGAGGGCAGCGGTCTCGTCCGGCGGCAGCTCGCCGTGCAGCAGGCGCAGGAGCAGCCGCTCGTCGGCCGCGGGGATCGCTCTGTCCGTACGCCGCTTCATCTCCGTCATCCTCTCATGGCCGATCGCCCCTGGGGTGAAACACCTCAGCCCTCCACTTCTTGCGCTCGCTCGAGGGTGCGCATGGCGCGGAACAGCCGGCTTTCGACCGCCCCCTCGCTGATGCCGAGCACCTGCGCGATCTGGCGGTAGCGCAGGCCCTCGAACCGCGCCAGCACCAGCACCGCCCGCTGGCCGGGGGGCAAGGCCGCGATGCGCGCTCGGGTCGCCTGCCAGCGCCGCCGCGCCGCCAGCCGGCGGGCCGGATCCGGTCCCTCGTCGACCGGCTCGAAGGCCGGCTCCTCGGCCGCCGGATCCTTGATCTCGCCGAGCGGCAAGAAACGTACGATGCGCCGCCGGCGCAAGCGGTTCAAGCAGTGGTTGACGGCGATGCGGTAGAGCCAGGTATAGACCTTGCCCCGAGGACGGAAGCCCGCCGCCTTGCGGTAGACCTTGAGGAAGACCTCCTGGGCCGCGTCCCGCGCCGCTTCCCTATCGTCGAGCAGCCGCGAGCAGAGGCCGATCACGCGGCTCTCGTGGCGGCGCATGAGCTCGGCGAAGGCCCGGTGGTCGCCCGCGGCCACCCGCGCCAGGAGGTCGCGGTCGGGATCGTCGCTGCCGCTGCTGCCGCTGCTCGCCACCGCTCAGGGCTCGGGCGGGCCGGAAGGCTCCTCCCCCGAAGCCCCGGCGAAGGCCTCGACGTCGCCGGCACTGGCGAAGGTGCCGCGCGGGTTGTCATAGACCTTGACCGCGCCGGTCACGGTATCGGTGACCTCGAGGCTGTAGGCGAGGTTGGAGAGCGCGCCGTAGAAGACCCAGAAGTGCCCGTTGGCCGGCCGGCCGTCGAGCACCTTGACCACCACCTCCAGGTTCTGCGGGCGGAAGAACCAGAAGACGCCGGTGTCGTCGCTGAGGGGAACCGGCTGGCCCGAGCCGCTGCGGTCGCGAGAATCGCTCCAGGTGATCGCCACCCGGAAGCGGCCGACGAGGCAGAGGCTGGTGGCGTCGCCGGTGCAGGTGGGGACGGGGGGCTCGGCCGTCTGCTCGGACGCTGCGACGGCGCCGTCGCCCTCACCGCCGCCGCCTTCCGGCTCGTCCTCCCCCGGCTCGTCCGGCTCGTCCTCCCCCGGCTCGTCCTCCCCCGGCTCGTCCTCCCCCGGCTCGTCCGGCTCGTCCTCCCCCGGCTCGCCGGCGCCGGGCTCGTCGTCGGGCGCGGCGAAGGCGACGGTGTCGCCGGTGCTGCCGAAATGACCCAGAGGGTTGTTGTAGACCTTGCAGTCGCCGCTCGCGAGGTCGGTCACCCGCAGGGAGTAGGCGACGTTCGACAGCGCGCCGTAGAAGACCCAGAAGTGCCCGTTGGCCGACCGGCCGTCGAGCACCTTGACGATCAGCTCGACGTTGGCCGGATCGAAGAACCAGAAGCTGCCGGTGTTGTCGGTCAGGGGCAACGCCTTGCCGGTGCCGCGCTCGCCGGCGAAATCCTGCCAGGTGACGTCGACCCGGAAGCGGCCGCCGGCGAGGCAGAGAGCGCCCTCCTCCGCCGTGCAGGGCGCGGCCGGCTCGGCCGCCGGCGATGGGCAGCTCAGGCCGAAGGGGGGCTCGGTGGCCTCGAGGGCCGGCTCGAGGATCACCTCGGTCAACCGGTCGTAGCCCTCGGCGTTGACGTGCCACGGATCGAAGTAGAAACGGTCGAAGAGATCGGGGATGGTGATCAGGGCGGTGAACGGATCGGCGAAGAGACGCCCGTCCTGCTGCGCTTCGTAGGCCAGCCAGCCGGCGAAGGCGGCGGTGCGCTCGTTGTTGGAGTCACGCCCCGAATCCGGCCCGCGCGGGATCACCGACAGGATGATCGGCACCAGGCCGCGCTCCTCCGCCTTGCGCGCCATCTCGCGGACGTTGAAACGCATGCTGGCCAGAGGGGTGAAGGTGGAGAGGTCGTTGGTCCCCTCCATGATGATCACCACGTCGCCACCGGCGGAGAGCTCGCCGTCGATGCGGCTCACCCCCTCGAAGGTGGTCTCGCCGCACAGCCCGAGGTTGATCACCTCGACGTCGCGGCCGGCGCTCTCCAGGAGCGTCGCCAGGCGCGCCGGATAGCCCCCGACCGGCGTGTCGCAATCGACCCCGGGATCGCCGTAGCCGCGGGTGATGCTGTCGCCGAAGGCGAGGACGCGCAGCGGCTCCGCCGCCGCCGGCAGGACGGCGAGGACCAGACCGAGGACGGGCAGCAGGTGGTGGGGCTTCATCGCCTGAACGGAGGACGGTGTCGTCGCGCCTCGCGGGTCGGATCCAGCGAATCGGTGCGCTCCTTGTGAGTGAAAAGCGCCGCGGCGCGGCGGCATGATACCCGATCGCGGCCGGCGATTCAATCCGGCCGCTGGGGCTGCTGGGGCTGGTGAGCGGCGCCCCACGTCCGCCGCAGGGCGTCCTGAGCGTCGGGGTGACGCATCGAGAAATCGAGGTCGCGCCGCCGTTCGCCGGGGATCCACTTCCACCAGAACATGCCGCGGATCAACGGCTCGCGCTCCAGCCGCTCGAGGGCCACCTCGAGCAGCAGCCGGCGCAGGGCGCGGGCCTCCGCCGTCTCCTGGCTGTTGCGACGCCAGGGCTGGCGCGCGGCGTCGGGGGAGAGGTCGTAGCCGATCTCGGTGAACAGCACGTCCTTGCCGCCGTGGCGCTCGGCGAACGCCTCCAACTCCGCCAGGCGCCGGTCCCACGCCGCCTCGAGGGCGGCGCGGCTCGGTCGCGCGTGATCGCTCAGGGGAAAGTAGGCCTGGACGCCGATCAGATCGAGGGCGTCCCAGAACCGTACCTGCTCGAGCTCGCTCCAGTTGGCGGCGTAGGTCAGCCGGCCGCCGTAGACCCGGCGTACGGCGGCGATGATCCGGCGCCACTCCGCCTCGTGCGCGGCGGTGGCGTCGAGCTCGACGCCGACGGCGAAGAGCGGCACGTCGTGAGCGGCGGCGAAGCGCGCCTGGTCGACGATGAAGTTCCGGTAGTCGTCGAAGAACCGCCGCCAAGCGGCCGGATCGTCGCCGAAGTCGATCGCCCCGCGCCAGCTGAAGCTCCCCCAGTAGGCCAGATGGGGCTTCCAGAAGAGCTCCATCCCCGCCCGTCGCACGTAGGCGACGGCGCCCTCCAGGTAACCGCTCTCCGCCGCCGGCCGAAAGCGCATGCCGCCGTCGCGACGGATGCCGGCGTAGGGATGGATGGCGATCCACCGCACCCCCAGCGGCTTGAGCTCCGCCAGCGCCTGCGCCATCGCCGGCTCCCCCCAGATGCGGCCGATCCCGGGGCAGGACACCGTCATCCCGCGCATGAAGCCTTCGCCGCCCTCCACCCCGCCCGCCGCCGCTCCGAGAGCGACCACCAGAAGCACCACCAGGCGCCGGCCGGCGTTCGGCGATCCGCGCATCGGCGGCAGCCTAGCACGGGCGGCGGCGGCGGCGGGCCGAAACGCGGATGGTATACTGCCGCGTCTTCAACGCCGGGAGTGAGGTGGCGCGCCGCCGGTGCGCCCTGCCCCGGGCGCGCTCAGCCCACAGGAGGAGATCGCTTGTCAGTCCTGCAAGAGCTACGGTGGCGGGGGCTCGTCTACGATGCCAGCGAGGGCCTGGAGAACCACCTGACGAGCCGCTCGGTGACGGTCTACATCGGCTTCGATCCGACGGCGGCGAGCCTCCACGTCGGCAATCTGCTGCAGATCCTCGGCCTGGCGCGGATGCAGCGCCACGGCCACCGGCCGATCGCCCTGGTCGGCGGCGGCACCGGTCTGATCGGCGATCCCAGCGGCAAGAGCAAAGAACGCCAGCTGCTGACGGCGGAGAAGGTGGCGGAGAACGCCGCCAGCATCCGCGCCCAGCTCGAGCCCCTGCTCGAGTTCGACTGCGCGGGCAATGCCGCGCTGATGATCGACAACGCCGAGTGGCTGACCACCGTCCCCCTGATCGACTTTCTACGCGACGTCGGCAAGCACTTCTCCGTCGGCAGCATGCTGGCCAAGGAGTCGGTGAAGAAGCGCCTCGAGGGGGAGGGCATCTCCTTTACCGAATTCAGCTACCAGCTGCTGCAGAGCTGGGATTTCGTCGAGCTCAACCGGCGCTACGACTGCACCCTGCAGATGGGGGGCAGCGACCAGTGGGGCAACATCACCGCCGGCATCGACCTGGTGCGGCGCATGGCGGGAGCGCGGGTGCACGGCCTGGTGCAGCCGCTGGTGACCACCGCCGCCGGCACCAAGTTCGGCAAGACCGAGGCCGGCACCGTATGGCTCGATCCGGCGCTGACCTCCCCCTATCGCTTCTACCAGTTCTGGTACAACACCAGCGATCAGGACGCCGCCACCTACCTGCGCTACTTCACCCACCTCGACCAGCCGGCGATCGCCGAGCTCGAGCAGGCGATGGCCAGCGCGCCGCAGGAGCGGGCGGCGCAGCAGCGTCTGGCGCAGGAGGTCACCACCATGGTCCACGGGGCGGACGCCTGCGCCCGGGCGATGCGCTCCTCGCGGGTGCTCTTCGGCGGCGAGATCGCCGATCTGAGCGCCGCCGACGTGCTCGAGATCTTCGACGACGTGCCCTCGAGCCGCCTCGAGGCGACGTCCTTCGGCAACGAACAGCCGCTGGTCGAGCTGCTGGCGACGAGCGGCCTGGTGCCGTCGAAGGGCGCCGCCCGGCGGCTGATCCACTCCGGCGGCGCCTACGTCAACAACCGCCGGGTGAGCGACCCGCGCGCGACCGTGCGGCGCGAGGACTTCCTCGACGGCCGCGTCCTGGTGCTGCGCAAAGGGCCGAAGACCTATCACCTGCTCACCCTGGAGGACTGAGCGATGGCCGGCGCAGCGACGGTACCTGTCGAGCCGCCGAGCGGCGGATGGCGGCGGCGGCACGTCGCCTTCCTCCTCGGCACCGACGAGCACATCCACCGCGAGACCCGCGTCGGCCTGGTGCCGCGTCATCTGGCCGAGCTGCGCCGCGCCCTCACCGCCTGCGGCCTGGAGCCCGAGTTGCTGGTGCTGGCCGGCGCCGGCGGCCGCGCCGGCTTCGACGATCGGGCCTATACCGAGGCCGGCGCCCGGGTGATCGAGGAGGCGGAGCTCGCCGACCTGACCCTCGACGTGGTCCATGCGCTGAAGGAGCCCACCGCCTACGAGAGCCGCCTGCCGGGGCCCTTCCTGCGCATCGGCGCCCTGCACCTGGCGTCCCGCCCGGCCGGGGTCTGCGCCCTGGTGGGGCGGCGCAACTTCGCCGGCATCGTCGACGGCGGCATGGTCGGCGGCTGCGCCTACCTGCTCGACGGCGGCGATCGCACGCCGATCGTCGCCAGCATGTCGCGCTTCGCCGGTTCGGTGGCGGCGCGCAAGCTGGTCGACGGGGTGCGGGCGCGGGGCCACAGCCGCGGCAAGGTGGTGGTGGTCGGCGGCGGCGTCGCCGGCACCAGCGCCGCCGAGACCCTGACCCCGATCGCCGACGAGTTGGTGATCATCGAGCGTCACCCGCCGCTCTACGGCGATCTGGCGATGAAGCTCTACGAGCTCGGCGTGGCGAGCTTCCGCGTCGTACCGCGGATCACCGACGAGGTGCTCGACGGCGCCATCGCGGTGGTCTTCGCCCACCGCTCGGGTGCCCTGGCGGCGGAGAAGGTCTGCACCCTCGAGCAGATCCGCCGCATGAAGCCGGGGGCGGGCATCGCCGACATCGCCATCGACCAGGGGGGCAGCATCCTCCACGACGGCTACGACGAACGCGACGACGCCCTGACCGCCCGCGCCAAGTACCGCGAGCTCCTCGACGGCCCGTTCTTCTACTACGCCGAGGTCAACATGCCGCGGGAGGAGCCGCACGACGCATCCCAGGTGCACGGCGACGCGGTGCTGCCCTACGTCACCACCCTGCTGATGCTCGTCGCCCGCCACGGCAGCCCGGAAGCGGTGGTCGGCGCCCTGCTCGAGCGGCCCGCCCGCACCTTCGACGACGCCGCCGACGTCGCCGGCCGCAGCCGCTTCGATTGCCTGGTCCAGGACCTGCGCAACGGCCTGCAGCTGGCGGTCGTCGACGACCGCGTCGAGCTCCTCGACCCGGACCTGGGTCGCGACCGCAGCCTGCGCCGGTGGCTCGCCGACTGCGCCGGCGCATCCCCGCCCGAGACCCCCTAGGCACCGGCGCGGCAGGGTCCGCCGGCGCCGGACGGACGCCACCTCAGGCGGTCTTGGCCCGGCTGGCGGCGGGGTGGACGGCGTCGAGCTCGACCGAGACCAGCTTGGAGACGCCCTTCTCCTCCATGGTGACGCCGTAGAGCATCCCCGCTCGCTCCATGGTGAGCTTGTTGTGGGTGATGATCAGGAATTGGGTGTCGCGCGCCATCTCCTCGAGGATCTCGACGAAGCGCAGCACGTTGACGTCGTCGAGCGGTGCGTCGACCTCGTCGAGGATGCAGAAGGGCGACGGCTTGGTCTGAAAGAGAGCGAAGAGCAGGGCGATGGCGGTGAGGGCCTTCTCGCCGCCGGAGAGCAGCATGATGTTCTGCAGCCGCTTGCCCGGCGGCCGGGCGACGATCTCGATCCCCGAGTCGAGAAGATCGTCCTCGTCGAGCAGGCGCATCTCCGCCTCGCCGCCGCGGAAGAGCTTGGTGAAGGTATCGCCGAAGGTGCGGTTGACCGCCTCGAAGGTCTGGCGGAACCGGCTGCTCGAAGTCTCGTTGATCTCGCGGATGGTCTCCTTCAGCCGCTTGACCGAGCCGGCGACGTCGGCGCGCTGAGCGGTGAGGAAGCCGTGGCGCTCCTGCTGCTCCTCGAATTCCTGGGCGGCGAGGACGTTGACCGGGCCGAGGCGCTCGAGCAGCCCCTTGGCGCGCGCCAGGGAGGCCTCGAGCCGGACCAGCTCGGCGGCCTCGATCGGCTCCACCTCGACCTCCTCCAGCTCGACCGTCTCCCCCTCGCCGGCCGGCGCGACGACGCCCTCCGGCGCAGCGTCCTCCGCCGCGACGCCCCCGTCGTCCGCCGGCGGCGGCGAAAGGTTCGGCGTGCCCTCCGCGGCGTCGCCGGCGCCGCCCGCGGCCGCCGGCGCCTCGCCCGTCTCCGCGTCCGCCGCGTCCTCCTCCGGCGCCCGCGGCATCTGCCGCGGCAGACCGCAACCCGGCAGCAGCTTGCCGAGCTGATCGCGGAAGCTGATCGCCAGGTGCTCGCCGTCCTGGCGCACCCCGGCCTGCTCGACCCGCAGAGCCTCGATCTCCCGCCGCAGCTCGTCGCGCTGCTCGCGCGTGGTGCTGACCCGCGCCTCCAGCCGGCGCAGGCGCTCCCGTTCGCGGTCCAGACGATCCTGCTCGGCGAGCACGTCCTCCTGCACCCGGGCGCGCTGCTCGAGCGCCGCCTGGAGCTCCTTCTCGGCGTTGGCGATGGCCTGCTCGAGCTCCGTCCGGCGCCGCTCCAAGCCCGCCTGCTCCTCCTCCCAGGCGGCCAGCTGGTGGGCGATCTCGTCGCGCTGGCGACGCATCCGGGAAGCCTCCTGGTTGTGCTGCTCGAGACGCTGCTCGAGCAGATTGAGCTCGCCGCGACGGTCGGCGCCGGCTTCGCGCAGGCTCTCGCGGTGCTCCTTGGCCTCCTCCACCGCTGCCTGGGCGCGGTCGAGCTCCCGCTCGAGCTCCCGGTGGGCCGACTCGGCCTCGTCCAGCCGCTCTGCGCACTCCTTCTGCCGCGCCTCGATCTCGGCCAGCTCGGCGGCGATCTCCTCCAGCTCGCCGTCCACCGTAGCCTGCTCCGCCCGCAGCTTGTCGAGCCGGGCGGTGACGTCCTGGCGGCGGGCGTGGGCGACGGCGATCTCCCGCCTGAGCTCCGCCACCCGCTCGTCGAGCTGCTGGATCGCCCCGGCCTGCTCGGTGCGCTCGCCGACCAGGCGGGTGATCGATCCGCCCACCTCCGCCAGGCGTCGCTCGAGCTCGGGGATCTCGCCGGCGATGGCCGCCAGCTCGTGCTCCCGCGCCAGCACCCCGGGGGCCGCCTCCTCGGCCTGCACCCGCACCACGCCGCCGGTCGCCCACATGCGGTCGCGGCTGAGGAAGGCGACGCCCGGATGGGCCGCCGCCAGGCGCAGGGCGTCCTCCGCGGCGGGCACCAGGTAGGCCGGCGGCAATGCCCGCGCGAGCTCGTCGGGCAGGCCGAGCGCGGCGGCCAGGGTGCCGCTGATCGCCGGATCGTCGAGGGGCTCGGCGGCCGATCCTCCCGCCCCCAGGGGACGGACGAAGGTGCCGCTGGCGCCGGCGCCGGCGAGGGCGCGACCGAGAGCGAGGACGTCGGCCTCGGCGTCGAGCAGCACGGCGTCGGCGAGCTCGCCGAGGTAGTGGTCGACGCTGTGCTCCCAGCCGGCGGGGACGGTGAGCGGGTCGGTGAGGAAACGCGGCGTCTCCAGGCCGCTGGCGGCCAGCTTGGCGAGCAGAGCGCGGCGCCGGCCGGCATGCTCCTCCGACAGCTCGACCAACATCCGCTGGCGCTCCCGGCGCGCCGCCAATCGCGATTCCAGGCGGCGGCGCTCGTCGACCAGCTCCACCTCCCGGCGCAGCAGGGCGTCGAGGGCCTGGGCGAGATCGTGCCGCCGGTCGAGCAGCCCCTTGAGCTCTTTCTCCGCTTCGGCCACCGCCGACGCCACCGCCGCCCGCGTCGACTCCGCCTCGGCGAGCTGGCGCGCCAGGCGCTCGGACTCGTCGCCGAGGAAACGGCGGCGCAGGGTGAGGCGCTCGATCCCCACCTGCTGCTGCTGGCGCGCGGCGCGCAGCCGGTTGACCTCGGCCAGATTGGCCAGCAGCCGCTGGCGCAGGGACTCGAGCGCGCTCTGCGCCTGCTCCACCCGGCGTTGGGCGGCGGCGATCCTCGCCTCGTCCTCCGCCACCCGTCTGGCGGCCTCGTCGCGGGCCGCGATCAGCTCCCGGGTTCGGGCGTCGAGATGGCCCTCGGAGCTGGTCAGCTCGGCCCTCTGGCGTTCGAGGCTGGCGGCGCGGGCGCTGCCGTGGCGGCGCCGCTCGGCGACGTCCTCCAGCCCCTGGCGGGCGCCGCGGATCAGCTCCTGGCGCCCTTCGATGGTGCCGGCGAGCTCGGCCTGGCGCTGGTGGCGGGTGGCGAGTGCCCGCGCCAGTTGGTCGAGGCGCTCGCGGCCTTCGGCCAGGGTCGCTTCGTCGTCGTGCAGGGTGGCGCTCAGCTCGGCGTCGCGATCCTGCAACGCCGCCAGCCGCCGTTCGAAGTCCTGCAACCGGGAGCGCAGCAGGTACCAGCGGCCGCGCAGCACCCGATCGAGCAGCTCCTTGTACTCCGCCTCCCGCGCCTGGAAACGGCGCGCGGCGTTGGCCTGGCGCTTGAGCGAACGCAGCGCCCGCTCGACCTCGGCGATGATGTCGTCGAGGCGCATGAGGTTGGCCGTCGCCTCCTCGAGCTTGAGCTCGGCGATGCGCTTGCGCTGCTTGTAGCGGGTGATGCCCGCCGCCTCCTCCAGCAGCTTGCGCCGCTCCTGCGGTTTGCCCGACAGGATCATGCCGATCTTGCCCTGCTCGATCACCGCGTAGTTGCGGATCCCCAAGCCGGTGTCCATCAGCAGATCCTTGATCTCCTTCAGGCGCACCGTCTTGCCGTTCAGACGGTACTGGCTCTGGCCGCCGCGGTAGACCCGCCGGCCGATGACCAGCCGGCCGTCCTCGGCGCTGGGGAAGGCGGCCTCGGTATGGAGGGTCAGGCTGACCTCCGCCATGCCCAGGGGCTTGCGGCCCGCCGAGCCGCTGAAGATGACGTCCTCCATGCGGCTGCTGCGCAGGGACTTGGCGCTCTGCTCGCCGAGCACCCAGGTGATGGCGTCGGCGAGGTTCGACTTGCCGCAGCCGTTGGGGCCGACGATGGCGGTGATGCCGCTGCTGACGTCGAGCGCCACCGGGTCGACGAACGACTTGAATCCGTTGATTTCTACGCGGCTCAGCTTCAGCATCCCGTCGGTCCCTCACAAAGGCCGCCGGAGGTTAGCAGAGCGGCCGGAAGGCTACAAGACCTAGTGTAGCACCGGGCCGCGGGCCGCTAGCGACTGTGGTCGGTCGCTCGTCGCCGGCGCCGGCGCAGCGGCCGGAGGGCGCGCCCCGGAAGAGAAAAGGCCCGCGCCGGGGCGCGGGCCGAACGCAAGGGTGCGAGGGGGAGCAAAGCAGAGGTCAATAGCCCACGCGGAGATCGAAACGGACCCGGCCGTGGTCGTCGAAGTAGCCGGCGGCGAAGTAGCCGCCTTCGCAGTAGGCGTAGGGCCGGTAGTAGACGCCGTGCTCGCCGTAGACCGGGAAGCGGTAGACGTCGTGGTAGTGGCGATGGTCGGCGTAGTAGTGGCGCTCGTAGTAGTAGTCCTTGAAGAGGTGCGCCGCCGCGTGGGCGATGAAACGGGGGATGCTGAAGTGGCGCCGGTGACCGTGGCGGTAGCGGTAACCGTGGTCGTAGCCCTTGTCGTAGTGGCGGTGACCGTAGTCGTAGCGGTAGCGGCGGTCGTACCGCTTGCCGTGATCGTGGTGGCGGTCGTAGCGGTGATGGCGCCGGTCGTACCGGTGGTGCCGGTCGTGGTGGCGGTCGTAGCGACGGTGGCGGTCGTGGTGGCGATCGTACCGCCGGGCGTGCTTGCCGTGGTGGCGGTCGTGGCTGGTGACGTGATGGCGATCGTGATCGCCGCGGTGGCGATCGGAGGCGCCGGCGGCGCCCGCTCCCAGGAGCGGCAAGAGCGCGCCGCAGAGAGCGATGGCCACCAACCGGCGCCGGCGGTGGACGAGGGTGGTGTGATCTCGACGTCGGTTCATGACTTACCTCCTGATCGCCTCCTAGAGCGAGATCCGTGCCAGCCTCGTCACCGGGCCGGGGAAGGCCGTGCAATCCCGGCCGTTCCGCTCCTTCGACCCGCCCCGCGCCGACTTGGTTCCCACCGTCGCCCGCATCCGAGCCGATGCGAATGCGTCCTCGATCGAGGACGGCGGCCGACGGCTCCCCTCGCATCCATCGCCGTGCGCTATACTCAACCCCATTCAGATCTGCGCCAGCGAGGGCCGTGGCGGGCCGATCGGATTCCCTGCGGGGTCGACGGCTCGCCGCCGGGAGCGAGCGACGGGCGGGCCCCGAGCCGCAAGCGCCCCCCTGCTCGGGAGACGCCGATGAACGCCGATCCACCGAACGCCACCCAACGAAGCTCCCTCTGGGCCACGGTCCTGCAGCTGCTCGACGTCGGCGGCAAGCTCGCCCTCGGCATCGCCGGGGTGTATTTCGGCTACGTCTTCCACCAGCAGGGGCTCGAGCAGACCGAGCAGATCGAGCAGGCGCGGCTGGAGCGGGCCGAAAGCGAGCGCCAGCTGCAGAACAACCGCTTCGCCGCCAGCCTGATCGGTCCGCTGATCGGCGGCACGCCGAAAGAGAAGACTCTCGCCCTCGCCCTGCTCGAGAACGTCGACCAGGAGCTCGCGCGCAAGATCTCGGCCGCCCTGGCGGTGAAGGATCCCGACGCCGAGGTGCGGCTGGCGGCGATCGACGCCCTGGCCCGCTCCGACGACGCCGAGACCCTGCAGGTGCTCGAGCGGGTGGAGTCCGAAGCGCCGACCGAGAATGAGCGCAACAAGGCGCAGCAGGTGGCGGACGACGTGCGCACCAGCCGAGCGGAGAAGCTGCGCCGGAATCTCGCCGACGCCGAGGCCTTCCTGAAAGCCGGCCGCAAAGACGTCGCCGCCAAGTATTTTTATGAGGCGTCCAAATACCTCGACGAGCCGCTCGACGCCGGCGAACTGGCCCTGGCCAAGAGCCACTTCGAGCACGGCGGCGCGGAAGAGGCGGCGGACGCCTTCAACGCCCTCTTCCAGAAAGTGGATAAAAGGATAAAGGAGCAAGAACAATGAGAACGTACCGCCGCTTGCTGGTCTCGCTCGTCGCAGCCACCCTCGTCGCCGGCGCGGCGGCGGCACAAGAACCCTTCACGCTCGACCAGGTACTCGAGCTGCTGGAGGCCAAGGCCGACCAGGAGGAGATCATCGAGCAGATCGAATCCCACAAGGCCGACTTCGAGCTCAGCCGCGAGAACCTCACCGCCCTGGTCCGCGCCGGCGCCAGCGACGCGCTGCTCGAGGCCATCGAAGCCCATCCCTACCAGCCGCTGGTCATCACCTCGCCCGCCGAGGGAGCGGAGGTCGGCGCCTACGCCCGCGTCACCGGCCGCAGCCAACCCATCCCCGGCAAGCACCTGTGGCTCTTCGCCCACCGCAAGGACCTGGCGGTCTGGTGGCCGCAGTCGGGGGAGATCCTGCTGGAGGAGGACGGCACCTGGCAGCAGAGCGCCTTCCTCGGCCAGCCGCAGGACGTCGGCTTCGACTTCGAGCTCGTCGTCCGCTGGGTCAGCGACGACGTCCACCGGCGGATGGTCGACTACCTGAGCCGCGGCGAAGCCACCGGCCACTTCCCCGGCATCCGCCTGCCCGACGGCGAGCCCTCCGCCACAGTCACGGTACGGAAGACCAGCCACCGGTAGAGGATGAGACCCCCCGGGCGCCAGGCGACGCCCGGGGGGGGCCGTCGACAGGGGACGACGACGCCGGGGCCGGCGGCAACGGCGGCCGGAGTGGCACCCTGCGGCCCGAGGGGGCTCGCGGCGCTCGCGGGAGCGGACGGCGAGCCGGCGGTGGCGAAGGACGTTGCAGGAAGAGGGAGGGGATGGAGGCGACGGCCGGATTCGAACCGGCGAATAGAGGTTTTGCAGACCTCCGCCTTAGACCACTTGGCTACGTCGCCTGAATGCTGCGCGCTCGACCGCGGCGTCCGGGCCGCCGACGCCAAGCCGATCGGCGGGGCCGGGAGGGGAGATTCTGGAGCGGGAAACGGGATTCGAACCCGCGACCCCAACCTTGGCAAGGTTGTGCTCTACCACTGAGCTATTCCCGCTCAGAGGGCAGAGGATAGTGCGGCGGCGGCGGAGTGTCAAGCGCTGCTGAGGGGCGACCTCGGCGGTGATGACGCGGGGGCGGTCTCCGCGCCGGCGGCCCGGCGCCGTCAGCCGCCGGGGCGCCATCCGGCGGGCCCGATCCCGCGACCGACGGCGGGCCGCAGGCGGGGCTCGCGACCTGCGTCCGCCGGCGAGGGAGCCCCCCCTCGCGTCGCCGGCCGGCGACGCCGGCCGGGCGTCCGTCTCTCTCAGCGGACCACCGGACCCACCCCACCGGGGGGGCTCTCCCCATCCTCGGGCAGAGATCCACAACTACCCGACCACGAGCGGCTTGCCCCCGGCGCGGGTGGTGTGCCGGCGGGCCGGGCCGCGTACTCTTCGATCGCACTATGACGCTACGGGGGAAGACGACGATGAGCGACCACCGCACCGCCTCCAGCTTCGCCGCCCGCCTCCTGATCGGCTTCACCATCCTCACCCTGGTGCTGCCGGCCGCCGGCCACGCCAAGCCGCGCGCCAAAGCCAAGAAGAAGGAGGAGCCGGAGCTGATCAAGCTGCAATGGCCGGAGCCCCCCGAGACCACCAGGATCCAATTCGTGCAGACCCTGGCGACCAAGCTCGACCTCGGCGTCGAGCAGAAGCGGCGCTCCTTCTTCGACAAGCTGACCGGCACGAGGCCGCCGCTCGATCATCTCTACCAGCCGATGGACATCGCCGTCTCCGACGACGGCAAGCGGGTCTACGTCGCCGACTTCGGCCAGCTGATGGTCTTCCTCTTCGATCTGGAGGCCAAGGAGGTGACCCTGATCGGCCGCCAACGGCCCTTCGCCCGGCCCTTCGGCATCGCTCTCGACGGCGAGGAGAATCTCTACGTCGCCGAGCAGGACAGCGCCCGCATCGTGGTGCTCGACCGGCAGCGGAAACCGATCCGGGTCATCGGCCACGAGTCCCTGATCCGGCCGGCGGACATCGAGATCGACCGCCAGACCGGGCTGCTCTACGTCGCCGATCCGGCGCACAAGAACACGCCGAATCACACCGTCAAGGTCTTCGACCTGGAAGGCCACCTGCTGCGCGAGGTGGGCGAGGGCAAGGGCCAGTGCGCCGGCTGCCTGCTCTTCCCCACCTACCTGGCGCTCGACCCGGAAGGCAACCTCTACGTCACCAACACGCTCAACGCGCGGGTCGACGTTTTCGATACCCAGGGCCGCTTCCGGCGCTACTTCGGCGAGCGGGGCAATGCCTTCGGCATGTTCGACAAACCCAAAGGGGTGGCGCTCGACCAATTCGGCAACGTCTACGTGGTCGATTCCGGTTGGTCGAACGTCCAAATCTTCAACCAGCAGGCCCAAGTGCTGCTGTTCTTCGGCGGGCGCGGCGCCTATCCCGGGCTGCTGCGCAACCCGACCGCGATCGAGATCGACCGCAACAATCGGATCTACGTCGCGGACTATCTCAACTACCGCGTCAACGTCTATCAACTGGTGAATACGACCGCGGAAGACAGCTTCCGCGACTCGGCGAGCGGCGACTGAACGGCACGATGCGGAACTCTCTGCCAGCTCAGCGGCAAGGAGGTGGACGATGAAAGCCAAGAATCTCTGGACGACGATCATCCTGGGCGCAGCTGCATTGCTCGTGGCCGCGCCGCTGACCATGGCCGGCACCGCTCCGGGTACCGGCATCGAGGACACCGCCCACGACTTCTCCGGGCGCAACGCCGGCGGCGTGACGACGGGCAAGTGCACCTTCTGTCACACCCCCCACCGGGCGATCCAGACCCGGTTGCTGTGGAACCACACCCTGTCGGCCAACACCTTCAGTTGGAGCGACGCGGCGGAAACCCAGGGCGGCACCCCCCTGCCGACCATCGATCCGTCCTGGACCGGCCCGACCAAGTTCTGCTTGAGCTGCCATGACGGCTCGGTGGCGATCGGCGACATCGCCTGGTTCAACAAGCAGACCTGGGTCGGCAATCCGGTCGACAACACCACCCACGGCGCCGGCGATCCGGTGAACATCGGTCTCGGCGGCGACATGGCGGGGAACCACCCGGTGGCGCATCCCTTCCCCTTCCAGGGCAGCGCCAGCACCTACAACGGCACCACCACCGGCGCCCCGGCCCTGCTCTCGGGCTGGCAGCCGGATCCGCAGGCGAACGGCATCCGCCTCTTCCACGAGGACGCCCTCGGCACGGTGGCCGCCGGGGCGGTGGTCGGCAACACCGGCATCGAGTGCTCGTCCTGCCACGATCCGCACAACGGCGCCGGCGTCCAGGACGTCTTCTTCCTGCGCGGCGAGATCGGCGACGGGCCGGACTACATCTGCACCAAGTGCCACAACAAGTAGGAAGCAGGACGCCGATGGTGGATCGATCTCGATAGACGGCCGCGGGGTTCGTGACCGAGCCTCCTCAGGAACGCCCGCGGCCGGACGTTTGCGCGGCTGCAGGGCCGGGGCGAACCCGCCCCGGCCCTGCAGCCAGAGAAGGGGCGGCGAAGCGCGACGCGGGACGCAGGCGCCTCCCCCGATGCCTTGATCTGCGGATGAGCAGCCGCTCGATCAGCTGGGGACGTTGGCGATGAGCAAGACGCGGCAGCGACGGAGAGCCCTCTACCTGGTACTGGCAGCCCTCCTCGTCGCCTGCTCGTCGAGCAGCCGGCGGCAGACCCTGTCGATCTTCTTCGACGGCGTGCCCGACGCCGAGACCGCCGCCGGCATCCGCCGGGAGCGCCGCGCCAGCCGGGAGGCCGTCCGGCGCGCACGCCAGCCGGCGCCGCCCGCCGTCGAGGCCCCGGCCGGGGCACCGGCGGAAGCTCCGAAGCCCCCGCCGGAGCCGGCCCCGCCGCTGGAGAACGCCGCCGGCTGGCCCGAGGTCCTCGCCCTCCTCCCCGCCGACGCCACCGGCGCGGCGGATTGGATGCAGGCGGTGCGGGACGAGCTGATGAAGCCGCGCCTGCTGCTGCCCGAGGGCGTGCCCAGCGGGCCGCCCTTCACCCTCGACACCCTGCTCGTCGCCGGCCTGACCGAGCCCGAGCAACCGCTGCTCGATTTCGAGGTCGTGATGGAGGAGCCGGAGGCGCCGCTCTACGAAGTCCGTTTCCCCCACTCGACCCATTCCTTCTGGCTCGCCTGCTCGAGCTGCCATCCCGGCGCCGGCACCATGCGCACGCCGGAAATGAACGAGATCCTCGCCGGCCGCTCCTGCGGTGCCTGCCACGGCCGGGTGGCGTTCAACCCCGAGGTCAGTTGCTCCCGCTGCCACCCCGGCCTCACGCCGCCGGCGCGCGAGACCCTGGAGGAGGAACTGGCCCGCGCCCGCCGCGAGCCGCCGCCCCGCTCCCCCGAGCTCAGCCGACGCGGCGCGGAGCTCTACCGCCGGTACTGCGCCGTCTGCCACGGCGACGCCGGCGACGGACGCGGGCGCCTCGCCCCCTGGCTCGACCCCAAGCCGCGCGACTTCACCAGCGGCGTCTACAAGTTCACCTCGGTCTACAACGGCGCGCCGACCGACTTCGACGTCTTCCGCACCATCAGCCGCGGCGTCCCCGGCACCTCGATGCCCGCCTGGTCGGCGCTGCCGTACGAGGATCGCTGGGCCCTGACCTACTTCGTCGAGTCCTTCTCCACCATCTTCGAGCAACCCCGCACCCCGATCGAGATCCCCGAGCCGCCGGCCAGGACGGAGCAGCTCCTCGCCCAGGGAGCGCAGCTCTTCCGCGATTCCGGTTGCAATACCTGCCATGGCGACGCCGGCCGTGGAGACGGCCTGTCGGCGCCGACCCTGGTCGACAATTGGGGGCATAAGATCCTGCCCTTCAACTTCGCCAGCGGCCGGCCGTTCAAGAGCGGCGACGGCCCCGCCACCGTCTTCCGGGTGGCGATGACCGGCATCCCGGGCACGCCGATGCCGGGCTTTGCCGAAGCCCTGACGCCGGATCAGGTGTGGTCCATCGCCCTCTACGTCGATTCCCTGCGCGGCACCGCCCGGGAGCCCTTCGCCGTGCGCGGCGACATCCACTTCATCCGCGGCGGCGGCGCCGAGAACAGCGACGGACCGCGCCAGCCCGAGCCGGTCGCGGCTCCGCAGCCCGCCGCCGAGCAGCCCGAAGCGGAAACCGACGACTTCTGGGGCGTCCCCACCGAAGAGGGCGCGCCGGAGGGCGAGGTCGACGACTTCTGGGGCGTCCCCACCGAAGAG
>RFGL01000355.1 GCA_003697015.1 Acidobacteriota bacterium | reverse complement strand
GGGGATGGCGGAGGGGGATGGGGCGGGATGCGCCGGGCGCGATCGGAGGATGACGGGGCGCGGCGGGGATGGAGCCGGCGAGGAAGGCGCGCTAGCGGAGGAAGTAGGACAGCTCTTCCATGAAGATCATCAGGTCGACCGACTTGGTCGGTACGGCGGAGCAGGTCTCGAGCTGAACCGGCGCGAAGTTGAGCACCGCCTTGACCCCGGCTCGGGCGAGGGCGTCGTAGTTCTCCTGGGCGGCGGCGGCGGGTACCGCCAGGATGCCGATCTGCACCCCGAGCTCGGGGATCAGGCGGGGGAGCTCTCGGCTGTGGCACACGGTATGACCGGCGATCTTGCGGCCGACTTTCTGCGGATCGTTGTCGAGCACCGCCACCACCCGGAAGCTGTCGGAGTTGAAGCCGGGGAAGCGGGCGAGAGCCGTGCCGAGGTTGCCGGCGCCGACGATCGCCACCCGGTGCTCGCGGTCGACCCCGAGCAAGGATTCGAGCCGCCGCCGCAGGTCGTCGATCTGGTAGCCGACGCCGCGGATGCCGAATTCGCCGAACTGCGCCAGGTCCTTGCGGATCTGGGCCGCCGACAGGTGAAAACGCCGCGCCAGATCCTGGGATGAGATGCGCGTCTCGCCGTCCTGCTGAAGCTGGCGCAAGCAGCGCAGGTAGACCGACAGGCGGTTCAGGGTCAGGGAGGAGACGTCGTCGCGCTGGCTCATGGCTCGCTTGATTCCGCCGCTCGGAGGAGGCGTGCCGGCGGCTCCGGGAGCTCGGCAGCTCGGCGCGGCGCCGGGGAGGCAGATTGTTTCACAGCTTGCAGCGATCGCGCCGTCCGCGCCCCGGCCGTATCCTCCACCGGCAGGCCGATGGTGCACGGCGACGAGCCGTCGGACCCTTCGGATCCTTCGGACGATGGTTGGTTGGAACAGAGGAGAGGATGGTGCGAAAGGGGGGACTCGAACCCCCACGGCCTTAGCGGCCACAAGATCCTGAATCTTGCGCGTCTACCAATTCCGCCACTTTCGCCTGCGCCGCGGCTCCAGCCTGCGGCGAAGGGGGATTCTAGAGAAGTTCGGGTCGCGATGTCAATCCGATCACCGGCGGGGCGGCCGGGCCTGCGGCGACGTTTTTGCCGGCGGGCGGTCGATATGCTAGTCTCCCCTTCTATTTGGTACGGCATGCCTGGCTAGGGGCGTGATGTGTGGGGAGAATGGGATTGAGCATGCACCTACGAGCGGTGGCTATGAGCGCCGCGCGGACGCGGGATGCGGGTGCCCCGGTGCCGGAGGTCCCCCGGCCGGCGCCGTTTGGCGCGCCGTTTCTGATCCGCCCAGACCCTTTCTTCGAGCTCGTCGACCGGCCGTGGGGACGGCGCCGGCTGGCGTTGTCGATCGCCGGCATCCGGCTGCGGTTCCGCGGCTTCTCCGATCGCCAACACGACGCCCTGAGCCGGCGGTATCGAGCCTTGGTGGTGCCGGCGGCCGACCGCGGCCCGGAGCTGCGCATCTTCCGCGCCGCCAGCGACGACTTTCGACCGTACGAGCGACAGAGCGACCTCGAAGCCTCCCTCGACCTGCGCTACGAACCCGGCGGCGTCCGCCTCGCCGGCCTTTTCCTGCTCGGTCGCCTCGAGCGCCGCGAGGCCGGCGCACTCGCGGGCAGCCTGTGGCTGCCGCCGGGAGAGATCCGCCATCTGATCTGGGCGATCGAGAACTACCTGCGGGTCTTCGTCGCCTACCGGCTGGTGGATCAAGGCGGTTTCCTGCTCCACGCCGCGGCGGTGGGGGATGCCTCCGGGGTCGATCTCTTCTACGGCCACTCCGGGGCGGGCAAGACCACCCTGGCGCGCCGCGCCGCCGCCCTGGGGCTCGAGGTGCTGAGCGACGACCTCAACCTGGTGGTGCCTGAGGGGCGCGGCTACCGCGTCCACCAGCTGCCCTATGCCGGCGAGCACGGCCGCATTTACCTGCGCCAGGACGCGTTGCCCCTGCGCCGTCTCTACCGCCTCGACCGCCGCCGTCGCCGCGGCGTCTCGCAGCTGGGGCCGGCGCAGGCGATCGGTGGCCTCTTGACCTGCTCCCCCTTCGTCAACGCCGATCCCTGGTGGCGGGATCGGCTGCTTCACAACCTCGCCGCCGCCGCCGCCGTGGCCTGGCCGCGGCTGCTCAGTCTGTCGCCGGAGGACGACCTGCGGCGCCTGCTGGGCTGGGGGCGCCGGTGAGCGACGGGGCGGAGACCGTCTTCCGGCTGCGGCCGGACGTGCGTTTTCGTCGCGTGCGGGACGAGGCCCTGGTGTTGCGTCAAGGCGACGCCGAGGTGCTGGGGCTCAACGAGCTCGGAGCGCGGGTGCTGGAACTGGTGGCCGAGGGCTGCAGCCTGGCGGCGATGGTCGATCGGATCGCCGCCGAGTACGAGGTGTGCCGCGACCGCCTGCGCCGCGACCTCGAAGCCTTTCTCGCCGAGCTGGCCGACAATCGGGTGGTCGAGGTGGCGACCGGCGGCGAGTCGGGGGGGGCGTCGTCATGAGCTTCGTCGAGGTCATGCGCCGTGCCTGGCGCGACAATCTGCTGTGGAGCGTGCTGCTCGAGCTGACCTATCGCTGCAACCTGAGCTGCTTCTTCTGCTACAACGACCTCGGCCTGCGCGGTACTCCCCTGTCCACCGAGCGGTACCTGGAGTTGCTCGTCGAACTCGAGGAGCTGCAGGTGATGAACCTGATCCTGAGCGGCGGCGAACCTCTGGCCCATCCCGATTTCCTGGCCATCGGCCGCGCCGCTCGGGAGCGCGGCTTCGTGCTGCGCATCAAGACCAACGGCCATGCCTTTCGCGGCCGTCTGGCGCGCCGCATCAAGGAGGAGATCGATCCCTTCCTGGTCGAGGTCAGCCTGCACGGCGCGTCGCCCGCCAGCCACGACCGTCAGACCCGCGTCGCCGGCAGCTTCGAGCGCCTGCTGGAGAATCTCGAGGGGATGGTCGAGCTCGGCCTCCGGGTACGGCTGGTCGCCACCTTGACGCGCTGGAACGAAGACGAGGTCGAGGGCATGTTCGCCGTCGCCGACCGTCTCGGCCTGCCGATCCAATGGAGCACCGAGGTCACGCCGCGCGACGACGGCGACCGCGAGCCGCTGGCGATCGCCGCTTCGCCGGCCGGGCTCGAGGGCCTCTACCGCCATCAGCTGGCGCGTGCCGGCGCCTGCGGTGCCTGCGTGTCGCACGTCGGCGAGTCCGGCCGCCAGGACGATGCCGCCAAGCCCGGTCCCGGCAAGCACTGCGGTGCCGGCTCGTCCACGCTCGCCGTCGATCCCTACGGCAACGTCTACCCGTGCGTCCAGTGGCGGCGTCCGCTGGGCAACCTTCACCGCGCGTCGATCGCCGAGATCTGGTCCGGTTCGCCGGTCCTCGAGGAGGTTCGCCAGCAGAGCAGCGAGGTCAAGGCGATGGTCGACGCGAAAGGCGAGCGCGGCCCGTTGCTGAGCTTCTGTCCCGGCACGGCGCGTCTCGCTACCGGCAGTCCCCTGCGCCTTTACCCCGGTGCCCGCGCTCGGGCCGATGCGTTGCAGGCGGTGCGCGCCACGAGAAAAAAGGGTGGCACCTAAGACGTCGCCTCCCTTTTCTCATCGGTGCCACCCTTTTGATCCCTTGGGGGACTCATTTTGGGGGGTCTCGCCTTCGATCCGCTTCGAGGAGGCCTTCTGAGGGTGGAGAACCTCGATTCCTCACCGTTCCGACGTAGTGAAACGGGACCGTCGCAGGAAGGCGTGAGGGGGGATTGGGTGCGAGGCGCGTGACGG
>RFGL01000033.1 GCA_003697015.1 Acidobacteriota bacterium | reverse complement strand
TGCACCTGACGGGCAGCGCCCGGACCCGGCGCTATCCTCTTGCCCCGGCACGACTTGCGAAGACCCTGGCACCTGACGGGCTGCACCTGACGGGCAGAGTCCGACTTGCGAAGACCCTGGCACCTGACGGGCTGCACCTGACGGGCAGCGCCCGGACCCGGCGCTATCCTCTTGCCCCGGCACGACTTGCGAAGACCCTGGCACCTGACGGGCACCTGACGGGCAGGCACCTGCCGGGCAGCACCTGACGGGCAGACGGGCTTAACCAGGGGACTTGCGAAGACCCTGGCACCTGACGGGGCAGCTGACGGGCCGCACCTGACGGGCCGGGTGGGGTGGCGGGCGGCGCGCCGTGGGATAGGATGGGGTGATCGCGCAGAGATCCCCAGCACGGCGACGGACCCCGGCTGCGGAATGGCGGCTGGCTGAGCGGAATGGCTTGATGATCGACGTCCTCCTGGCCCACGGCTTTTTCCTCGCCAACGACCCCAAGCAGGTCGCCAAGATGCGGCCCTATCCACCCCTCGGCACCCTCTACGCCGCCGCCGGCCTGCGCCGCCGGGGCTATCGGGTGGCGCTCTTCGACGCCATGCTCGCCGGCGGCATCGACGACTTCGAGGCCGCCGTCGCCGCCCACCGGCCGCGCATCGTCGCGCTCTACGAAGATTGCTTCCATTTTCTCAACAAGATGTGTCTCACCCACGTGCGGCAGGCGACCTGCCGCATGAGCGAGCTGGCCCGGGGTGCCGGCGCCACCGTCGTCGCCGCCGGGGCCGACGTCAGCGACCAGCCGGCGGTCTACTTCGACCACGGCGTGGCCTACGCCCTGCTCGGCGAGGCCGATCACAGCCTGGTGGAGCTGGTCGACCACCTGACGAACGGCGGCGACGGCGCCGGCGCGGCCGCCATCCCCGGCCTCGCCTGGCGCGAGCCGCAGGCCCCGGGAGGCGTCGGGCGCAGCGCCCCGCGCCTCCCCGAGCGCCGGCCCGACGCCTTCCCCTTCCCCGCCTGGGACCTGGTCGACGCCGACGCCTACCGCCGCGCCTGGCACCGCGCCCACGGCTACTTCAGCCTCAACATGGTCACCACCCGCGGCTGCCCGTTCCACTGCAACTGGTGCGCCAAGCCGATCTGGGGCCAACGCTACGCCATGCGCTCCCCCGCCGCGGTCGCCGAAGAGATGGCCTGGATCAAGGAGCTTCACCGCCCCGATCACCTGTGGTTCGCCGACGACATCTTCGGCCTGCAACCGAAGTGGGTCGAAGCCTTCGCCCGCGAGGTGACGGCGCGGCGGGCGGAGATCCCCTTCATGATCCAGTCGCGGGTCGATCTGATGACGCCGCGGGCGGTGCGCGCCCTGGCCCGCGCCGGCTGCGTCGAGGTCTGGCTGGGGGTCGAAAGCGGCAGCCAGAAGATCCTCGACGCGATGCACAAGGGCACCCGGGTCGAAGCCATCCCGCCGGCCCGCGAGCGCCTGGGGGCGGCGGGCATCCGCGCCTGTTTCTTCCTCCAATTCGGCTACCCCGGCGAGACCTACGACGACGTCATGGCGACGGTCGAGTTGGTGCGCCGCTGCCTGCCGGACGACGTCGGCATCAGCGTCAGCTATCCGCTTCCCGGCACCAAGTTTCACGCCATGGTGCGCGAGGAGCTGGGAGAGAAGGACCACTGGCGGGAGTCGAGCGACCTGGCGATGATGTTCCAGGGCACCTTCAAGACCCCTTTCTATCGCCACCTCCACCGCACCCTGCACCGCGACCTCGAGTTGCACCATCGCCTGCGGCGCCGGCCCCGGGGCGAGCTGCGCGACGAGCTGGCGGCGGTCGAGGAGGCCTGGCGCGAGCTCGAGCGCCGCGCCGCCAGCTGCCGCAGCGACGCCCCCACCACCCTGCGACGGGCGCGGCCCGCCCCCGCCGCTCCCGACCTGCGCCGGGCGTGGAACTGAGCCCCCGCCGCCACCGGGCGGCGGCCCTTCGCACCGGCCCTTGACCGCCGCCGCAGGCTCCTCTACGATCCGCCCTCTTCCGCCAGAGGACGGCGATGAGCAACCCCGACGACAGCGGCAGTCACCGCACCCTCGGCCTCTTCGGCGCCACCGCCGTGGGGGTGGGCGCGATCGTCGGCGGCGGCGTCCTGGCGCTGGCCGGCGTCGCCTTCGCCACCACCGGCCCGAGCGCCATCGTCGCCTTCGCCGCCAACGGCCTGATCGCGGTCTTGACCGCCCTCTCCTTCGCCGAGATGGCGGCCCGCTTCCCGGAATCCGGCGGCACCTATGCCTTCGCCAAGAAGGTGCTCAAGGTGGAGACCGCCTTCATGGTCGGCTGGGTGGTCTGGCTGGCGTCGATCGTCGCTGCGGTGCTCTACGCCCTCGGCTTCGCCGCCTTCGCCCTGCCGGTGCTCGAACGCCTGACGAGCGCTCTCTTCGGCGCCCCGGCGGCGTGGCTCGGCCACGACCTCGCCCCGGTCGCCCTCGCCCTCGCCGCCACCGCCTTCTACGCCGTCGAGCTGCTGCGGCGCAGCGCCGGCGGCGGCCAGTGGGCGACCATCGGCAAGGTGGTGGTCTTCGCGGTGCTGATCCTCGGCGGCGCCTGGGCCTTCCTCGCCGGCGGGCCGGTCGACGCCGGCGCCCGCTTGCGGCCGTTCTTCCCCCATGGCGGCCTCGGCCTGCTGCAGGCCATGGGCTATACCTTCATCGCCCTCCAAGGCTTCGATCTCATCGCCGCGGTCGGCGGCGAGGTCAAGCAGCCCGGGCGCACCATCCCGCGGGCGATGCTCCTCTCCCTCGCCATCGCCCTGGCGATCTACCTGCCCCTGCTCTTCATCGTCGCCACCCTCGGGGTGCCCGAGGGCGGCACGATCACCGAGCTGGCGGCGCAGCACCCGGAGACCGTCGTCGCTCTCGCCGCCGAGCACTACCTCGGTCCGGCGGGCTTGTGGCTGGTGCTGGTGGCGGGACTGCTGTCGATGCTGTCGGCGCTGCAGGCCAACCTCTTCGCCGCCTCCCGCGTCGCGTTGGCGATGGGCCGCGACCGCACCCTGCCCGCCACCTGGGGGCAGCTCGACCCGCGCTACGGCACGCCGCGCACCGCGGTCCTGGCCACCGCCCTGACGGTGGTGGTGATCGTCGTCATCCTGCCCGACGTCGCCGCCGCCGGCGCCGTCTCGAGCTTGATCTTCCTCCTCACCTTCGCTCTCGCCCACTGGACCGGCTACCTCGCCCGCCGGCGCAGCGCCGGCGCCCCCCTCGCCTTCCGCCTGCCCCTCTTCCCGCTGATCCCGGCGAGCGGCGGCCTCGCCTGCCTGGCGCTGGCCGTCTTCCAGGGCTTCGCGGTGCCCGCCGCCGGCGTCCTGGCCGCCGTCTGGCTGGCCCTCGGCGGTCTGCTCTACGTCTCCTTCTTCGCCCCCCGCGCGCGGGTCCACGACGCCTTCGCCGAAGCGCGGGATCCCGATCTGCTGCGCCTGCGCGGCCGCCGGCCGCGGATCTTGGTGCCGGTGGCCAATCCGGCCCGCGCCGAGGCCCTGGTGGAGGTCGCCAACGCCCTCTCCCCGACCGGGGTGGGCGAGGTGCTGCTGCTGTCGGTGGTGCGGCCGCCGGAGGTCTGGCGACCCGGGGAGCCCCTGCCCCAGGTCGCCGACGCCCAGGCGATCCTGGAGAAGGCCCTGACCCTCTCCCTGGCCACCAATCGGGCCCCGGAGGCCCTGACCACCATCGCCACCGATCCGGTGGCGGAGATCGCCCGCGTCGCCCGCGCCTTCGCCTGCGAGAGCCTGCTGCTGGGCTTCGGCCAGCTGACCGCGGAGGGGGTGGAAGGGCACGTCGAGGCGCTGCTGGCGGCGGTCGACGCCGACGTCGTCGTGCTGCGCGCGCCCCAGGGCTGGCGCCTGTCCCAGGTCCGGCGGGTGCTGGTGCCGGCCGGGGGGCGGCGGGATCAGAGCGACCTGCGCGCCCGCCTCCTCGCCACCCTCGCCCGCACCGGGGTCGGCGACGTCACCTACCTGCGGGTCTTCCCGCTCGACGCCCCGGCCGAGCGCCTGGCGCGCGCCCGCCGCGAGCTCGAGGCCCAGGCCCAGGACGAGGCCGCCCGCGGCGCCAGGATCGAGCTCGTCACCGCCGGCGACGTCGCCGGCGCCGTGGTCGAGCGGGCCGAGGACTGCGACCTGGTGATCCTCGGCCTGCGGCGCCTCGCCCGCCGGCGGCGGGTCTTCGGCGACCTGGTCCTCGACCTCGCCCGGCGCACGGATTGCGGCCTGTTGCTGATCGCCCGCCGCGGCTGATGGCGGCGGCGGGCGCGATGCGGTAGGCTGGGATCTGCCCCCCGGCGGATAAAGCGCCATGCCCGACGTGCTCCTCACCCACGCCTACTTTCTCGCCGAGGACGAGAAAGAGCAGGCGATCATGAAGCCCTACCCGCCTCTCGGCCTGCTCTACGTCTCGGCCTACCTGCGGCGCCTGGGCTTCGCCGTCGAGGTCTTCGACGCCACCTTCCGCCAGCGCCGGGAGCTCGTCGAACGCCTGGCGCGGGAGGCGGGCGGGGTGCTCGGCATCTACGTCAACCTGACCACCCGCAGCGCCGCCCTGGAGCTGATCCGAAGCGCCAAGGCGCACGGCTGGACGGTGGTCCTCGGCGGCCCTGAGCCGGCCAACTACGCCGCCGCCTTCCTCGACCGCGGCGCCGACGTGGTGGTGCTCGGCGAGGGCGAGCAGACCATGGCCGAGCTGCTGCCGGCGCTGGCCCGGCGCGGACCGCACCGCCTGCACGGCGTCCGCGGCACGGTCTTCCGCGACCAGGACGGCGCGCTGGTCGAGAACCCCGAGCGGCCCCAGATCCCCGATCTCGACAGCCTGCCCTGGCCCGACCGCGAGCAGATCGCGATCGAGGACTACGTCGAGGTCTGGCGCCGCCACCACGGCAAGGGCTCGGTCAACCTGATCACCGCCCGCGGCTGTCCCTACCGCTGCCGCTGGTGCTCGCATGCGGTCTTCGGCTACAGCCACCGGCGGCGCGACCCGGCGGACTGCGCCGAGGAGGTACGCCACCTCAAGGAGCGCTACCAACCCGAACAGGTGTGGTACGCCGACGACGTCTTCACCATCCACCACCGCTGGCTCTACCGCTTCGCCGCCGAGCTCGAGCGGCGCGGCGTCCGGCTGCCCTTCGAGACCATCTCGCGCGCCGACCGCATGCTCGACGACGAGGTGCTCGCCACCTTGAAGCGCATGGGCTGCTACCGGGTGTGGATCGGTTCCGAGAGCGGCAGCCAGAAGATCCTCGACGCCATGGAGCGCGGGGTGACGGTCGAGCAGGTGCAGCAGGCCTGCCGCGCCGCCCGCCGCCACGGCATCGCCGTCGGCATGTTCCTGATGTGGGGCTACGAGGGGGAGACCGCCGACGACGTCGCCGCCACCGTCGAGCACGTCAAGGCGAGCGATCCGGACGTCTTCTTCACCACCGTCGCCTACCCGATCAAGGGCACCCCCTACTTCGATCAGGTGGCCGACCGGGTGGAGCTGGAGCGACCTTGGGACGAGGCCACCGACCGCGACTATCGCATCCGCGGCCGGCCGCCGCGGGAGGTCTACCGCCAGGCCGACGTCTGGCTGCGCAGCGCGGTCGAGGCCCACCGCCTGCGGCGGCGTGACCCGCTGCGCGCCGCCGAGCTCCTGCGCCGGGCGCAGGCGGCGCGGCGGGCGGTCGAGGCCGCCGCCGGCAGGGCGGCGGACGGAGGGTGAGAACGCGGGCGGATCCGGGGCGTCGATCCGTCGTATCATCGGGGTGAGGAGGAGCCATGCGCGTATTCGTCGCCGCGACCCGCGAGCTGAAGGCCGAACGGGCCCTGGTCGCGCGGGTCGCCGAGCGCATCAACCACAAATACGGCGCCGAGCCCGGCGTCCCCTGGCATCTCGAGCTGGTCGACTGGGGCGAGCACGCCCGCCCCCTGCTGGCGCCGCCGGCGGAGTCCGCGGCCGGCAACGGGGTGCCGGAGATCACCGAAGAAGACGTCTTTCTCGGCCTCGCCTGGCTGCGCTTCGATCCCGACGAGGAGGAGCCGAGCGGCGGCGGCGAGGAGGCCTTCGCTCTGGCCCGGGAGCTGTGGCGCGACGCCGCCCGGCCGTCGTGCTTCTTCCTCCGCTCCACCCGCCTGCCCGACAGCTTGCAGCGCATCGACGGCCACGCCCTGGGGCAGGTCCAGGCCTTCTTCTCCAGCCTGCCGGCGACGGGCAACGGCGCCGTCGAATGCCGCGAGCTGGAGAGCGACGAGCAGCTCCAAGGCGCCCTGATGCAGATCCTCGACCGGGTGGTGACGCGGCGGCGCGAAGAGGCGACGGCGGAAGCGCCGGCGGCTGCCCGGGGAACGGCGACCCGGCTGGCGGACCTGCTCGAGCCCGGCCGGGCCTACGAGGTCACCCTGCTGGCGGTGGCCGTCGCCGGCTACCCCCAGCTGGCGCGCGAGCATCCGGCCGAGAGCCTGACCCGGGTCGAGGCGAGTTTCCGCAACCTGGCGGCGGGCACCGCGGCGACCTACGGCGGCGAGATCCTGCGCTGGCGCGACGGCGGCGGGGTGCTGATCTTCGGCCGCCAGCGCAGCGGCGACCACGCGGTGATGACCGGGCTCAAGATCCTCCATACCCTGCCGATCCTGAACCTCGACCCGAGCCAGAATCCGCTGCCGGTGAGCATCGCCGTCCGCGCCGCGGCCCACGACGCGATCATCGTCTACGAGCCCCCCCTGTCGGAGCTCGCCTCGGCCGATCTGAGCTTCGTCGTCGAGCTCCAGCGCAGCTTCACCGAGGCGGGGGAGATGTGCGTCAGCAAGCGGCTCTTCGAGCGTCTCGACCAGCGCCTGCGCCCCCACTTCTCGTTCAAGGGCCGCCTCGGCCCGGAGCCGATCCAGGCCTGCCGGCTGGCGACCAACGGCGCGGCGGCGCCGCAGGAGAGCCTGGCGGCGAGCTGCGCTCAGGTCGAGCAACAGATCGCCGAGCTGCGCGCCCGGCTTCGTTCGCCGTCCGCCGCCGGCGACGAGCCGCTGTCCACCGCCCTCGACCGCGCCTACACCGCCCTGGGGCGCTTCTGCGCCGACTTCGGCACCCTCGACAACAAGTGGTCGGCCGCCTTTCTGACCGCCCTGGCCAACGCCGCCACCACCCTGGTGAAGGCCGAGCTCGGCCTGTGGCAGGCCCTGCGCGCCCGCCTCGACGGCGGCGGCGGCCGGGGGCCCGACCCCGAGCTGGCGGCGGTCGCCCACGCCATCTCCCGCCGTCGATCGCGGCCGGTGATCATCCTCGGCAAGCTCGCCCAGCGCTGCCGCCTCCTCGCCCGCAGCGGGCCCGGGGCCGAAGCGGCGGCGACCGAGGAGGAGACGAGCAGCGACCTGCTGCGCAAGCTCGACGCCCTGCTCAAGGCCGACGCCCTCGACCTCGAGACCGAGCTCACCGATCTCTTGCTCCACCACAAGCGGGAGGTGATGGACTTCGTCCTCGAGCAGCGCGAGGAGCGGCGCTACCGGCCGCTCCTCGACCGCCTGTGGGAGGCCGCCGACCTGGTGCTGCTCGACGACCTCTTCGCCATCCGCGACCATCGCCGGGCGCACGACGAGAAGGTCTTCGAGGCGCTGATCGATTCCCGGGTCGACGACGGCCGATTCCGCACCGTGTGGTCCCTCCTCGCCCGCGTCGACCGCCCCGATCCGCGGCAGGTGATGGCGGCCTTCGCCCGCGCCGGTCACCAGGCCACGGAACAGGACCTGCAGATCGTCTGGCGTTGCCTGGTGCTCGGCCACCGCGATCCCGGGATGCGCGCCCATGCCGCCTCCCACCTCACCCTCTACGCCGCCTGGCAGTCGATGTCCCACCCGAGCATCCCGCTGGAGAGCATCCAGGCCCTCGGCGACCGCTTCACCAAACGGGAGGACGAGGACGCCCACAAGATCTTCTTCGACTGCGTGCGGGACCGCCTCAAGACCGCCGCCCAGAGCTTCCGCACCGGCGAAGAGATGGAGACCCTCACCCGGGTGATCCTGCAGCTGCTCGACTTCACCTTCCTGGTCGAGAGCGGCTACTTCGAGCGCTTCGACGACCTCCTCGCCACCTTCCTCGAGCGGGCCCAGACCATGGGCCTGTCGGTGGCCTACTTCGAGAGCCTGCGGCAGAAGCTGGAGGAGGCGCGGCGCAGCGGCGGCAAGGAGGGCAAGCTGCCCAAGGGCATCCAGAAGCTGCCCCTGACCATCCAGCGGCGGCTGGCCAGCGACCCGCGCTACGTCTCCTGGTTCGTCACCCACCCCGATCCGCGCATCGCCGGCGAGACCGTGCGCCACATCGGGCTGTCGAACGTCGAGCGCCTGCTGCGCTACCCGGAGATCAACGCCACGGTGATGGCGTCGATCCTGCGCCGGCCGGAGCTCTTCACCCGCAAGCAGCCGCTGATCGTCGCCTTGAACCATCCCAAGTGCACCCACGCCTTCGCCAGCCGCTACCTGGCGGGGATGGCGCGCTCGCGCGGCGGCCGCCACGAGCTCCAGCGCCTGGCGCGCAACCCGTCGGCCAATCCGGCGGTGCGCTCGGCGGCGCAGCAACTGCTGCGCTCGGTCAAGGTCTGACGCGTGACGAGCCCCCCGCCGTCGGCTCCCGCCGCTCCGCCCTTCGACGACCTGGCGGCGAGCTACGACCGCGACTTCACCGCCAGCGCCGTCGGCCGCGCCCAGCGGGCGGCGGTCTGGCGGCGGCTGGCGCTCAGCTTCGCCGCCGGCGAGCGGGTGCTGGAGCTGGGCTGCGGCACCGGCGAGGACGCCCTCTACCTCGCCCGGCGCGGGGTCCGCGTACTGGCCACCGACGCCTCGCCGGCGATGGTCGCAGCCGCCCGCCGCAAGGTGGCGGCGGCGGGGCTGGAGGGGCTCATCGACCTCCGGGTGATGGCGATCGAGGATCTCGCGCCCCCGTCCGGCGGGCCGTTCGGCGGGCCGTGCGGCGGGCCGTTCGAGGGTCCGTTCGACGGCGCCTTGTCGAGCTTCGGCGCGCTCAACTGCATCGCCGAGCTCGCCCCCGTCGCCCGCCGTCTCGGCCGCTGGGTGAAGCCCGGCGGCCGGGCGGTGCTCAGTCTGATGGGTCCCCTGGTACCCTGGGAGTGGCTGTGGTTCCTGCTCCGCGGCCGGCCGCGTACCGCCCTGCGCCGCCTCCGGCCCGGCGGCGTCCTGTGGCGCGGCGTGCGGGTGCGATATCCTGGCATCCGCACCGTCCGCCGAGCCTTCGCCCCGTGGTGGCGCGCCCGCCGGGTGGCCGCCGTCGGCGCCCTGGTGCCACCGTCCTACGCCGAGGGCTGGGCGTCGCGCCACCCCCGCCTGCTGGCGTTCCTGGGGCGCTGGGAGAGGCGGCTCGAGGCCTTCCCTCCCCTGCCCTGGCTGGCCGACCACTACCTGCTGGAGCTCGAACGGCGATGACCCCCGATCCCCAATCCGCCGGACGCCGCGCCAAGGTGGTGCTCTACAACCCGGAGGCGGTGTTCTACACCATGCCCCTGGCCCTGCTGGCGATCGGCTCCCACCTCGATCCCCGGCGCTACGAGGTGGTGATCGTCGACGGCCGGCTGGAGGACGATCCGATGGCGGCGCTGGCGAAGCATCTCGACGGCGCCCTCTGCCTCGGCGTGAGCGTCCTCACCGGCGACCCGATCCGCGACGCCGTCCGCGCCTCCCGCACCGCCAAGGCGCTGCGTCCCGATCTGCCGGTGGTATGGGGCGGCTGGCATCCCTCGATGTTCGGCCGCGAGTGCCTGGCGGAGGCCAGCGTCGACGTCACCGTGCAAGGGCAGGGGGAGGAAACCTTCGCCGAGCTGGTCGATCGCCTGGCGCGGGGGGAGAACGCCGCGGGCTGTGCCGGCACCACCTGCCGCGATGCCGGCGGCGAGGTGGTGGTCAATCCCCCCCGCCCCCTGGCGCCGCTCGACGACCTGCGCGCCCACGACTACCGCCTGCTCGAGGTCGAGCGCTACTTCGCTCTCAAGGGCCAGCGCCAGCTCGACTACATCTCCTCCCAGGGCTGCCCCTTCCGCTGCGCCTTCTGCGCCGATCCCTTCGTCTACCGGCGCAAGTGGGTCGGCCTCTCCCCCGAGCGCATGGGAGAGGAGATCGAGCGCCTGTGGCGGCGCTACCGCTTCGACGATCTGTCCTTTCAGGACGAGACCTACTTCACCTATCCCAAGCGGGTGGCGGCGGTGGCCGAGGAACTGCTGCGCCGGCGGCTGCCGATCACCTGGGCCGCCACCCTGCGCGCCGATCAGTGCCAGCGCCTGCCGGAGGAAGTCTTCGCCCTGTGCAAGCGCTCCGGCCTGCGGCGGGTGCTGGTCGGGGTCGAGGCCGGCACCCAGGAGATGCTCGACCGCATCGCCAAGGACATCACCCTCGAGCAGGTCTTCTACACCGCCGAGCTGTGCCGCAAGTACGGCGTGGCGGTGATCTTCCCCTTCATCGTCGGCTTCCCCGGCGAGCCCGAGGACAGCGTCCAGGCGAGCCTCGACGTCGCCAAGCGCCTGCGCGCCATGAGCCCGGATTTCCAGACCCCGATCTTCTACTTCAAGCCCTACCCCGGATCGGCGATCACCCAGCAGGCGGTGGCCCAGGGCTATGCCCTGCCCTGCTCCCTCGACGAGTGGGCGGCCTTCGACTTCATCGGCTCCGCCGGGCCGTGGGTCTCGCCGGACACCTACCGCCGGGTCGAACGCTTCAAGTTCTACCAGCAGGTGGCGTGGAACCGCGGCCGTTCGTGGCAATGGCCCCTGCGGCGCCTGGCGCGCTGGCGCCTGGCTCGCGATCTCTACGCCTGGCCGATCGAGAAAGTCGTCGGCGAGTGGCTGCGTCCCCCGGCCGCCCTCTCCTGAGGCGGCGCCGTCCGGACACGGCCGTCCGAACACAATTCTCCGGGCCGAAGCCCGGACAAATCAGGGGTTGAGGAGGGAACGTCCGGGCGACGGTGAGGGGGAGACTCGCCGCCGCCCGGGTCTGGACGTGACGTCCAGGGTCGAGGGAAGGAAGGATGCTAGGAGGGGATGCCCAGCAAGAAAAAGCATACGGATCTCGGCCCCCGGAGGGTAGCGGGTTATCTACTGAAATTCTTTCGATCTTTGACAGGGAAAACCCTGATAGGTCAGTGGGGAATGAATTCCACATTCAGCTTGATATATTTGCTTATGCGAATAAACCTTACTTCGCATCCGGCTCGGCGGCGGCCTCCGCCACCGGTCGCCAGATCGTGGTGCGGCCGAGGAGGGAGATGCCGACGAAGCCGCGCACCTTGAGCGTGCCGTCGTCCTGGAGGGTGATCTTGCACTTGTAGGTCTTGCCGCTCGCCGGATCGTAGATGAACCCCCCGGCCCACTGCCCGGGCCCCTTGGCGCGGAAGCCCCACAACAACGGCAGGCCGATGATCGGCCGGTCGCGCAGGGCGGGATCCGGGTTCAGGCGGTCGACCTTGGGCTTGCCGGCCCACTCCGGCCCTTCGCTGTCGGGAAAGGTGGGCTCGCTGAGCCAGACGATCTCGCCCCGGTACTCGTCCCCCTCGCGGCGGATGCGGACGTGGGCGTAGCCGAATTCGTCGGGCTCGGTCGCCCACAGGCCGATCAGCGCGTCGTCCTCGGCTGCGGCGGCGGGGAGCGCCGGGGCGAGGAGCAGGGCGACGAGCGACGCGGCGGCGAGGCGGCAGCTCATGGCGTCCATTGTACCAGGCGGCGATGGGATAGAGTCGCCCGGTTGACCTCTCGCCGAGGAGCCGGACGATGCCTGTCGCCACCCCCCTGATCCGCCTCGCTCTCGCCATCGCTCTCGCCGCCGCCGGCGGCCCCGAGCCGCCGCCGCCGCCGCCGCCGCCGGCCACCGACGTCTACCTGCTGGCGGTGACGGCGGGGGAGACGGGAATCGAGCTCGGCCGGCCGGAGAATCTCACCGACCGCCCCGGCTACGACAACCAGCCCCGCTTCCTGCCCGGCGGCCGCGCCCTGGTCTACACCTCGATCGACGACGCCGGCCAGGCGGACGTCATGCGCCTGGAGCTCGCCAGCCGCGCCCGCCGCCCGGTCGCCCGCACGCCGGAGAGCGAGTACTCCCCCACCCCCATTCCGGGCGATCCCGGCGGCCTGTCGGTGGTGCGGGTCGAAGCCGACGGGCGCCAGCGGCTGTGGCGCCTGCCCCTCGACGGCGGGCGGCCGACCCTGCTTCTCCCCGACCTCGAGCCGGTCGGCTACCACGCCTGGGTCGACCGGCGGCACCTGCTGCTCTTCGTCCTCGGCTCGCCGCCGACCCTGCAGCTGGCGACGGTCGGAGCGGGGGAGGGCACGATCCTGGCACGCGACGTCGGCCGGGCGCTGGCGGCGATCCCCGGCGACGGCCGCATGAGCTTCGTCCACAAACGCGGCGACGGCGACTGGTGGGTGACCGCCATCGACCCGGACCGCGGCCATCCCCGGCCCCTGGTGCGCACCCCGACGGCGCGGGAGGACTTCGCCTGGGCGCCGGACGGCAGCCTGTGGATGGGCGACGGCAGCCGCCTCCTCCGCTGGCGTCGCGGGCAGGACGGCTGGCAGGAGGTGGCCGACCTGGCGGCCTACGGCCTGCACGACGTCACCCGCCTGGCCTTCGACGACGCCGGCCGCCGCCTGGCCCTGGTGGCGGCGCGTCCGGCGGCGCCCTGAGCGAATCCAGCGACCGGACTGCTGCCGTAGAACGCGATGAACGCGCCCAAGCCCCCTTGCCGACCCCCCGCGCCGCCGACCGCGGCGCCGGGCGGGCGGCGCTCGACCCGGAGAGAACGCATGCCCCAGCCCAAGCCGCCCACGCCCCGGCTCTTCTACGCCCTGATCTGCACCCTGCTGCTGGCGACCGCCGCCGGGCCGGCGTCCGCCGCCGGCTACGAGCTGGTGGAGCAGCTGATGAGCGCCGACCGTAAGAGCCGCAAGGCGGCCGCCTCCCAGCTCATCGCCAGCGGCGACCGCTCCCTCCTCCCCGGGCTGGTCGACGCCCTCTTCTTCATCCCCGGCAACAACCGCGGCGAGGCGTACAAGGTGCTCGAGGCCCTGGCGGGCGAGAAGGTGGGGCGCAACTACCGCGACTGGGTGGCCTGGATCGGCCGCCAGGAGTCCCTGGTGCCGAAGGAGGGCTACGTCGACTGGAAGCTCAAGCTCCTCACCCGCATCGACCGGCGCTACCGCAACATCTTCTACCGCGGCGCACCGATCCGCATCCGCCTGGAAGAGGTGGTGTGGGGCGGCGTGCCGATCGACGGCATCCCCTCCCTCGACCAACCGCTGACCATCCCCGGCCGCGACGCCTCCTACCTGCGCGACAACGAGCTGGTCTTCGGCGTCGACCTGGGCGGCGAGCAGCGCGCCTACCCCCTGCGCATGCTCGACTGGCACGAGATGTTGAACGACGTCGTCGGCGGCCAGCCGGTCACCCTGAGCTACTGCACCCTCTGCCGCTCCGCCATCCTCTACGACGCCAGCACCAAGGCGGGCGGCGCCTATACCTTCGGCACCTCCGGCCTGCTCTACCGCAGCAACAAACTGATGTTCGATCGCCAGAGCTGGAGCCTGTGGTCCAACCTCACCGGCGAGGCGGTGATCGGCCGCGCCGCCCTCGGCGAGCGCCGGTTGCCCATGCTGCCGATGACCCTGACCACCTGGGGAGCCTGGCTCGAGCGCCATCCGGAGACCACCACCCTGGCGCTCGAGCAGCCCGGCGGCGCCGGCTTCGACTACCGCCCCGGCGCCGCCGATCGGGCGCGCGGCGGGGTCAGCTTCCCGGTGTGGTTGAAGAATGACGCGCTGAAGGACAAGGACGAGATCTACGCCCTGGTGATCGACGGACGACCCAAGGCCTACCCGATGGACCGCCTGCTCGCCGAGGGGGTGGTCAACGACCGCATCGGCGAGCGCAACCTGGTGCTGGTCGCCGAGCGCGGCAGCGGCGCCGTCCGGGCCTACGAACGCGGCGAGCTCACCTTCGCCCTCTCCGGCGACCAGCTGACCGACGATCAGGGCAACGCCTGGCTGATCACCGAGCACGCCCTGGTGCCGGCGGCCGGCGATCCCGCGGCCGGCCTGGCGCGCCTTCCCGGCCACGTCGCCTACTGGTTCGGCTGGTACGCCTTCTACCCCCAGACCGAGATCTACGGCGTCCCCTAGCAGGGCGGCGCAAGGCTCCGGCCGCGCCGCGGGCGAGCCCTTTCGGCCGCAGCGTCGTCGGCAAGCCTCGACGATCCCCCAACCGCCTGCGGATTTCCGCCTTGATTCGGCACCGGACGTCTCCGCCCTCGCGGGCGGCCGGCGTTCACCACGCCCTGCCGGGGCGGCGGCCCTCGGCCGCCGGCCGGAGGCGGGTGTAGACTCGAGGGCTGCCGGAGACCGGAGAATGCGCTGCCCCTTCCGCCACAGCCCGACCGTCGCCGCTGGGCTGGTGGCCGGCGTGCTGCTGGCCGGCGTCCTCGGCGCCGCCGGCGACGATGAGCTGCCGGCGCTCCTCGACCGCGCTGCCGCCGCCCTCGTCGCCGGCCGCCTCGACCAGGCCCAGGAGCTCCTCGCCGCCGCCGCCGAGGGGGGCGGACGGCTGGCGGCCTTCGACGGCCTGGCCCAGCGGCTGGCGGCGGCGGGCCAGCGCCGGCAGGCGCTGTCGATCCTCCTCGGCACCGCCACCGCCTGGCTGCGCCAAGGAGCGGCCGGAGACGCGGCGGCGCTGCTGGCGCGGGCGGTCGAGCTGGCGCCGCAGGAGGCGCGGGCCCACGCCCTCTACGGCGAGGCCCTGGCCAAGGAGGAACGCCACGCCAGCGCCGCCGAGCATCTCGAGCGCGCCCTGGCTCTGGGGTGGGACGCCCTCGACAGCCGCTTCTATCTCGCCGCGGCGCTGTGGGAGATCGGTCGCTACGCCGACGCCGAACGCCAGTACCGCGCCGGCCTCGAAGCCAGCGGCGGCGCCTTCCCCTGGCGCCACCAGCTGGGCCGCCTGCTGCTCTTCCAGGGCCGCGACGAGGAGGCCGCGGCGCTGCTGGAGGCGGCCGCCGCCGAGCGCCCGTCGGCGGCCGACGTGGTGCTCGATCTGGCCCTGGCCTGCGAGCGCAGCGGCCGGGGCGAGCGCGCGCTCGAGGCCTACCGGCGGGCCGTCGCCCTGGCGCCGGATCTGGCCCGCGCCCACTACGGCCTGGCGCAGCTGCTGCTGCGCCGCGGCGAAGCCGGCGCCGCCCGCCCCCACCTCGAGGCCTTCGAGCGCCTCTACCGGGAGGGCCGCGAGCGGGTCCGGCGCGAGGCCCTCGAGCAGGCGCGCCGCGACCGCGCCTGGGAGCTTCTCCGGAACGGCGATGCCGAGGCCGCCGCCGAACGCTTCCGCGCCCTCGGCGACAGCGTCGAGGCGCTGCGCGGGCTGGCCACCGCCCTGCGCGCCGCCGGCCGGCCCGAAGCCGCCGCCGCCGCCCTCGAACGGGCGGTCGAGCTCGCCCCGGACGATCCCGCCCTGCGCCGCGAGCTCGCCGCCGCCCGCCTCCTCGCCGGCGGTTGATGCCGCGGCGAGGCGGTGAGGCGACGGCGGCCGGGGGACCGAAGAAGGCGGCTGGCACCGAGCGCCGGCGGGGTGTAGGCTACGGCGGCGATGGACGCTCTGAAACAGGCCGCCGAGCAGCTGGCGGCGGAGCTGGCGGCGGTGGACGACGGCCTGCTGCTGGTGATCACCGGCGCCGGCGTCAGCCTGGCGAGCGGCATCCCCACCTTCCGCGGCAACGATCCCGGAGCGGTGTGGAAACGCGATCTGACCGAGCTCGCCACCCGCGCCTACTTCGAAGCGGATCCGGTCGCCAGCTGGCGCTGGTACCTCGCGCGCTTCGACACCCTGCTCGACAAGAAGCCCAACCCCACCCACCATGCCCTGGTCGAGCTCGAGCGCTGGCAGGAGGGCCGCGGCGGGCGTTTCCTGCTGGTGACCCAGAACATCGACGTGCTGCACGACGCGGCGGGCTCCCGCCAGCTGGTCCACGTCCACGGCCGCGCCGACCGGGTGCGCTGCTCGGCCGACGGCTGCCGTCACGGCGCGCCGCGCGGCTCCCTGCCCCTGCCGGCCGATGCCCTCGAAGCCTTCCGCCGGGCGCCGTCACGCGACGCCCTGCCGCGCTGCCCGGCCTGCGGCAGCGTCCTGCGGCCGCACGTCCTGTGGTTCGACGAGTTCTACAACGAGCACCACGACTACCGCTGGGACGAGGTGCAGCAGGCGGCGATGAGCCTGCGCCTGGCGCTTTTCGTCGGCACCTCCTTCGCCGTCGGCGTGACCGAGCTGCTGCTGCGCGCCGGTCTCCAGGCGGGCGTGCCGGTGCTGGCCATCGACCCCGGCACCGACCGGCCGCCCCACCCCGGCGTCCGCCTCCTGCGCCATCCGGCGGAGGAGCTCCTGCCCGCAGTCTGCGAGCGGCTCGCTCAGCAGGCCAGCTCCTCGCGCCGGTAACCCTGGAAGTAGAGCAGCGCCGTCAGGTCGCCGTGGTCGATGCGCTGGCGGGCGGCGGCGGCGACGGCGGGCTTGGCGCGGTAGGCCACCCCCAGCCCCGCCGCCCGGAGCAGCTCGAGGTCGTTGGCGCCGTCGCCCACCGCCGCCGCCTGCGACGGCTCGAGGCCGCGGGCGGCGCAGTGGCGCTCCAGGGCGCGGCGCTTGGCCGCGCGGTCGAGGATCGGCTCGACCACCCGGCCGGTGAGCCGGCCGCCGGCGATCTCCAGCTCGTTGGCCTCGACCGCCGCACAGCCCAGCCGCGCCGCCAGGGGACGGGCGAAGGCGAGGAAGCCGCCGGAGACCATCACCACGTCGGTGCCGTGGGCGCGCAGGGTGGCGACCAGGACCTCGGCCCCCGGCGCCACCACGATGCGCCGGCGGGCGCGCTCGAGCAGCGCCGCCGGCTGGCCGGCGAGGAGCGCCACCCGCTCGGCCAGGGCCCGG
>RFGL01000032.1 GCA_003697015.1 Acidobacteriota bacterium | reverse complement strand
GCTCGCCGCCGCCGCCGGCGATCCCGACCCGGCGCTGCGCGCCATCGCTCTCGGCCGCCTGGGCGAAGAGCCCTCGGTGCCGTACGAGTCCATCCTGCGGTCGCTCGCTCGCGGCGCGCGCGACCGCATCCCCGATGCACGCCTCGCCGGCGTCGAGGCGCTGGTCGCCCGCGCCCGGGCCGAGCCGCGGGAACGGGGCGCGATCGTCGAGGCCCTGGAGCAGCTGGCGGCGGACGACGCCTACCTGGTGCGGCGCGCGGCGAGCGCCGCCCTCGGCGAGCTGGGGCGCCCGCGGCCGCCGGTGGGCGCGGTGCGCGAGGCCCACGCCAGCGTGCGGGTCTACCGCGACGTCGTCCAGCGCACGGCGCGGCCGCGTACCGTCGAGCTGGTGACCGAGCGCGGCACCATCCGCCTGCGCCTGGCCTGTCCGGAGGCGCCGCTCACCTGCCTCAACTTCCTGCAACTGGCCAATCAGGGCTTCTACGACGGCCTGCGTTTCCACCGCGTGGTGCCCGACTTCGTGGTCCAGGGGGGCGATCCGCGGGGCGACGGCTGGGGCGGACCGGGTTATGCGATCCGCGACGAGCCGAGCCTGCTGCGCTACCGCCGCGGGGTGCTCGGCATGGCGCGCTCGGGGCCGGACACCGGCGGCAGCCAGTTCTTCATCACCCTGTCGGCCCAGCCCCACCTCGACGGCGACTACGCCGCCTTCGGTACCGTCGTCGCCGGCGACGAAGTGCTGGACCGCATCGTCCAGGGCGACCGCATCGTGCGGCTGGTCGAGGTCGCCGAACCCTAGACCCAGGAGCGCCTCCGGCGCCGGCTATGGCGCTGCAACCTTGAACCGCCCCCCACGTACCTACCGGATGTCGAGATCAGCCGCGATGCAGCCGACTGACGAAGAGCTGGTCGCGTCCGTGCTCGCAGGGCAGCGGAGCCGGTTCACCGATCTCGTCGAGCGCTACCAGGGGCGCCTGGTCAACTATCTCTTCCGCATGCTGCGCAACGAGCAGGATGCACACGACCTGGCGCAGGAGGTCTTCTTCAAGATCTACGGTGCGCTCGACCGTTTCGACGACCGCTACCGCTTCTCGACCTGGCTCTTTCGGGTGGCGCAGAACGCCGCCATCGACCGCATCCGCAAGCGGCGGCTGAAGGTGGTCTCCTTGAGCCGCCCGGACGATGGGGAAGGCGACGGCGGCGACTGGGACTTGCCGAGCTCGGACCCGACGCCGTACCAGGATGCGCGCAACGTCGAACGCGGCGCCGCCATCCAGCAGGCGATCGACGAGCTGCCCTGGGAGTATCGCGAGCTGATCATGCTGCGGCATTACGGCGAGCTGTCGTACGACGAGATCGCGACGCTGAAGAGCATGCCCTTGGGAACGGTCAAGAACAAACTGTTCCGGGGCCGCCAGATGCTGAAGGAGAAGCTGAGCGATTACCTGACCGACTGAACCGGCGCCGCTCGCCGGACGGACCCCTCTCCGAGGACTAGGGATGATGAAGCCCATCGACGACGACGCCCTCCACCGCCTGCTGGACCTCGATGCCGACGGCGCTCTCGGCCCCGGCGAGCAGGCCGAGCTCGCGGCGCGCCTGGCGGCGCGCCCGGCGCTGGCCGCCGAGGGGCGGGCCTGGGCCGGGCTGCACGTCCTGTTGCGCGAGAGCCGCATCGCCGTCCGACCGGGCTTCGCCCGCCAGGTCATGGAGCAGCTGCCGGCGGCGCCGTGGGAGAATCGCCTCGCCGGCTGGCACCTGCCGGTGGCCCTGGTCACCGGGCTGGCGGCGGCCGCGATCCTGCTTCTCGGCAGCGCCCGAACCCTCGAGCACGGCGCCCTGGGCACCGTGCTGGCGGTGGCCGACTTCTTCCAGGCCGCCTTCCTCGCCGGCGCCGGCTTGATCGGCGCCTCCTGGCGCGGCGCCGGCATGGCCCTCGAGGAGCTCATCGCCACCTCCGAGCTCAACCTCTGGGCGTTGGCCGCCGGCGTGTTGCTGATCAACGCCCTCTTCGCCCTCCTCCTGCGCCGGCCGCGGGCCCGGCCGGCGGCCGCGGAGTCCGACGGCCGTCGCCGGCCCTGAAGGCCGCGGCTGATAGGCTGGGCACGTGATCCGTCCGTTCGCCGTCGTCCTCTGCGCCCTGCCGCTCCTCGCCGCCGCGCCGCCGCCGCCGGCCGAGCCGGCCTACCGCCTGGCAGCGGGGAGCGTGGCGAAGAACCGCATCGTCGCCCTCGGCCGCGATCTGATCGTCGACGGCGAGGCCAGGAGCCACGCCGTGGTGCTCGGCGGTTCGGCCGCCGTCGCCGGCAGCGTCGGCGGCGACCTCATCGTCCTCGGCGGCGACGTCCGGCTGGCGGCGAGCGCCCGAATCGGCGGCGACGTCTTCGTCCTCGGCGGCCGCATCGCCGCCACCCCGGGAGCGGAGATCGGCGGTCGCTCGGTGGCCTACCCCGACGCCTCGACGGTGTGGCTGACCCTGATCGAGGGCCCGGCGGTCGGCCTCTCCCCCCTCTCGCCGGTGGTCCTCGGCGCCCGCCTGGCGCTCCTCGCCTTCTGGGCGCTGATGGTGATCCTGCTCTTCGCCGTCAGCGGCCGCGAGCTGCTGGCCACCGCCGAGAGCGTGCGCGACGAACCCTTTCGCAACTTCGCCGTCGGCCTCACCGGGGTGCTGGCGATGGTGCTGACGGCGCTCTTCTTCAGCGCCTTCTCCGGCGCCGTCCTCGGGGTGCCCCTCCTGGTGCTGGTGGCGGTGGTCGCCCTGGTGTTGCGCTTCTGGGGCATGGTCGCCGTCTTCTACGCCTTCGGCGACTACCTGGCGCGCCGCTTCCGCCGCCGCCCCCCCCTGCCCCTGACCGCCGCCAGCTACGGTCTGATCGTCCTCGGGGTGCTCAAATTCTTCCCCTGGATCGGCGTCTGGACCTGGACCCTGGCCACCTTCATCGGCGTCGGCGCCGCCCTCTCGACCAAGCTCGGCCGCCGCGAGCCCTGGTTCGCGCCGGCGGCGCCGCCGGCTTGACCCTCGGCGGCGCATCCCGTACGCTGCGGGCGGCTGACGGGAGGACGACGGCGATGGCGGACGAGAGCACGGCGGGAAAGACCATCCGTAGCGTCGGCGTGGTCGGCGCCGGGACGATGGGCAGCGGCATCGCCCAGGTGGCGGCGCAGGCGGGTTGCGACGTCACCCTGGTCGACGTGGCGCCGGAGGCGCTGGAGCTGGGGCTCAAGGTCATCGACCGCAGCCTCGAGCGGCTGCAGAGGAAGGAGCGCATCAGCGCCGAGGAGCGGGCGGCGACCCTCGGCCGCATCGTCACCGCCGTCGAGCTCGACGCCGTCGCCGACTGCCAGCTGGTGGTCGAGGCGGTGGTCGAGAAGCTGGAGGTCAAGCGCCAGATCTTCGCCGAGCTCGACCGCCTGTGCCGCGCCGACGCCATCCTCGCCACCAACACCAGCTCGATCTCGATCACCCGCCTGGCGGCCGCCACCGGCCGGCCGGAGAAGGTGATCGGCATGCACTTCATGAACCCGGTGCCGGTGATGAAGCTGGTCGAGGTGATCCGCGGCCTGGCCACCGGCCAGGCGACCTACGACGCGGTGGAGGCGGCGGCCGAGGCGATGGGCAAGACCCCGGTCGAGGTCCACGACGCCCCCGGCTTCGTCTCCAACCGGGTGCTGATGCCGATGATCAACGAGGCCATCTTCTGCCTCTACGAAGGGGTCGGCGACGCCGAGGCCATCGACCGGGTGATGCAGCTGGGGATGAACCATCCGATGGGTCCCCTGGCCCTCGCCGACCTGATCGGCCTCGACGTCTGCCTCGACATCCTGCGCGTTCTGCAGGAGGGCTTCGGCGACCCCAAGTACCGGCCCTGCCCGCTGCTGGTCAAGATGGTCGACGCCGGCTACCTCGGGCGCAAGAGCGGCCGCGGTTTCTATCACTACTGAGGCGAGAGCTCGCCAGCGGCGAAATCATCGAGCACGGAGCACGGCTTTGGCCACCAGCAACCCCTCCCCCGGCGCCGACCGCGAGGGAATCCTCTATTGCCAGGTGTGCGGCGCGGCCAACCCCGACGAGCGCGAGTACTGCGGCCGCTGCCATCACAAGCTGCTGGTCGTCTCCGGTGCCTGGAACGAGGACGACGAGGCTGCCTTCACCGGCGATCCGGAGGAGCAGATCTCCTTCGACGAGCACCTGTTGGAGCGCATTTCGGTGCTCGAGGAGGTGGTGCGCCGCACCACCGACACCGTGCGCCAGCTGCTCGGCACCCTGACCAAGCTGGAACAGAAGCTGCTGGTCAACCAGACCGGCGTCGCCACCCTCTGCGACCTGCTCGACGCGGCGCGGGTGATCAACCGCGAGGCGTGGAGCGAGCTGATGGAGTCGCGCCTCGACGCCCAGCTCGAAGCCCTCGAGCAGCACGAGCGGCTGGCGGCGGTACGCGAGCGCCTGGTGGCGCGTCACCGCGGCCCCGAGCCGCAGGCCTTCGCCGACCTGATCGAGGAAGCCGACCAGGCCCTCCTGCGCTTCGACCTCGAGGAGGCCCTGCGCGCCCTGGAGGCGGCCCACGCTCAAGACCCGGGGAACTACGAGCTCGCCTTCTTCCTCGGCGAGACCTATTTCAACTCCGGCGACCGCCGGCGCGCCCTGACCTACTTCGAGCGCGTCCTGGAGGTCAAGGAAGACCACTACGAGAGCCTGGTCCTGAGCGGCGTGCTCCACCACGAGAGCGGCGCCGCGGAGCGCTCGATGAGCCTTCTGCGCACCGCCGTCGAGCGCTTTCCCGACGCCTTCCTGCCGACCTTCAGCCTGGGCGCGATCTACGCCAGCGCCGGGCGCCTGCGCGAGGCCCAGCGGCTGCTCGAGCGGGCGGTGGCCCTCGAGCCCTTGCCCCAGGCACTCTTCCTGCTCGGCAGCTGCGCCTACGAGCAGGGCCGCACCACCACCGCCATCCGTCATCTGGAGGCGGCGGTGCGGCTCGATCCGAGCTTTGAAGAGGCCCTCGAGCTGCTCGCCCTGGCCGCCCTCGAGCGGCGCTGGAGCCGCAAGGCCCTCAACGCCCTGCGCCGGGCGCAGCGCCTGCGGCCGGAGAAGCTGCGCTATCACGAGCTGGCGCAGCTGGCCGGCGACGGCGAGCCCGACTCCGCCGACGCCGAGGCCGCCGGCTGGCTCAGCCGGGCGCGGGAGGCGGTCGCCGCGGGGGAGATGCACCTGGCGCTGTCCTGTTTTCGCCGCGCCCTGGTCAACGATCCGGAGAATGCGACCCTGCTGCTGGTCTATGCCATGGCCTGCCTGGAGCTCGGCCGCGCCGAGGACGTGCCGCCGGTGATCGACAAGCTGATCGCCCTCGAGCCCGACGAGCGCCTCAAGGCCACCGCCTACGCCACCCTGATCGAGGCCCTGCGCGCCGAGGGCAAGTTGGAAGAGGGCAACCGCGTCGGCCGTCTGCTGCTGGCCGAGGGCCACACCGACTTCAGCCGCACCCTGGCCTACTACGAGATGGCTTGCAATCTCACCGAGCTGGAGGATCTCGACCAGGCCCTGGCCTATGCGCGCTCCGCCCTCGACGCCGCCCCCGAGGAGCTGCGCCGTCTGCCCCTCGCCGCCCTCGGTCGCCTGCACTACAAGCGGCGCGAGCTGCCCCAAGCGGTCGACTGCTTGAGCCGTGCCAGCGAGCTCGCCCCCACCGCCCGCACCCTCACCTACCTCGGCATGGCGCTCCTCGCCAGCGGCCAGCGCGACCGGGCACAGAGCGTCCTCACCCGTGCCCATCAGCTCGAGCGCCGGCGCTCCCCCTTGCAAGACAAGGTCGGCGAGTGCCTGCGCCAGGGCGCGCGCCTCGTGCAGCACCTGTGAGCGCCGGCGCCGCGGCGCCGCGCGTCGACCCGCCGGGCCGGCGGCGGCATGCTATAAACGTCGGCGCTGGACGCGGGCCGGCCGCCCGCGATTACCCGACCCCACCGATCGACGGCGTCCGGGCGCAGCCCGGCCCGGCGTGGAGATTGACCATGCGTTGGAGTCAGTACTATCTCTTCACCACCCGCGAAGTGCCGGCGGACGCCGAGGTCGTGAGCCATCAGCTGATGGTGCGGGCGGGCATGATCCGCAAGGTGGCGGCGGGGATCTACAGCTACCTGCCCTTCGGCTGGCGCAGCATCGCCAAGCTGATGGCCATCGTCCGCCGCGAGCTCGACGCCAAGGGGGCCTGCGAGCTGGTGATGCCGGCGATCTCGCCGGCGGAGCTGTGGCAGGAGTCCGGGCGCTGGAGCAAGTACGGCAAGGAGCTGTTGAGGATCAAGGACCGCCACGGCCGCGACTTCGTCTTCGGCCCCACGCACGAGGAGGTGGTGACCGACATCGTGCGCCACGACGTCAAGAGCTACCGCCAGCTGCCCTTCAACCTCTACCAGATCCAGACCAAGTTCCGCGACGAGATCCGGCCGCGGTTCGGCCTCATGCGCGGCCGCGAGTTCCTGATGAAGGACGCCTACTCCTTCGACGCCGACGACGCCGGCCTCGACGTCGCCTACCGCGCCATGCACGACGCCTACTGCGCCATCTTCGCCGCCTGCGGCCTGGAGTACACCGTGGTCGAGGCCGACACCGGGGCGATCGGCGGCTCCGCCTCGCACGAGTTCATGGTGCTCGCCGAGACCGGCGAAAGCGAGGTCGTACGCTGCCCCGGCTGCGGCTACAGCGCCAACGTCGAGAAGGCGTCGTCCGGCGCCCTGCCGCCGCCGGAGCGCGACGGCGAGCCCGGACCGATGCGCGAGGTGGCGACCCCGGGCATGACCACGGTCGACGAGGTGGCGGAATTCCTCGGCGTCCCCACCGCGGCGATGGTCAAGACCCTGATCTACGACAACGAGAAGGAGGAACCGGTGGCGGTCCTCGTCCGCGGCGACCGGGCGGTCAACGAGATCAAGCTCGCCAACCTGCTCGACGTCCAATACCCGGTGCTGGCCAGCGACGAGAAGGTGGCGGCGCTGACCGGCGCGCCGGTCGGCTTCGCCGGCCCGGTCGGCCTGCCGCCGGGGCTGCGGGTGATCGCCGACGAATCGGTGCGCGACCTCGCCGGCTTCGCCTGCGGCGCCAACAAGGCCGACGCCCACCTGGTGGACGTCGTCTGGGGGCGCGACGTCGAGGTCGGGGAGTGGGCCGACCTGCTGCTGGCGCGCGGCGGCGATCCCTGCCCCAGCGACGGCTGCGGGGGGATCCTCGAGCCCTTCCGCGGCATCGAGGTGGGGCACATCTTCAAGCTCGGCGACAAGTACTCCCGCGCCATGGGCTGTACCTTCCTCGACGAGAACGGCCGCGAGCAGCCGATGATCATGGGCTGCTACGGCCTCGGCATCGGCCGTACGGTGGCGGCGGCGATCGAGCAGAACCACGACGACGACGGCATCATCTGGCCCTTGCCCCTGGCCCCCTTCAGCGTCCTGCTGATCGCCCTCAACCCGCAGGAGGAGAGCGTCCGCCGCGCCGCCGACGAGCTCTACGACGCCCTGCGCCAGCACGGCGTCGAGGTGTTCTACGACGATCGTCCGGAACGCCCGGGGGTGAAGTTCAAGGACGCCGACCTGATCGGCATTCCCCTGCGGCTGGTGGTGGGCAAGAAGTCGCTGGCGGAGGGCAAGGTCGAGCTCTCCCGGCGCCGCGATCGCCAGCGCCAGCCGGTCGCCGTCGCCGATGCGGTCGAACGGGTGATGGCGCTGCTCGGCGACTAGCCGCCGTCCCCCGGGGCCTACGCGGGGAGCGCGGGGATTCACTCCCGGCCGCTGCCGGCGGAGCGGATTGCGGACGATCGGAGCGCCCCCCTGCGGGGCGGACGTCGCGCCGCCCGCGGCATTGGGCGTATCCTTACGCCGTCCCGCAGAGAGCTATGAGGAGGACGGCCGATGATCGACAGAGCTCCCTTCCGCGCTCGCCTGCCCCTGCTCGCCCTGCTCATTCTGGCCGTGGCCTGCGGCGACGGCGCGCCGCCGCCGCCGCAGGCGGACGGCGCCTATCCCCGCCCCGAGGGCAGCCACCGCGAGCTGGGGCTGGCGGGCTGGGCCAAGGTGCTGTGCTCGGCGGTCTTCGTCTCCGGTCGCGAGCCGCGGGAAGCGGTCTACCTGAGCGGCTACAACTTCCTGCCCGAGGAGGATCGCGAGCGGGTCCGCTGGGAGGTCGACCGCGAGCGCCGCGAGGTGCGGATGCGCATCGGCGAGCTCAGCCGCACGGCACGCTTCTACGGCGATCAGGGCTGCATCATCCACCCGCGGGATCACGACGGCATCTTCTTCCAGCCGGTACCGGTTACCACCAGCTTGCCCGAGGCCCGGAGCCAGCCCTGGCCGATGGGGGACGCCCCCGGCGACGCGGCGTCCGGCACGCCGCTGCCACCGGAGATCGACGCCGGGCTCCTCGAGCGCGCCGTCGCCGCCGCTTTCGAGCCGCCCGCGGCCCACACCGCCGCTTTCCTGGTGCTCTACCGCGGGCGTATCGTCGCCGAGCGCTACGCCCCGCGGATCGACCGGGACACGCAGCTCGAGAGCTGGTCGATGGGCAAGAGCCTGACCGCCACCCTGATCGGGGTGCTGATCGAGCGCGGCGAGCTCGGGCTCGACCAGCCGGCACCGGTTCCCGCCTGGCGGGGGCCGGGGGATCCGCGGGCTCAGATCCGCGTCCGCGACCTGCTGCAGATGTCGAGCGGCCTGCGCTTCAGCTCCCACCGCGATCCGGGCTACGATCCCGCCACCAGCCCCTACCTCGACCATTTCTACGTCTATACCGGCGCCGTCGACGTCTTCGCCTATTCCATCGAGCGCCCCCTCGAGTTCCCGGCCGGCAGCACCGGCCGCTACCGCAACTGCGACCCCCTGGTCCTCGGCTACCTCATCCGCCAGGCCAACGGCGGTCCGGGGGCCGCCTACCTCACCTTCCCCCAACGCGCCCTCTTCGACCGCATCGGCATCCGCCGTCAGGTGCTCGAGACCGACCCCTACGGCAACTTCCTCCTGACCGGCTTCGACTACGGCACCGCGCGCAACTGGGCCCGGCTCGGCCTGCTCTACCTGCGGGACGGCGTCTGGCAGGGGGAACGGATTCTGCCGCCCGGTTTCGTCGACTTCGTCCGCAGCCCGGCCCCGGCCTGGGAGGAGCCGGTCTACGGCGGCCTCTTCTGGCTCAACCGCACCGGCCGCTGGCCCCTGCCCGAGGACGCCTACGCCATGGCCGGGGCCGGCGGCCAGCGGGTCTTCATCGTCCCCTCCCTGGATCTCGTCGTCGTCCGCCTGGGTCACTTCCGCGGCGGCGACGAAGGCACCCGCGCCCTCGATCGCGCCCTCGAGCTGCTGGTGGCGGCGGTGGGGAGGCGGCCATCGCCCGCCGCAGGTGGGCGACGGCTTCCCTGAGCAGGCGGAGGCGCCGGCGGGCGCCGGTGGCGTCGACGTCGCGCTCGGGCTCGAGGGTGACGGCGCCGTCGTAGCCGGCGGCGCGGAGGGCGGCGAAGAAAGCCCGGAAGTCGATCTCGCCGCGGCCGGGGAGGCGATCCCGCGAGGTCAGGAGGCTGAAGCGGCCGTGGAGCGCCAGCTGCTCGGGCAGGTGCTCGTGATCCTTGGCGTGGACGTGGACGATGCGCGGCGCGAAGCGGCGGACGAAGGCGACCGGATCGAGGCATTGCTTGTGCAGGTGGCTGGGATCGAGCTCGATGCCGAGAGCGGGGGAGGGCAGCAGCTCGAACATGCGTTCGTAGGCCCAGGGGGTGAAGCTGAGGTTGATGCCGCGGGGCGGGTCGCCTCGCAGCATGGTGCAGTTCTCGAACGCCAGGCGCAGGCCGCCCGCTTCGGCCTCCTCGGCGAGGGGGGCCCAGACGTCCGCGAAGGCGGGCAGGTTGTCGGCCAGGGAACGGTCCGGATCGCGGCCGGCGAAGACGCCGACCACGCCGGTGCCGAAGAGCGGTGCCATCGCCATCACCCGCCGGAGGCGGGCGATCTCGCGCCGCCGCTCGCCGGCGTCGGCGGAGAGGAGGTTGCGGTAGCAGCCGAGAGCGACGACCCGCAGGCCGCGGCGCGCCAGGTCCGCCGCCGCCGCCCGTGCCTCGCGAAGCTGCGGGTCGCCGGTGTCGATCGGAAACCCCGGCCCGACGCGCAGCTGGATGCGGCGCAGGCCGAGACGCGCCGCCAGCTCCAGGTGGGCGTCGTCATAGGGGATCTGGATGGCGAGGTGCACGGCAGCCTCCGGGCTCATTGTAGCCAGCGGGCCGGGGGACGAGGGCCGCAGCGGGCGGCGGTGCGCTCAGCGGGGCTGCCGGTGCTCGCGGGTGCCGGAGCTGGCGGGGGCGAGGACGACCTCCTCCGGGGACGGCGCCGGGGC
>RFGL01000354.1 GCA_003697015.1 Acidobacteriota bacterium | reverse complement strand
GTGAGGATGGGAGGGGATCCGGCCGCGAGGAGATCGGTGGATCTCGGTGTAATTCGTTGATGCGTAAGGAGTTGCGAAGAGGGTGGGACCTTATGGGGACCTTGTGGGGGGAGGATGGCGTTCAAGGATCCCTACTAACGAGTTGCGAAAAGGGTGGGACCTCTTGGGAGCTGGGACCTCTTGGGAGCTGGAAGGTCGGCGCTGTAACCGGCGAACTGCTGAGCAGAAACGCGGCATGAGATGTCGGCGTAAGTTTCTCATTCTACGCGTTTTGCGAAAGCGGTGGCACCTGATGAGACCCCCGGGTGGTGGGAGGTTATGGGAGTGGGTGGGGGTCGTGGCAAAATTGTTTGGTAGGGCGTTGCCCGGGCGGAGAAGTATTCCGTGTCGACCAAGCCGCAGACCACGACCGATGACCTCGAGCTGCTGCTGAGCGTGCTGCCGGAGGGGATACGCGCTGCCCTCGACCGGCTCAATGCCCACGACGATCTGTTGGAGGTCGTTCTCGACCTCGGGCGGCTGCCGGAGGCGCGTTTTTTCCCCGCCCGGGTGGAGAAGTTGAGCGACCGGCCGGTGAGCGCTGAGGTCATCGCCCGGATGGTGGAGCGGGTCGGCGCCTTCGGCCGCGACAACCGCGCCGGCATCGAGCGCACCCTGCACCGCATCTCCGCCTTGCGCAACCGCAGCGGCGGCATCGTCGGCCTCACCTGTCGGGTCGGACGGGCGGTTTACGGCACCATCGACATCGTCCGCGACGTGGTCGAGCGCGGCGATTCGATGCTGCTTCTCGGCCGCCCCGGGGTGGGCAAGACGACCCTGCTGCGGGAGGCGGCGCGGGTGCTGGCGGACGAGCTGGGCAAGCGGGTGATGGTGGTCGACACCTCGAACGAAATCGCCGGCGACGGCGACATCCCCCACCCGGGCATCGGCAGTGCGCGGCGCATGCAGGTGCCGTCACCGGATGCCCAGCACGCGGTGATGATCGAGGCGGTGGAGAACCACATGCCGGAGGTGATCGTCATCGACGAGATCGGCACCCAGGCGGAGACTCTGGCGGCGCGCACCATCGCCGAGCGCGGCGTACAGCTGATCGCCACGGCCCACGGCAACACCCTCGACAACCTGATGCAGAATCCGACCTTGGCGGATCTGGTCGGCGGCATTCATGCCGTCACCTTGTCGGACGAGGAGGCGCGGCGGCGCGGCACCCAGAAGACCGTCCTCGAGCGCAAGGCACCGCCGACGTTCGAGGTCCTGATCGAGATTCAGAGCAAGGAGCAACTGGCGGTCTACGACGGCGTCGCCGAGGTCGTCGACCGCCGCCTGCGCGGCGTCGAGACCCATCCCGAAGTGCGCCATCGCACCGCGGCCGGCGAGGTCGAGATCATCGCCCCGGCACCGGTGACGAACGACGTTGCGTCCCCGCTCCCGGCCGCCGGGCCGGCAAGCCCGTGGCGGGTGCCGCGGCGATTCAAGAAAGGCCTGCGGATCTTCCCCTTCGCCGTCAGCCGCCGGCGGCTCGAACGCGCCATCGCCGAGCTCGGGGTCACCGCCAAGCTGGTCGAGCAGCTGGACGATGCCGACGTCGTCCTCACCCTGAAGGCGCAGGAGCGGCGCCAGCCGCAGCGCTTGCGCGATGCCGAGATGCGGGGGGTGCGCATCGCGGTGATCAAGTCGAATACCAGCAAGCAGATCGAGCGCTTTCTGCGCCGGTCCTTCGACCTCGGCGATGCACCGCCGTTCGATTTCCAGACGCCGGAGGTGGAGCACGCCATCGACGAGGTGCTGCGGGCCGGCAAGCCGGTGGCGCTGGAGCCCCAGAACCGCTTCGTCCGCCGCCTCCAACACGAGCTCATCCAATCCGCCGGCCTGGCCTCCGAAAGCGCCGGCGACGAGCCTCAACGGCGGGTGGTCGTCTACCCGCCGTGATCGCAGCTCCGCCGCCGGCCGGCGCCTGCCGGGAGGATCCGGCTTCGACGGCCGGCTAGGCCGGCGGCGTGGGATTGGCGCGGGCGCGGCGCTCCTCGGCGCTGCCGGCGCGCTGGCGGTAGATGTCGCGCAGGGTGTCGCGCACTTTGGGGTGGCGCTCGATGATCGCCTCGACCGTCGGCCGGTCGAGGACCAGGACCTCGCAGGCGGTGGCGGCGGTGATGGTGGCGCTGCGCGGCTCGCCGGTGAGGAGGGAGATCTCGCCGAAGAAGGAACCCTGTTCGAGGCGGCGGATCTCGGTGTTGCCGCCGCTGGCGTTCTTGACGTAGACCCGCACCACGCCGCTCGCCAGGACGATCAGGCTGGCGCCGCTTTCCCCTTCGGTGAAGAGGATCTCCCCCGCCTCGTAGGTGTAGACCTTGAGCCCGTGGATGATCGCCGACAGCTCGTCGGCGTCGAAGTGACTGAAGAGGGGCACGTTGGCGATGCCGGTGAGGGTGGAGAGATCGGAGCTCAGGCGTCGCGACGGACGCGAGCCTGCGATCTCGGTCGGCTCGCCCTTGAGGTCGTTTCTCTTCCGCCGCGACTGGGAGATGCGCTGCACCAGTTTTTCTTCGATCACCCGCGGATCGGCACCGCCGGTGTCCATGGTCTTGAGCAGGGCGATCGCCTTGGCGACGAATCCGGCACTCGCCAATTCGTCGACCAGCCGATCGAGGAGCTCGACGCCGGCGGTCTGGGCCGCCCCGGAGACCATCACCAGGATCCGCTCGAGGTCGGTCGCTACCTCGCGGCTGTTCTGCGGGCGCAGGGCCGGGTCTTTGGCCAGCAGGCGGTCGATCAAGCTCGACAGGTCGCTGGGCACCGCCGGGTTGATCTCGATGACCGGCCGCTGCTGGTGGATCGAGATGCGCACCATGGTCGCCAGCGGACTGGAGGCGGCGAAGGGATTCTCGCCGGTCAGCATTTCGTAGAGCAGGGTGCCGAGGGCGAAGAGGTCGGAGCGGAAGTCGACCGGCCGCTGGTGGGCTTGTTCGGGGGACATGGCGCGGAAGGTGCCGACGAAGGCGTCGTCTTCGGTCAGGTCGGTCTCGTCGGCATCTTCCAGGCGCAATTGCTTGGCGATGCCGAAGTCGAGGATCTTGGCGTGGCCGTCGGGAGTGACGATGACGTTCTCCGCCTTGAGGTCGCGATGCACCAGCCCGCGGTCGTGGGCCGAAGCGAGCCCCTCGGCGATTTCCCGCCCCAGCCGCAGGGCGCGCTCGACCTCGAGCGGGGCGTCCTGGATCAACGCCGCCAGGGTCAAGCCCTCGACGTGCTCCATGACGATGCACTCGCCGACTTCGGCGTCGAGGATGTCGTAGAGCTGGACGATCGCCGGGTGGCTGAGCTGGGCCACCGCCCGCGCCTCCCGTCGCAAGCGCTTCTTGACGTTGGGCTTGGCGGTGATCTCGGCCCGCAGGCGCTTGATCGCCACCCGCCGCCCCAACCGCTCGTCGTAGGCGCGGTAGACCTCCCCCATGCCGCCAACCCCCAGCTGGCGCTCGATGCGGTACGGGCCGATGTGGGTCAACGCCATGCTGCGATCCTATCCGAGCGCCGCTACCGTCGCGTCAGCGCGAACGGCCGCGAAGGGAGTCCCCCACGGCGGGATCCTGCTCCTTCCGGCGTAGGAATCCCCCTCCATTTTCTCCCGTCTGAGGATTGTTATGGCGGGGGCTCCTCGGCCCGGGGCCGGGCGTTGTAGCGCTGGTAGAGACGCCATTGGTGGTTGTCTTCGGGATCGAGCTCGCGGCCGCGGATCCATGTCCGCTCGATGCGCGTGGTGATCTCCAGCGGATCCCCGGTGGCGGCGAAGAAGGTGGCCTCCTTGCCCGGATCGAGGGAGCCGACGCGGTCGGCGACGCCGAGGATTTCCGCCGCCGTCAGGGTGACGCTGCGCAGCGCCACGTCCTCCGGCAGGCCGAAGGCGGCGGCCATGGCGGCGTGGAAGGGCAGGTTGCGGGCGTTGGCGGCGGCGAAGCCGCCGTCGCCGTCGCCGATGGCGAATCGCACCCCTGCCTCGTGCAGCACGCGGGCGGCGACGTAGGCCGCATCGTAGGGCTCCCAGCGCCGCCGCGGCAGCCGCAGGACGCCGTTCAGGACGACGGGTACGTTCTCCTTGGCCAGGCGTTCGGCGACGTATCGGGCATCGGAAGTGGTGACCAGCACCAGGTTGTCGAATCCCTGTTCCGCCGCCCAGTCGAGGGCGCTTTCGATCTGGCTCTTCTCTTCCGCGTGGACGTAGAGCGGCAAGCTGCCGTCGAGCACCGGCAGCAGCGCCTCGAGATCGGCGTCGCGGTCGACCGGGGTACCGGCGTCTTTCGCTTTGCGGTAGGCGCGGGCGTCGTCGAAGGTGGCGTTGATGGTCTCGAGGGCGCGCTTCGTTTTCTCTTCGAAGTCTTCGTCGTCGCCGCCCGACAGCAGCTGGGGATACGCCAGGTGCATGCCGGCCGGCGCCGCGAGGGTCATGTCGTGCCAGTTCCAGCCGTCGAGACGCATCACCGCCGACGAGCCGGCGAAGGTGCCGCCCTGGGGGGCGACGTGGGCGGTGAGGACGCCGCCGGCGGCGGCCACCGGCAGCAGCAGGGAGTCGGCGTTCCATGCCACCTCGGCGCGCAGGGCGGCATTGTTGTCGCCGACCTCGCCGAGATCGCGGGTGCCCCGTACGCTGCCGATCTCGATCAAGCCGAGGGCGGAGAGCGGGTGGACGAAGCCGGGGTAGAGATGAAGGCCGTTCAGCTCGACCACCTCCGCCCCCTCCGGCACCGCCAGGCCGGCGCCGACGGCGCGGATGACGCCGTCTTCGACCACCATCACCCCGCCGTCGATCGGCGGGCCGCTCACCGGGTGGACGGTGGCGCCGACGTAGGCCACGGTCTCGGCCGCCGCCGGTAGAGCGAGGAGGCCGAGGAGCAGCGCCATCCGGGCGGCGCCGGCGGGGATCGATGTAGGTTGCTTCATCGCTGCACCTCCCGGCCCTGGGCCGCTGGTGGTGGCGGCGGCTCGTCCTCCGCCTGCTGCCGGCCGCCCGCTCCGTCGTCGTCTTTCCCCTCCTGATCCCCGCCCTCGCCGCTGCCGGAGGCCTCGACTTCGGCGATCAGTTTCCGCCGCTCTTCGGCCAGGACGGCGCGGCCGGCGAGGTCGGCCTGGCGGTCGAAGTACTTGCGCCCGTCGACCCAGGTCTGGAGGACGATGCTCCGGGTCGATAGGGGGGAGCCGCTCCAGAGCACGAAGTCGGCGTGCTTGCCGGGCTCGAGGGAGCCCACCCAGCGGTCGACGTGCAGTTGCCGGGCCGGATTCAGGGTGACGAATTTGAGCGCCTCGGCCGGCGGCACGCCGCCGTAGCGCACCGCTTTCGCCGCCTCCAGGTTGAGGTGGCGGGCGAGCTCGTCGGAGTCGGAGTTGTAGGACACCACCACCCCGCGGTCCCACATGATGGCGCCGTTCCAGGGGATGGCGTCGATGACTTCGTACTTGTAGGCCCACCAATCGCTGAAGGTGGAGGCCCCGGCGCCGTGACGGGCGAGCTCGTCGGCCACTTTGTAGCCCTCGAGCACGTGCTGGAAGGTCGCGATCCTGATGCCGTAGGACGCCATCAGGTCGAGGAGCATCAGGATCTCGTCGTGGCGGTAGGAGTGGGAGTGGATCAGGCGTTTGCCGTCGAGCATCTCGAGCATCGCCTCGAGCTGCAGGTCGCGGCGCGGCGGCACCCGCTGGGGATCCTTCGCCGCCTCGTAGTCGCGCCACGCCCGCCGGTAGTCGAGGGCGGCGCGGAAGCGTTCGTCGATCGCCTCCTCAACCCCTTGCCGGGTCTGGGGGAAGCGCTGGTTGTCGTCGCCCCAATTGGACTGCTTGGGGTTCTCGCCGAGGGCGAATTTGACCCCCGCCGGCGCTTCGGCGAAGAGCAGCTCCCGCGGTCCCGCGCCCCAGCGCAGCTTGATCACCGCGTTCTGGCCGCCGATGGCGTTGGCCGAGCCGTGCAGCAGGTTGACGGTGGTGACGCCCCCGGCCAGCTGGCGGTAGATGTTGATCGACTCGGCGTCGATCAGGTTCTCGATCCGCACTTCCGGGGTTGCCACGTGGGTCGCCTCGTTGACGTCGCCGACGATCGCCGAGTGGCTGTGGGCGTCGATGATCCCGGCGCTGACGTGCTTGCCGGCGCCGTCGATCACCAGCGCATCGGCCGGCGCCTTCAGGTCCGTGCCGACCGCCTTGATCACCCCGTCCACCACCAGCAGGTCGGCCCCGTCGAGCACGCCCTGCGGGCCGCTGGTCCAGATCGTGGCGCCGCGCACCACCACCGCCGCCGGCCGTTCCGGCGGCACCGCGTTCCAGGCCGACGGGTCGCCCGCCACCGGGGTCTTGCCTTCTTCGGCGACCAGGGGCGCGATCCCCGGCACGATCAACGCTAGCGCCACGAGCAGCCATGGGGCTGGTCGCGGCCCGGGTGCTCGCGTGGCGAGAGGCCGCCCCCTGCGGGGCGCAGCCGGTACGGGCTCGGCTGGCGCGCCCAGGGTGCCGGCGAAGGTTGGTGGGCGGGAGCTCGGCGGGGTCGATCGGCTCGCTTCGCATCGCTGCGCCCCGCTCCGCTCCTCGCGTGGGGCTGGTCGCGGCCGGGGTCGGTGACGGGGGCTCATGGCGTGGTCTCCGGGTTGGGCTTGCTGGTGCGGCGAGCGGTGAAGGTGAAGGGGCCGGGCGGGGCGGTGCCGCTGCCCCGGCCGCCGTCGCCCGTGACGGTCATCGACAGCTGGATGGTGCCCGGCATGCCGAGGGGCGTCGAGTCGAGCTCCATTTCCACCGTCTTGCCCGAGACCGTGACCGACGACAGGGGCAACTCGCCGCCGGGGGTGGCGATCGAGCCGCGCAGGCTGTCGGCAGTGCCTTCGAGCTTGAGGGTGAAGGACATCTGCTGGCCGTCGCCGGTGCGCACCGTCACCGACCAGGTGCCGGCCGGATCGACCTCCGGCGGCTTGCTCTCCTTGAGCTCGTAGCGCCGGCCGTCGATCCACACCTGGCGCAGCTTGGGCGAATCGACGAAGAGCTCGCCGTCGACCACCAGCAGATTCGCCATCGCGCCCGGCGTCACGGTGCCGGCGCGGCCGGCGAGTCCGAGGAGCTCCGCCGGCACCGTGGTCAGGCCGGCGAGGGCGGCGTCGGGATCGAGGCCGCGGGCGATGGCGCGGGCCAGGTTGGAATGGATCTGCTTGGGGTCGGAAAGGCCGTGGCTGGTGAAGGCGACCGGCAGGCGGCTCGCCACCAGGCCCGGATTGGCCGGCGCCCGCTGCCAGTGACGCAGCTCCTCGAGGCCGACGCTGAGGTCGTCGCTGCTGCTCGATACGCCGGGCGGCTCGGGGAAGGCGAGCGGCAGGACGTGCGGCAGGCCGCTCGCCGCCACCGCCGCGAGGCGCTTGTACTCCTCGCCGTTGCCCACCAGGACGGCGTCGAGACCGAATTCGTCGATCAGGTGGACCCAGCGCAGGGTATCGAGCACGTCCTGGGTCTCGATCACCACCCGCATCCGCCCGCTGGCGACGCCGTCGAGGGCTTCGAGAACCGGCGAGAACGGCGGCCGCTCCTGCGCCGGCCGGCGCTCGTAGGCGGCGCGGGCGCGGGCGTACCAGCGGGCGTCGTAGAGGGTCTGACGCAGCAGCGCCTCGGCGCCCATCAGGGACGCGGGGTAGCCGCCGCCGTCGCTCGCCCGCAGGGTCAGGTTCTGGGCCACGCCACGGGCCAGCACGTTCCGCGACGCGCCGCCGTCGCCGAGGTTGACCAGGGCGCTCGTGCCGCGCAGCAGTCCCTGCTGCGGCGCGATCATGGCGGTGGTGAAGCCGGCGGCGCGCAGGCGCCGGAAGCGCTCCGGGTCGACGGCGTGGCGGCTCGCGTCGCGCTGCGGCACGACCAGGCCGCGGGCGTCGCCGCCGGCGACCGGCAGGTCGTCCCCTTCGCCGTCCTCGTCCTCCGGCCACGGCACCGTGACGTAGGCGTCGATCAGCCCGGGGTAGATGGTCAGCCCCGCGAGGTCGTGGAGGCGTGCGTCGGCCGGCGGCTCGACGGCGTCGCCGGCGGCGCTGACGATGCCGTCGCGGATCACCACCGTGCCGCTCTCCACCACCCGTCCCGGGGCGACGACGATGCGTGCCCCGGTCAGGGCATGCACCTGGGGCGGCGCCGCGGCAAGCGGCGGGGCGAGGATCGCCGCCAGCCCCAGACCGGCGGCGAGACGTCGTAGGTTCATCGGCAAGCTCCTGCTCGGTTGCGGCCACCCTGGCGGGCCGTCGCCCTCAATGGCGCCTGGTTTGGAGTCCAGGCATTCTACGTCCCGGGAGGGGACGGGGTTGCGCCGGCGATCCGCCGGCGGGTTCGGTAGCATTCCGCCAGCGAGCACCGAAGTCCGAAAAAGCGAAAGGAGGTCGCCATGCGATGGACGAAGCGCGCCGGGATCGCCGCCGGGGTGGCGGCGGTGCTGGCGGCAGGGGCTGCCGGGGGCGAGGAACGGCCGCGGATTCGGCAGTTGGGCGTACGCCCCGGCGTGCTCCAACCGGGGCCGCTCAACGCCATCACCGACGTCGCCGGGGTGCGGGTCGGTCACCGGACGATCGTGCGCGGATCGGCGGTGCGTACCGGGGTGACCGCCATCCTGCCCCACGGCAGCGATCTCTTCCGCCTCAAGACGCCGGCGGCGGTCTACGTCGGCAACGGCTTCGGCAAGGCGGCGGGCTTTCTGCAGGTGGCGGAGCTGGGGGTGATCGAGACGCCGATCGTGCTGACCAACACCCTGTCGGTCGGGCGGGCGGTGGAGGCGGTGGTCGCCTGGACCCTGGCCCAGCCGGGCAACGAGGAGGTGCGTTCGGTGAACGCGGTGGTGGGGGAGACCAACGACGGCTACTTGAACGACGTCCGCGCTTTCCACGTCGGCCGCGACGACGTATTCGCGGCGATCGCGGCGGCGAGCTCCGGGCCGGTGGCCGAGGGCAGCGTCGGCGCCGGCACCGGCACCAGCGCCTTCGGCTGGAAGGGCGGCATCGGCACCGCCTCGCGCCTGCTGCCGGCCGCTCTCGGCGGCTTCACCGTCGGCGTTCTGGTGCAGGCCAACTTCGGCGGCGTGCTGGTGGTCGACGGGGTGCGGGTGGGGGAGGCCCTCGGCCGTTACAGCTTCCGCGATCAGCTCGAGCCCGGGCCGGACGGCGGCGGGGCGGAGGGCGACGCCGGCGGCGGCTCGTGCATGATCGTCGTCGCCACCGACGCGCCCCTGACGCCGCGCCAGCTGCAGCGGATCGCCCGCCGTGCCGTCCTCGGCCTGGCGCGGGTCGGCTCCTTCATGGCCAACGGCTCGGGCGACTTCGTCATCGCCTTCTCCACCCGCAACCTGGTGCCCCACGACGCCGCGTCCTCGAGCCGGACGGTCGAGGTGCTGCACGACGCCCACCTGAGCCCCCTCTTCCTCGCCACCGTCGAGGGGGTGGAGGAAGCGGTGCTCAACGCGCTCACCCGCGCCACCACCGTCCGCGGCCGCGACGGCCACCTGCGCCGGGCGATCCCGATCGACGATCTCAAGCGGGTGCTGGCGGCAGCCGGTCGCTGATCGGCCCACCCGATGGGCTGGCCGGGCCCCGCCCCTGCGGTGGGCTCGCCGCCCGCCGGTCGGTGCGGCCGGCACCACCCCGCGGGCGGTGGCGCCGGCGGGCGGCGGCAGGCATCCTGGGATGATGCCGCGGCCGCGACCGCGGCGTCGATCGACGGAGGAGCGCGACGATGAAGGTCAAGAACATCCTGATGCCGACCGATTTCTCGTCCTGTGCCAATGCGGCGCTGGACTGCGCGATCTTTCTCGCCGAGCAGTACGATGCCCGTCTCACCCTGCTCCACGTGCTGGTTCTGCACGAGGAGGATCCGGCCGATCCGGCCTACCACTTCCCCGACGGCGAGGAGCTCGTCGCCCGCTTGCGCCGGGTGGCGCGAGGCGAGCTGCGGGGGTTGATCGATCGACGCGGGGGCCTCCCGGCGCTCGATCTGCACGAGGTGACGGTGCGCGGCGTGGCGCCGGCGCCGGAGATCGTCGGCTACGCCAGCGAGCACCACAGCGACCTGATCGTCATCGGCACCCACGGCCGCCGCGGCCTGCGCCGCTTCCTGCTCGGCAGCGTCGCCGAGGAGGTGGTGCGGCTGGCGCCGTGTCCGGTGCTGACGGTGCGCGGTACGGAGGAGCAGCCGCGGCTCAAGGCCCTCGAGCACGTGGTGGTGCCCTACGATTTCTCCCGCACCGCCAAGGCGTCTGTGGCCACCGCCAAGGAGATCGCGCGGATCTACCGCAGCCGCCTGCACGTGGTGCACGTCATCCAGCCGCCGATGGATCCCGAGCTCTACGATCCCCTGCACGACGCGCGCCTGAGCTACAACCTGATGGAGCTCAAGGGCGAGGTGCAACGGCGCCTGGTCGACGTCGCCGACGAGGCTCCCGGGGAGCCGGTGCCGACCGAGACCGCGGTGCTCGACGGTCCGGCGGCACGCGCCATCGCGCGCTACGCCGACCAGCTGGGCGCGGCGCTGATCGTCATGGCGACCCAGGGGCTGACCGGCGTCGAGCGTTTCTTTCTCGGCAGCGTGACGGAGAAGGTGGTGCGTCTGGCGCACACGCCGGTCCTCACCCTGCGCGCCGCGCCCGAGGCGGCCGAGGCGGCGGCATGAAGCTCGACGAGGTCCTGGTCGCGGTCGACTTCAGCCCGGCGTCGCAACGCGCCGCGGCGTGGACGGCGCGTCATCTGGCTCCCGGGGCGCGTTTCACCCTCGCCCACTGTCTGGAGGTCGCGCCCGCGGGCAGCGTCGCCTGGGAGGTGCTGCCGCCGCGCGAGGAGGTGGTCGAGCGCCTGCGTCGCGCCGCCGCCGAGCGCTTCGCCGCCCTGCGCCGCGAGTTGCCGCCGGCCGAGGTGCGCAGCGAGGTCGTCGAAGGGGTGCCGGCGGAGGCGATCGCCGCCCTGGCCAGCGAGCAGGGCTGTGATCTGGTGGTGGTCGGCGACCACCGCAGCCACGGCGAGGCGTGGCGTCCGCTGGGCAGCACCGCCGAACGCCTGGTGGTCCTGAGCCATCGGCCGGTGCTGGTGGCGCGCGGCCTGCCGGCCGCCGCGCCGCGGGTGGTCCTGGCGGCGGTCGACGAGTCCGAGCAGGGGCGGAAGGCCCTGGCCTGGGCCGCGTCCCTCGGCCGCCGGCACGGCGCCCGGGTGATCGCCTTTCACGCCGTCTCGGACTGGTATCGGCGCCAGCTGCTCGCCCTCGGGGAAGAGGCCGAGGCCGAGGCGGTGCAGGCCGACGTGGTCGCCCGCGCCCGCCGCTGGCTCGACGAGGTGGTGGCGAATCAGGCGGAGGACGGCGCCGCGATCGAGCCCCATCTGGCCAGCGGCCGCCCCGGCCCGGCCTGCCTCGAAGCCATCGACCGGCACGACGCCGAGCTGGTCGTCGCCGGCTGCCACGGCCTGGAAAGCTTCACCGGCGACCAGCTCGCCCGCCTGTCGCGCTTCCTCCTCCTCGCCGCCCCGCGCCCCCTGCTGCTGGTGACCTAGCCGGCGGCGGCTCATTCGCCGCGGTAGGGCACTCCGTCGCGCCACCAGGCGGGGGCGGGGGCATCCAGCAGGTGGTGGTCGAAGAATTCCTTCATCTTGATCGCGTAGTCGAGCTTGTTGGCGTAGGTCTTCGGATGGTGGCCCTCGCCGCGGTATTGCAGGAAGACGGCCTCCTTGCCCAGCCGGCGCAGGGCGAGGTAGAGCTCGATGCCCTGGTACCACGGCACCGCTTCGTCCTCGTCGCCGAACATCAGGAGCAGCGGCGTCTCGATGCGGTCGGCGTAGAAGAGGGGGGAGTTCTCGACGTAGCGATCGCGGCCTTGCCAGAGGGAGACGCCGAGGCGGCTCTGGCTGCGCTCGTACTGGAACTGACGGGCCAGGCCGCTGCCCCAGCGGATGCCGCCGTAGGCGCTGGTCATGTTGGACACCGGAGCGCCGGCGACGGCGGCGCGGAAGAGGTTGGTCTGGGTGACGACGAAGGCGGTCTGGTAGCCGCTCCAGGAATGGCCGTGCAGGCCGATGCGGTCGGGGTCGGCGATTCCCATCTCGATCAGCTTCTGCACCCCGGGGACCAGGCACTTGACCGCCGCCAGCCCCGGACGGCCGATCTCGAAGCGCACGTCGGGCAGGAAGATGGCGTAGCCGTTGCCGGCGTAGAGCGGGAAGCTCGGCCGGTGGTTGACCACCGGCTCGTTGAACTGGTGCAGGCGCTGGGAGAAGAAGCGGTAGAAGTAGACCAGCACCGGATAGCGCTCGCCGGGCCGGTAGTTGCCGGGCTTGATCAATACCCCCTGAAGCGGCACCCCGTCCGCCGACAGCCACTCGACCAGCTCGGCCTTTCCCCAGGCGTAGTCGGCGATCTGGGGGTTGGCGTCGGAGAGCTTGCGCCGTCCGGCGAGGGACGAATCGGCGATCCACAGGTCGGGGAATTCCTCGTAGCTCTCGCGGGTGTAGAGCAGGCGGTCGGCCTCTTCGGCCTTGGCGACGACGCGGAAGCGTTTCTCTTCTTCGATCAGCGGCCGCACCCCGACCTCGCCGGCGGTCGCCTGCCAGAAGCCGTCGTTTTTCTTCTTGTCGCGATAGCCGAGCAGGAGGAGGGTTTCGCCGGCGCGGATGAAATCGCGGTCGGGATCGAGGTCGACCAGACGGAAGACGGTCTCCTGGCTCCGGCCGAGGCCGCCGGTCAGCCGCGCCGGCTCGCCGCCGCCGGTGGGGAAACTCCAGACGTCGTACTTGTCGTAGATCAGGACCGCCGAGCCGTCCTCCAGCCAATCGGCGACGCCGTAGCTCGGTGCCGGTTGCGGGTAGTCGTGGTCTTCGTTGGCGAAGCTCACCTCGAGGGTTGCGGTGAGGTTGCGGCTGGTGCCGGCGTCGGCGTCGTAGAGGTACCAGTGGGGCTCGAGGTAGTAGGCGACGAAGCGGCCGTCGGGGGAAAGGGAGGGTTCGTCCTGGCGCAGCCTTTCGGCGATCAAGCGACGCTCGCCGCCGTCGAGCGGCAGCCAGTAGACGTCGCGGTACCAGCCGTCCCAGGTGATCTCCTTGAGGTAGGGGACGTCGGCATAGGCGATGGTGGCGCGCGGGTTGTCGGCCACGTCGACCTGGCGCATGACGCGGTCGGCGAGGGGGACGGCGCGATCGTCCGCCACGTGGTACACCGCGCGGTAGGTGCGATCCTTCTCGCGCTCCTCCCACTCCTTCTTCTGGTTGGGGATGATGCGCGGGTCGTCGGTATGCCAGACGTCGACCCCGCGCTGGTCGAGGATGGCGTCGAGATCGTAGGGATCGAAGGGCTTGTCGTCGCCGTTCGTTTTCTTGTCTTTCTTCTTCACCTTCTCGTCGCGCGGCTTGTAGCCGAAGAAGAGGCGGGCGCCGTCTTTCGACCAGACGAGGTCGTTGGTCGAGGGGATGAACCAGCCCTCCGGCGCCGCCTCCGAGGTGGCGGCGGCGCGGCCTTGGCGTGCCTCGCCGTCCCACAGCCAGAGGGTGCCGTCGCCGGGCTCGCCGTCCTCGTCGTCGATCGCGGCGACGAAACCCAGGCGGCTCGCCTCCTCGGCCCAGACCAGGTGGGTGTAGCGACCGCCGGCGGCCGCGGTCACCTCCAGCTCGGGGCTGCCGTCGTCGGTCAGGGCGCGGACGAAGAGGCCGTTGCCCTCGCCCCCCGGCGCGGCGACGGCGTAGGCCAGGTACCGCGAGCCGCGGTCGAAGGCGTAGGCGGTGACGTAGGGCAGGGCGATCTCGCTGCCGTCGTCGAGATGCCGCAGCACGAGGGTGGCGCCCAGGCGCTCGTCCTTCCCGCCTTTCTCGTCCTCCTTTTCGGCTTCGCCCGCGGCGCCCGCAGGCGGTTCGCTCGCGGGCTCGACGGCGGGCTCGACCGGCGGTTCAGCCGTGGTCTCGCCGGCGGGCTGGGCCGGGGGCTCGCCGGCGGTGCCCGTCGGCGGCGTCTCGCCGGCGGCGGCGCCTTCAGCCGACGACGTCTCCTCCTGCTCGGCGCCCGCGGCCGGCGGCGTCTCGGCCTGCTCGGCGCCCGCAGCCGGCTTCTCGTCCTTCAGGTGGTGGACGGCGAGCCAGCGCCCGTCGTCGGAGAAGGCGAAGGAGTCGACCCGCTGCCACCGCACCTCCTCGCCGCCGGCGGTGGCGACGAGGGCGAGGCCGTTCTTGGGCTTCTTGGCTTCGTCCTTCTCCGCCGCCGCCTTCTCCAGCGCCTCGAGGGAAGGCTCGACGAGGGCGGCGACGAAGCGCCCGTCCCGCGTCACCTGCGGCCCCTTGCCCCGCTCGATGACGTAGTGATCCTCGCCCTCCGTCGCGCGCGCCACCACCACGGCGTCGCCGCGGTCGGGCTTCAGGGCGTAGGCGATCCAGCTGCCGTCGTCCGCGATCACCGGCCCCTGGATGGTGCGGAACCGCATCAGGTCGGCGAAGGTGAGGGGCTTCTTCTCCTGTGCCGTCGCCGCTGCGACGGCGAAGAGGGAGAGCAGGATCGGCAACAGCCGGAACGGACGGCGAGCGGCTGGGGACGAGATCATCACGGGCCTCCTGGTCGGGGTACGGCAAAGGCATACCGGTCGAAGGCGCGATGATACCCGACCCGTCCCCGGGCGCCGTGAGCGGCGCGCGGTTCAGTTCTCGACGCCGCCGGAGATGCCGGTCGACGGGTTGCCCGGCTCTTCGGCTCGGCCGAAGAGCAGGCGGCCGTCGCGATAGGAGGCGTCGCGCAGGGCGAGGGCCAGGACCTCGCCGAGCTCGCGTACCGGCGTCACCTGGATCTCCGCCCGCACTTCCTCCGGCAGGTCCTCCAGGTCGCGCTCATTGTCGGCCGGCAGGAGGAAGTTCTTGATGCCGGCGCGGACGCCGCCGAGGAGCTTCTCCTTCACCCCACCGATCGGCAGCACCCGGCCGCTCAAGGTGATCTCCCCGGTCATCGCCAGGTCGTTGCGCACCGGCCGGCCGGAAAGGGCCGAGACCAGGGCGGTGGCCATGGCGACGCCGGCCGACGGACCGTCCTTGGGGATGGCGCCGGCGGGCACGTGGATGTGGACGTCGCGCTCGAAGTCGTCCGGATCGATGCCCAGTGCCTCGGCGTTGGCGCGGGCGTAGGACCAGGCGGCGCGCGCCGACTCCTTCATCACGTCGCCCATCTGGCCGGTGAGGTGGAGGTGGCCCTTGCCGCGCATGGTGCGCGCCTCGACGAACATGATGTCGCCGCCCGCCGGGGTGTAGTACATGCCGGTGGCGACCCCCACCTGATCCGCCGGCGCCATCGTCTCGGGGTGCACCTTGGGGCGCCCGAGAAGCTCCTGCACCGCCGCTGCGTCGACCACCATGTGGCTCACCTCCCGGGCGGCGATCTTGCGCGCCACCTTGCGTGCCAGGCGGCCGATCTCCCGTTCCAGCTGGCGCACCCCCGACTCGCGGGTGTACTCGCTGATGACCTTCTTCAGCGCCTCGTCGGTGAGGGTGATCTGCTCGGCGTCGAGGCCGTTCTCTTCCAGCTGCCGCGGCACCAGGTACTGCCTGGCGATGGCCAGCTTCTCGCCTTCGGTGTAGCCGTCGAACTCGATCAGCTCCATGCGGTCGAGAAGCGGCCCGGGGATCGCCTGCAGGAAGTTGGCGGTGCAGATGAAGAGCACCTCCGACAGATCGAAGGGAACGCCGAGATAGTGGTCGACGAAGCTGTCGTTCTGGGCCGGATCGAGCACCTCCAGCAACGCCGCCGCCGGGTCGCCGTGGAAGGAGGCACCGAGCTTGTCGATCTCGTCGAGCAGGAAGACCGGGTTCTTGGTGCCGGCGCTCTTCATGCCCTGGATGATGCGCCCGGGCATGGCTCCGACGTAGGTCCGGCGGTGGCCGCGGATGTCGGCCTCGTCGCGCGCGCCGCCGAGGGAGATGCGGACGTACTCGCGGCCCATCGCACGGGCGATGGAGCGCGCCAGGGAGGTCTTGCCGACGCCGGGCGGACCGGCGAAGAGAAGGATCGGCCCCTTGGAGCCTTTCTTGACCTTCTCAGCCTTCTCAGGCTTCTCGGCTCCCTCGCTCGGCGCGCTCGCCGCCCGGTCGCCGCCGGCCTGCTCGCGGCCCCCGTCCGGCGCCGTCTCGGCCGGCTCCGTCGTCGCCGTGGCGGCGGCGTCTTCTTGCCGCGGCTCGGGATCGGCCTCTCCGGGCGGGGCCGTCTCGGCGGCCGCCTCGGTTTCCCGGGCTTCCCGTGCCAGGCGCAGCTGGCGCACGGCGAGGAACTCCAGCACGCGGTCTTTGACGTCGCGCAGGCCGTAGTGATCCTCGTCGAGGATCCGGGCGGCGCGCTCGATGTCGAGCTGCTCTTCGCTGCGCTTCGACCACGGCAGCTCGGCGACGGTCTCGAGGAAGGTGCGGATCACCTGGTACTCCATCGCTTCGCGGTTGATCCGCCCCAGGCGCTTGAGCTCGCGGTCGACCTCTTTGCGCGCCTCCGGCGGCAGATCGAGCTCGGCCAGGCGCTGGCGCAGCTCGTCGACGTCGTCGCTCTCGTCTTCGCCGAGCTCGTTCTGGATCGCCTTCAGCTGCTCGCGCAGGAAAATCTCCCGCTGGCGGTCGCCGATCTCCTCCTGCACCTGGTTCTTGATCTTCTCCTGGGCGTCGAAGACGGTCAGCTGGCGCTGGATGTGGATCAGCACCCGCCGCAGGCGTTCCTCCACCGACAGGGTCTCGAGCAGCGCCTGGCGTTCGCCCAGAGGGATCTCGAGGTAGCCGGCGACGACGTCGGCCAACCGGCCGGGATCCTGGATGCTGGACAGCATCTGCTGCACCGCCTCGCGCGCCAGGCCGAAGCGTTCGGCGAGCTCGGCGGCGCGAGCGCGGGCTTCGCGATGGAGCGCGACGAAGGCCGCGTCCTCGGGATCGGGCGGCGCCATCTCGTCGGTCTCGCGGACCAGCGCCTCGAGATAGCCACGCTCGTTCTGGGACAGCCGCATGGCCATGCCGCGGTGCTCGCCGTGGAGGAGGAGGTGGATGCCGCCGAGGGTGCGCTGCACCTGCTCGATGCGGGCGACGGTGCCGATGGTGTAGAGCCCTTCCGGGGTCACCTCGTCGACGTTCTGGCGCTGGGAGACGGCGAAGACCAGGTGGTCGTCGCTGTTCTGGGCCGCCTCGATGGTGCGCAGGGTGCCGGGGCGTCCGGCGGCGATCGGGACCCGAACGCCGGGGAAAAGTACCAGGTCGCGCAGCGGCAAGACCGGCAAGAGGGTCGCCTTGGCCACTGCCTGGGTGGTTGGATTGTTCGATTGATCAGCCATGATGATGTCGATCCTTGTCGTCTACTCGTGGAGGAGGTGCCTGCGTCACGCCGGCGGCGCACGAGGCTCGCAGACTTGACAACCCCAGACTCAAGTTGAAAATTCCCGCCCCGCTCTACCCCCGGCGATGGTAACGCCGGAAGCGCAGGATCTCCCGCAACATGGCCCAGGAGTGGCGGATCGGGTGGACCCGGGAGTCGGGGGAATCGATCCAGGTGACGCCGACCTCCACCACCTTGTAGCCATGCCGCCGGGCGAGCCAGACCAGCTCGACGTCGTAGGCGAAGCCGGCGGTGTGGAGGCGGGCGAAGAGCCGGCGGGCCGCGTCGCCGGCGAGCAGCTTGAAGCCGCATTGGGTGTCGGCGATGCCGCGCACGCCGGCGAGCTTGATCAGCTTGTTGAAGGTCTTGCCCATCAGCTCGCGGTAGAGCGGCTGGTGCTTGAGGATGCGGGCGCCGGCCGCCGCCCGGCTGCCGAGGATCACCTCGGCCCCGGCGCCGGCCGCCTCGAGTTTGGCCAGCTCCTCGATCGGGGTCGAGAGATCGGCGTCGGTCAGCAGCACCCGCCGCCCGCGGCTGGCCAGCACGCCGCGCTTCAAGGCCGCGCCCTTGCCCTGGTTGACGTCGCTGCGCAGGACCCGGACGCCGGCGAAGCGCGCCGCCACCTCGGGGGTGGCGTCGCGGCTGCCGTCGTCGGCGACCAGGATCTCGTAGGGCTCGCCGCGCCCGTCGAGGTAGGCGCAGATGCGCTCGAGGGAGGCACCCAATCGTTTCTCCTCGTTGTAGGCGGGGATGACGACCGACAGCTCGGGGACGGGTGGGCTCATGCGGCAAGGCTCCGGCGCAGGAGGGTACCACCCTCACCCCAGGGCGGCACGGAAACGCTCGCCGAGGCCCCGCAGGCGCTCGCAGGGCTCGTTGGAGAAGACGAGGCGCAGATAGCGGGCGCTGGATTCGCCGCCCCAGTGGGTCATCGGCGTGGCGGCGACCTTGGCGCGCGACAACAGCCGTTCGGCGGCGTCGGCGGCGTCCAGGCCGAGGGGCGAGACGTCGATCAACAACGACCAGCCGCCGTGGGGCGGGATCGGGCGATAGTCGCGCAGCTCATCGAGCAGCAGGTCGCGGCGGCGTTGCCATTCGCCGACGCAGGCGTCGAGGTCGGCGGGCGGCTGGCGCAGGGCGGTGGCCACCGCGTCCATGGCGATGCCGGTCTGGCAGACGACGTTGCTGATGCTGGCGCGGGCGACGTCGGCGACGAGCGCCGCCGGCCCCACCACCCAGCCGACCCGCCAGCCGATCATGCGCAGCTCCTTCGACGCCGAGCCGACGGTGATCGCGCGATCCCGCATGCCGGGAAGGGATGCCGGGTGGATCACCGGCCGGCGGTCGAAGAGGATGCGTTCCATGGCGGCATCGTCGATCAGCCAGCAGTCGGCGCGGCGGCAGAAGTCGGCCACCGCCCGCCATTCGCCGCGCTCGAAGACCGCGCCGCTGGGCATCGACGGGCTCATCATCAACGCCGCCCGCACCGGCCGCGGGTCGATCGCCGCCAGCGCCTCGAGATCGAGCCGCCAGCCGCCGGCCGACGGCACGAGCGGCACCAGTCGCGGCACGCCCCCCGCCAGCCGCACCCGGTTGAGCAGCCCGGCGTAGACCGGATCGGTGAGCAGCACCTCGTCGCCGGGCTCGAGGGTGGCGAGAAGGACGTTCAAGATGCCCGACAGACCGCCGGCGGTGATCACGCACTCGGTCCGCCAGTCGTAGCGCTGCCGCGCCTGGCGCCCGACGTGCTCGGCCGCGGCCCGGCGCAGGGACTCGCGGCCGAAGAAGGGCAGGTAGCTGTTGGCATCGTCGTCGCCGGCCGCCCGCCGGGTGACCTCGACGGCGGCGGCGGGTGGACGCAGGTCGACGTCGAGGTTCTCCAAGCGCAGGACCTCGGGGTCGTCCAGGGAGTCGGCCAGGTCGGCCATCTGCTCGACGCCGATCGGCGTGACGTGGGCGAGTCGTGAGACCGACATCGATTCTCCTCCGGCGCTAGGGGCGCTTCAGCCAGGCGGCGATGGCCTCGGCGGCGACGCGGTGGCCGGCGGCGGTCCAGTGGCCGTCGTGCTCGAAGTAGAGCCGCTCGTCGCCGGCGCGCGCCGCCAGGGCGGGGGTCAGATCGAGGTAGGCGACGCCCTGGCGCTCGAGCAGCGCGGCCAGGCGGGCGGTGGCGTGGTGATGGAGGCGGCGTCGCAGGCCGCGGCCGTAGACCGCCTGATCTTTGGGGATGATCACCACCCGCACGCCGCAGCCCGCCGCCGCGCAGGCGTCGCGCATGCGGCCGACGATCGCCTCGGTCAGCGGCCAGGCGTCGCCGAAGCCGAGGTGCTCCACCAGCTCGCGTCCACGCCCCAGGAGGAGCCGCCCGAGGGCCGAGCGCCGGGCCAGGCCGGGCGGCGGCGGCCGGTGCGGTACCGGCACGCCGGCCAGCCGCAGCTCGCCGCCGTCGAGCTCGAAGCGCGGCTTGGCGTAGCCCAGCTGCTCGCTGCGGGCGTTGCGGAAGACGTCGCCGACGAAGAGGCCGACGAGCACCTGATCGGGGTGGAAGGCGAGCCCCTGGTCGAGCAGCTTCAGGAGCTGCTGGTCGGTGCCGTAGCCGGTGACGCCGAGGTTGACGACCTCGGTGCCGTCGAGCAGCCGCTCGAGGACGGCGGTGTAGATCTCGTCATTCTCGACCCCGTAGCCGAAGGTGAACGAGTCCCCCACCACCACGATGCGACGCACCCCCGGGGAGCGTTCCATGCGGTAGGTGCGATCGGAGCGCAGCCCCTGTCCGTTGATCCGCACCACCACCGTCGCCTCGGGCAACGTCAGCTCGCTCTCCGCCCCCGGCACCAGGTCCCAGCCCAGGCGCTCGTGGTAGGCGAAGAAGGGATAGCGCCAGGCGTCGCCGGCCTCGGGCACCGCGGGCGGCGGCAACGCCAAGCGCAGGGCCAGCTCGGCGAAGAGCAGGCTGAAACCCAACGACAGCGCCGCCAGCCCCACCCGGCCGGCGAGGCCGTGCAGGCGGGCGCGGCGGGAAGGAGGGCTCGTCATCGGGGGCAAGCCTACCAATCCGGCGCATCCGGCACGGATCGTGCTGCGATAATGACCTCTGTGCCTGCCATGAGCCCCGCCCATGTCCCGACGCCGCCGCCGTAAGACAACGAAGCGCCCCACGCGCCGCCGTCCCCTGCGCCGGGTGCTGGTGGTGCTGCTCCTCTTGGCGATCGGCGCCGGAGGCTGGCTGGCGTGGCCGTTTTGGCAGCTGGTGCAGCAGTTTGGCTCGGTGCCGACGCGCCAGCCGTCGCGGCTCTACGGCCGGCCGGCGGAGCTGCGGGTGGGGGCGGCGGTGGGCGGCGGCGGCTTGGAGGAGCTGCTGGCCGAGCGGCACTACGTACCGGTCGCCGCCGGCGAGCCGCTGGTCGCCGGCACCTTCCGCCGCGACGGCGACGCGGTGACCATCGCCCGCCGCCGTTTCCCCACCGGGAACGGGGTGGCGGGAGGCGATCGCCTGCGCCTGCGCCTCGCCGGAGGCGTGGTGCGCCAGCTGACGATCGACGAGCGTCCGTCGTCGACCGCCTACCTCGATCCGCCGCTCCTCGCCAGCTACTACGGCGACGATCTCCAGGAGCGGCGGCCGGTGGCGATCGACGAGCTGCCCGAGGACCTGATCTACGCCGTGCTGGCGGCGGAGGACGCCGCCTTCCTCGACCACCCGGGGATCTCCCTCTCCGGCGCCCTGCGCGCCGCCTGGGTGAACCTGCGGGCCGGGGGGGTGCGTCAGGGCGGTTCGACCCTGACCCAGCAACTGGTCAAGAACCGCTACCTCACCCACCAGCGCACCTGGGCGCGCAAGCTGCGCGAGGCCGTCCTGGCGCTGATGATCGACTACCGCTACAGCAAGCGGGAGATCCTCGAGGCGTACTTGAACGAGATCTACTGGGGGCGCTCGGGGAGCGTCGACCTGATGGGGGTGGGGGCCGCCGCCTGGGCCTGGTTCGGCAAGGCGCCGGCGCAGCTCACCCTGGCGGAGGCGGCGACCCTGGCGGGCATGATCCAATCGCCGGGCAGCTACTCCCCCCTCCACCACCCGCAGGCGACCCTCGCCCGTCGCGATCAGGTTTTGGAGCGGCTGGGGGAGCTCGGCTGGATTCCGGAGCAGCGCCTGGCCGCGGCCCGGCGCGCCCCTCTCGGCACCCTCGATCAGCCCCTGGTCGCCCGCCGCACGCCCTTCTTCGCCGACGCCATGATGGTGGAGGCGCAAGCCCGTTTCGGCGTCGGCGAGCTGCGCGACGCCGGCTACGTGCTGCTCTCCACCCTCGATGCCTTCGATCAAGCGCAGGCCGAGAAGGCGGTCGCCTGGGGCCTCGAACGGTTGGAGGAGCGCTGGGAGAAACCGCGCGAGCCGCCCCTCGAGGCGGCGCTGATCTCGGTCGACCCGCGCGACGGCGCCATCCTGGCCTACGTCGGCGGCCGCGACTACGGTCGCAGCCAGTTCGACCGCGTGCGCCAGGCCCGGCGCCAGGCGGGGAGCGCCTGGAAACCCATCGTCTACGCCGCCGCCTACGCCGCCGGCCTGGCGCCGGCGACGCCGGTGGAGGACGCCCCCTTCGTCTACGAGCGCGACGGCCAGCGCTGGCAGCCGCAGAATTCGGACGGCCGCTACCGCGGCTGGGTCACCACCCGCGTCGCCCTAGAGGAGAGCTTGAACGTGCCCACCGCCCGCATCGGGCTCAGGGTGGGGCTCTACGGCATCGTCGATCTCGCCCACCGCATGGGCATCGCGAGCGAGGTCAAGCCGGTTCCGGCCCTTTCGTTGGGGGCCATGGCGGTGACCCCGCGCGAGCTGGCGACGGCCTACGCCACCCTCGCCAACGGCGGCCGGCGGCCGGCTCTCCACGGCCTGGTGGCGGTTTTCGACCGCCACGGCAAGAAGCTCCCCGGCACCCCGGTACCGGAGCCGCAAGAGGCCCTGCGGGCCGACGTCGCCTACCTGGTCACCCACGTGCTCCAGGGGGTGCTCGACGCCGGCACGGCGAAGAGCGCCCGCGCCCAGGGCATCGTCGATCGCCTGGCGGGCAAGACCGGCACCACCAACGACCGCCGCGACAGCTGGTTCGCCGGCTACGCGCCGATCCGCGCCACCCTGGTGTGGGTGGGCTACGACGACAACGCCACCACCCGCCTCTCCGGCGCCCGCGCCGCCCTGCCGATCTGGTCGCGCTTCACCCGCGCCGTGCGCCCCGCCGGCGGCTACCCCGACTTCCCGGTGCCCGACGGCGTGCTGCGCGCCCTGATCGATCCGGAGACCGGCCAGCTCGCCCGCACCCGCTGCCCCCGCATCGTCACCGAGCTCTTCCTCCGCGACTCCCTCCCCGCCACCCTCTGCCCCCGTCACCGCGGCCGCCCCGTCGTCCAACCCGCGGACCTCGGACTCGACGTCGAGCGCAAACGAAACCCCTTCCGCCGCTGGCTCGACCGCATCCGCGGCCGGCGCGGCGGCGGTTGAGGGGTGGCGAAACGCTCAGCGGCAGCTTGGTCCCCAGCCCTCTGCTACCATCGACGCCATCCGTTCCCGCGTGCCGGAGGTCCGATGACGAGCAAAGCCCCTGCTGGCGCACCCGAGGGCGCCGGCCTGCCTCTCGACGATCCGCGGTTGGTGGCCTTTCTGCCGATGATCTACGTCGCCTGGGCCGACGGCGAGCTGGCGCCGGCGGAGATGGGGACGATCTGCGAGCGCATCCGCCGGCTGGCGCGTCTGCCGGAACCGTGCAGCAAGCTCCTCGGCCGTTGGCTCGACCCGGCGTCGCCGCCCAGCGCCCGCGATCTGCAGCGCCTGCTGGCCACCATCCGCCGGCGGGCGGCCGGGCTGTCGCACCGCGAGCGCATCACCTTGACCGAGCTCGGCGTGTTGCTGGCACGGGCCGAGGGCGGGGTCAGCGAGGTGGAGCGCCAGGCGCTGGTGGCGGTGGAGGAGTCGTTGGGGGTGGCGGGCAGCGAGGCGGCGCGCCAGCTCCTCGCCACCCGCCGGCCGGCGGCGGGGCCGGTGACGCCGCCGGCGAGCTTCCCGGTGGCGGCCCTGACGCGCTACCTCGACCAGCCCCGCGCCGAGCTGCGCCAGCGCGTGCGGGAGATTCTCCGGCGGCCCGAATTCCGCTACTGCGGCGACGACCTCGACCGCGCCGCCTACCGGCAACAGGTGCTCGCTTGGTGCCGGGCTCTCGCCGCCGAGGGACTCGGTGCCCTGAGCTTCCCCCGCCGCTGCGGCGGACGGGACGACACCGCCGGTTTCGTCGCCGTCTTCGAGACCCTGGCCCATCATGACCTCAGCATGCTGGTCAAATTCGGGGTCCAGTTCGGGCTCTTCGGCGGCTCGATCCTCCATCTCGGCACGGCCCGCCACCACGACCGCTACCTGAAGGACGCCGGCAGCCTGGAGCTGCCGGGCTGCTTCGCCATGACCGAGACCGGCCACGGCTCGAACGTCCAGGATCTCGAGACCGTCGCCACCTTCGACCGCGAGCGCGGCGAGTTCGTCATCCACACCCCGCATCCCGGAGCGCGCAAGGACTACATCGGCAATGCCGCCTGCCACGGCCGGCTGGCGACGGTCTTCGCCCAGCTCGAGCTCGACGGCGAAAGCTACGGCGTCCACGCTTTCCTGGTGCCGATCCGCCGGCCGGACGGCACGCCCTGCCCCGGGGTCGAGATCGAGGACTGCGGCGCCAAGCTGGGCTTGAACGGCGTCGACAACGGACGCCTGAGCTTCGAGCGGGTGCGGGTGCCGCGGCGGAATCTCCTCGACCGCTTCGCCACGGTCGACGAGGAGGGCCGCTACGACAGCCCGATCCCGAGCGGCAAGAAGCGCTTCTTCACCATGCTCGGAACCCTGGTCGGCGGCCGGGTGTCGATCGCTCTGGCGGCGCTCTCGGCGACCAAGTCGGCGCTGGCGATCGCCATCCGCTACGCCAACCGGCGGCGTCAGTTCGGCCCGCCGGGGGAGGCGGAGACGGCGCTTCTCGACTACCGCACCCACCAGCGCCGCCTGCTGCCGCCCCTGGCGGCGACCTACGGCGCCCACTTCGCCCTGCGTCATCTCGCCGAGCGCTACGCCGCCACCATGGAGGAGCTCGACCGGCGTGAGGTCGAGACCCTCGCCGCCGGCCTCAAGGCTTTCGCCACCTCGCACGCCACCCGCACCATCCAGACCTGCCGCGAGTGTTGCGGCGGCCAGGGCTACCTGGCGGTCAACCGCTTCGCGGCCTTGAAAGCGGACAGCGACGTCTTCACCACCTTCGAGGGCGACAACACCGTCCTCCTGCAGCTGGTGGCCAAGGGCCTCCTGACCGGCCTCAAGAAGCAGTTCAGCGAGATGAATCTCTTCGCCTTCGTGCGCCACGTCGCCGGCCAGGCGGCGACCAGCCTGGCCGAGCGCAACCCGGTCACCACCCGCCTCCGGGACCAAAGCCACCTGCGCGATCGCGACGTCCAGCTCGCCGCCCTGCGCTGGCGCGAGAGCCACCTCCTGACCACCGTCGCCCGGCGCCTCAAGAAGCGCCTCGACCGCGGCGAGGACTCCCACGCCGCCTTGATCGCCTGCCAGAACCACCTGGTCAAGACCGCCGAGGCCCACGTCGAGCGCCTGATCCTCGAACGCTTCGCCGCCGCCCTCGAAGCCTGCCCCACCCCCGAGCTGACCCCCGTCCTCACCCTCCTCTGCGACCTCTTCGCCCTCGAGCGCCTGGAGCACCACCGCGCCTTTTTCCTCGAGCAAGGCTACTTCGAGCCCGCCAAGGCCAAGGCGCAAGCAAGTGAAGAAACTCTGCACCGAGCTCCGCCCCCACGCCGAGCCTCTGGTCAACG
>RFGL01000353.1 GCA_003697015.1 Acidobacteriota bacterium | reverse complement strand
TTCGGGAGGTGCTGAGGCGCGACGAGCTGCGGGCGGCGATCCGCCGCATCAATCTGCGCGACGGCGAGCCGTGGCTCGACGAGGGGCGGATCTCGCAGGCCGCGTCCGCCCTCGAGCGCATCGGCTCCAAGCGCCTGATCGAGGCCAACGAGGCGGCGACCCGGCTGCTGCACGACGGGGTGGCGGTCGAAGGGCTTCCCGGCTGGGACGGGGGGCGGGCGCGCACCGTCCACTACGTCGACTGGGAGCACCCCGAAAAGAACGTCTTCACCGCCGTCAGCCAATTCCGCGTCGACTGCCCGGGGGGCCGCGGGCGGGGCTTCATCGTCCCCGACGTGGTGCTTTTCGTGAACGGCATCCCGGTGGTGGTCGTCGAGTGCAAGAGCCCCACAAGGTCCGAGCCCATCCCCTCCGCCGTCGACCAGCTGCGCCGCTACCACAACGCGCGCCGGGCGGCCGGAGAGGTGAGCGGCAACGAGGGCAACGAACGGCTCTTCTACACCAACCAAATCCTCATCGCCACCTGCTACGACGAGGCGCGCGCCGGCACCTTGCACGCCGACGCCGGCGACTACGTCGAGTGGAAAGACACCGCCCCGGTGCCGCGGGCCGAGGTCCTTGCCGAGCTCGGCCGCACCCGCCTGTCCAGCCAGCACACCCTCGTCGCCGGCCTGCTGCGGCCGGCGCACCTCCTCGACGTCCTGCGCCACTTCACCCTGTTCAAAGAAGGCGGCGGCAGGAAGGTCAAGATCGTCTGCCGCTACCAGCAATTCCGCGCCGTGCACTACGCCATCGATCGCCTGCTCCACGGCAAGACCCGGCGGCAGGACGGCGAGCACGACCGGCGCGGCGGCATCATCTGGCACACCCAAGGCTCGGGCAAGAGCCTCACCATGGTCTTCCTGGTGCGCAAGATCCGCTCCATCCCGGCGCTGCGCCGCTTCAAGGTGGTCATCGTCACCGACCGCAAAGACCTCGAGCGCCAGCTGAGGGCGACCGCCCGCTTGACCGGTGAGAGCCTCCAGGTCGCGAAGAGCGTGTCCGACGTCCACCGCCTCTTGCGCCGGCGCGGGCCCGAGATCGTCTTCGCCATGATCCAGAAATACTCCGAGCGCGACCTCGAGGGCTACCCGCCACCGGTCGCCGCAGCTTCGCGCCTCGTGCCGGGCGAGCCCGTCCACCTCGCCGATGAGATCAGCGACCGCCGTCCGGCCTGGGGCGAGGAGCTTTCCGCCGCCGCCGAGCCGCGGCCGGCCTACGATCCCGGGCCGGGCCCGGCCGGCGTGCCGACGTTGAACGACGACGAGGCCATCCTGGCGCTGGTCGACGAGGCCCACCGATCCCACGGCAGCTCGCTCCACGCCAATCTGCTCCAAGCCCTGCCCAACTGCGCCCGCATCGGCTTTACCGGCACCCCGATCATCATGGGGGCGAAGAAGCGTACCCACGAGATCTTCGGCGATTTCATCGACCGCTACACCCTGCGTCAATCCGAAGCCGACGGCGTCACCGTGCCGATTCTCTACGAGGGACGCACCGCCGAGGCCGCGGTCTCCGACGGCCGCGACCTCGACCACCTCTTCGAGGATCTGGTCGCCGGCCGCGATCCGAAGCAGCTCGAGGCCCTGGAGCGCAAATACGGCACCCGCGGCGCCATCTTCGAGGCGCCGAAACTGATCCGTGCCAAGGCCGAAGACATGCTGTTCCACTACGTCGAGAACATCCTGCCGAGCGGCCTCAAAGCTCAGGTGGTGTGCTGCAGCCGGCGGGCGGCGGTGCGCTACCAGCAGGCCTTCGTCGCCGCCCGCGATGCCCTGGTGCGCCGGGCGCGCGACCTCGACCCCGAGACCCGCGCTCTCGACGACGTGGCCCTCGACGGCAAGCCCCGCGCCCTGCGCGCCGCGGTGCGGGCAGGGCGCGACCTCGCTCTCCTCGAGCGGCTCGAATTCGCCGCCGTCATCTCCCCCGCTCACAACGATCCGCCCGAGTGGAGCGAGTGGAGCGACCCGGGGCGCATCGAGACCCGCATCGAGCGCTTCAAGCGCCCCCTGCTGCCCGACGACGGCGGCGCCGAGCCGGACGCCGATCCCCTCGCCTTCCTGATCGTCAAGTCGATGCTCCTGACCGGCTTCGATGCCCCGATCGAAGGGGTGGCGTACCTCGACCGGCCGATCAAAGAGGCGGAGCTGTTGCAGGCCATCGCCCGCGTCAACCGCACCGGCTACGGCAAGAGAGCCGGCATCGTCGTCGACTACTTCGGCATCGCCCGCCATCTCACGGAGGCACTCGCCGCCTACAGCGCCGAGGACGTCGCCGGGACGCTCCAGAGCCTGCGCGACGAGATCCCCAAGCTGCGGGACCGCTACGACCGGGTCGTGGCCCTTTTCCAGGCACGGCAGGTGGAGCCGACGGCCGACGTCGAAGAGGCGGTGGCGCTGCTCGAAGACGTCCGCCTGCGGGCTGAATTCGCGGTCAAGCTAAAGCGATTCCTCGCCACCCTCGATCTCGTCCTGCCGCGGCCGGAGGGGCTGCCCTTCGTGCGGCCGGCGGCGACCCTGGGGGAGATCTACCACCGCGCCCGCCACCGCTACCGCGAGGGTTTGCCGGTGATCGGCAAGGCCCTCGGGCGCAAGGTCAAGCGACTGATCGACGAGCACGTCCTCTCCCTCGGCATCGACCCCAAGATCCCGCCGCTGGCGATCACCGACGACAGCTTCGGCCGCCACGTCGGCCGTCAGGTCTCCGAGCGCGCCAAGGCGTCGGAGATGGAGCACGCTCTGCGCCACCACCTGCGCCGCAAGCTGGCTGAGGATCCGGTGCGCTACCGCAAGCTCTCCGAGCGCCTGGAAGAGATCCTGGCACGGCTGAAGGAGAACTGGTCGCAGCAGGTGCTCGAGCTCGGCGCGTTGATCGAAGAGGCCAAGCGCGAGCGCCAGGCGGTGGCGATCGAAGAGGTCGATCTGGAGCCGCACCAACTACCATTTTACGATCTGCTGGCCGAAGAGCGGCGCCATGAATCACCCGTCGCCGGGGCCGACGCGGCGTGGCTCGCCGAGCTGACGGTCGAGATGGTCGAGCGCCTCATCCGCGAGGAGGTCGGCATGGTCGGCTTCTGGCACAATCCGAGTCACCAAGAGGCCCTGCGCAGCCGGATCTTCATCTTTCTCGACGAAAACGAGATCGTGCCCTTCGAGCGTGCCGATGCGGTCGCCGATCGGGTGATGGAGGTGGCGAAAGCGAATCACGATCGCCTGGTGCACGCATGAGGAGCCTCCGAGTCGAAGACCTGACCTTCGAGGTGCGCCGCAGCCGGCGGCGCAAGACCTTGCAGATCACCGTCGACCGGGGCGGCGAGCTGATCCTCGCCGCCCCGGAGTGCTGCCCCGACGCCGCCCTCGAAGGCTTCGTGCGCGACAAGCTCTTCTGGATCTACACCAAACTGGCCGAGAAAGACCTGCTCGAGCAGCCGCGGAAACGGCGCATGGTCTCGGGCGAAGGATTCCCCTATCTCGGCCGCAGCTACCGGCTCCTCCTGGTCGGCGAGCAGGACGTGCCGTTGAAGCTCGAACGCGGCCGCTTCCGCCTGCGCCGCGCCGACGCCCAGGACGGCCGCCGGTGCTTCATCCGCTGGTACAAAGACCACGCCCGGCCCTGGCTCACCCGCCGCGCCGCCCGCTTCGCCCCCCGCCTCGGCGTCGCCCCGCCGGGCGTCCGGGTCCTCGACCTCGGCTACCGCTGGGGCTCGTGCAGCCAGGGCGGCAACCTCAACTTTCACTGGGCCGTCATCCTCCTGCCCCCCCGGATCGTCGAGTACGTCGTCGTCCACGAGCTCGTCCATCTGCACGAAAAACACCACACCCGGGCCTTCTGGACCCGCCTCGAGCGCGCTCTGCCCGACTACCAGGAGCGCCGCACCTGGCTCGCCCGTCGCGGCGGCGCGGTGGTGGGATGGTAGCGCCGAAGAACGTCGCCCGATGAGGGCCAAGTCCTCACCACCCTCTCGAAAGCCTTCAACCTCGCCGAGGTCTGGGGCTGGCGACCCGAGGGAAGCAACCCGGCCAGGGAGATCGGGGCTTGGGGGGTTCATCCACCACGCGGCCACGGCGCCGCGGCCCGCCACGGCCCGGGCGTCGCCACCAGGCGCGGAGGACGGCCCGTCGCGGGGCGCGCTCGTGTCCCCGAAAC